>JANQZT010000001.1:0-3777 GCA_030728325.1 Pontimonas sp.
TGGAACCTTCACCGCAACTTTGGCGGCACGGATGAGACGCTCACCGAGGGTGTAACCACCTTCGATGACCTCAGCAACTGTTTCCCCCTGCGCTCCCGCTTCAGGAATGCGCACCATGGCCTCGTGGACGGCAGGATCAAAGGCGTCTCCGACCTCACCCACCGGCTTGACGTCATAACGCTCAAAACTGGAGCGCAATTTCTGTGCCACCAGTTCCAGCGGTGTTCCCGCCAAATCGCCGTGCGCTTCAGCACGATCCAGATCATCCATCACAGGAAGCAAAGACCGAATCACTTCAGCAATCACGATTTCTCGATTTGCTTGACGATCGCGCTCCACTCGGGTGCGGAAGTTCTGCAACTCGGCTTCGGCACGTGCGGCTCGGTCACGGTATTCCGCCACCAAATCACGCTCCGCTTCCTGAAGCAGGGCCATATCGTCCTCGGAGAGTTCGTCCGAGGCAGCATCTGCTGCCTCGGGACGGACATCTCCGGTTTCTGGATCGACACGACGCTTATCCGTGAACAGTGGCTCCTGAGGTTCCTCGTCCCCGCCGGGCTGAGGTTCTGTATCGCGTGCCATGAGACCTACTTCTTGTCGTTGGTGTCGTCGTCCACAACCTCGGCGTCAACGATGTCCTCGTCGTCGCTGGAATCTGCTGTCTGCTCACCCTCGGCAGCACCTGCCTCGGGCTCAGCCTGATACAGCGCCTCACCGAGTTTGGTCTGGCTCACAGAGAGTGCCTCAACAGCCTTTTTCAGCGCGTCATCGTCCTCGCCAGCGAGAGCTGACTTCAGGGCATCGACATCAGCCTGGACTTCGGACTTGACGTCCTCGGGCAGCTTCTCGTCGTTTTCCTTGAGGATCTTCTCGACGGAGTAGACAAGCTGCTCGGCCTGGTTGCGCTCTTCGGCTGCCTCGCGGCGCTGCTTGTCTTCTGCAGCGTGCTCTTCAGCTTCACGAACCATGCGCTCAATGTCTTCCTTGGGCAACGAGGATCCACCGGTGATGGTCATCGACTGCTCTTTCCCGGTTCCCTTGTCCTTAGCGGACACGTGAACAATTCCGTTCGCGTCGATGTCGAACGTGACCTCTACCTGCGGAATTCCCCGAGGAGCCGGTGCGATACCGGTGAGCTCAAAGGTTCCCAATGGCTTGTTGTCACGAGTGAACTCACGCTCACCCTGGAACACCTGAATTGACACCGAGGGCTGGTTGTCATCCGCCGTGGTGAAGGTTTCACTTCGCTTGGTGGGGATGGCGGTATTGCGCTCGATGAGCTTGGTCATGATGCCACCCTTGGTCTCGATTCCGAGGCTCAGGGGCGTGACGTCAATGAGGAGAACGTCTTTGCGCTCCCCCATCAAAACACCGGCCTGCAGAGCTGCTCCCACGGCGACAACCTCATCCGGGTTGACGCTCTTGTTGGGCTCCTGGCCACCAGTGAGCTCGGTCACCAAGGCGGTGACGGCGGGCATCCTGGTGGATCCACCGACCAGCACGACGTGGGAAATGTCGGAAAGCTTGACGCCCGCCTCTTTGATCACGTCGTTGAAGGGCTGCTTGGTGCGCTCCAGAAGGTCTTTGGTGAGCTCCTCAAACTTGGCACGACTCAGTGACTCGTCCAGGTTGGCGGGACCGCTCTCCGTGAGCGACAGGTAGGGGAGCTGGATTTGAGTGCTCGACGAGGTCGAGAGCTCCTTCTTAGCCTGCTCCGCTGCTTCTTTGAGTCGCTGCTTCGCAATCTTGTCATTCGACACATCAACACCGGTGGTCTCTTTAAACCTGGTGGCCAAGTAGTCCACGATGCGCTCGTCCCAGTCATCTCCACCGAGGCGGTTGTCACCGGCGGTGGCGCGAACCTGAATGGTGGAAAACTCGTCGTCCTTACCCACCTCGAGCAAGCTCACGTCAAAGGTTCCTCCACCGAGGTCAAAAACGAGAATGAGCTCGTCTTCTTTACCCTTGTCCAAACCGTAGGCGAGAGCTGCGGCCGTGGGCTCGTTGATGATGCGCAGAACATTGAGGCCCGCGATCTCACCAGCCTCTTTGGTGGCCTGACGCTCAGCGTCATTGAAGTAGGCGGGGACAGTGATGACCGCATCAGTCACCGACTCGCCCAGGTACTGCTCAGCGTCACGCTTGAGCTTCGCAAGAATACGTGCAGAAATTTCCTGCGGCGTGTACTTCTTGTCATCCACCTCCATGGTCCAGTCAGTCCCCATGTGACGCTTGACGGACGAGATCGTCCGATCCACGTTGGTCACTGCCTGGCGCTTGGCGGTCTCTCCAACAAGAATCTCGCCATCTTTCGTGTATGCCACGACGGAGGGAGTCGTACGAAGCCCCTCGGCGTTTGCAATAACGGTGGGCTCGCCGCCCTCCAGTGCGGACACCACCGAGTTGGTGGTTCCTAAGTCAATTCCTACTGCGCGTGCCATCTGGCCTGCTCCTTCACTGTCTGTCATGTCATCGAATCTGAGTCGATGTGACTCAATTTTGCAATATGAGTCGGCTCGTGTCAAGTTTTTCAGCAAAAATCTGAGTCGACACGGCTCATATTTAGCTCCAGCCCTAGAGTACGACGGAAATTTACCCAAAATTTGTCCGGGAGGACTACGGTTTTCTCATGACCAATGACGGTTCGCCCAAACCCGGCACCCCCTCCTACCTGACCTCTACCGACGCGTTGCCCGTGGTGGGCCTCGCAGGAAACGAAGGGAAGGACATTCCCCGCCGACGAGTGTGGTCGTGGGCGTTCTGGGACTGGGCTACCCAGCCCTTTAATACCGTTCTTCTGACGTTCGTCTGGGTCCCCAGTTACCTCACCAGCACATTCTTCATAGATCCCGCGGTGGTCGGGACGGCAAGTGAGGAGGCTGCTTTAGGACAACTCGCCAGCAATCTTGGCTACGGCATTACTGCTGCCGGTCTCCTCATCGCTTTGCTGGCTCCGGTCTTGGGGCAACGAGCGGATCGAACTGGTCGCCAAAAGTTCCAGTTGTTGCTCTTCACCATCCTTCTCATCGTCTCCCAGCTGGGTCTTGCCTCAGTTCAACCTGGCGCCGAATGGTTTTGGATTGGCGTCGCACTGATAGCAGTGGGAAGCATCTTCGGCGAAATTGCGGGTGTCAACTACAACGCCCTCCTGGTCTCAATCTCGACTCCTAAAACAGTGGGCAAGGTGTCGGGGTTGGGCTGGGGATTTGGATACCTCGGCGGCATCCTCGCACTAGCGCTTGTCGTCGGCCTGATCCTGGGGGGTGTGCTGGATGGCGAGGTTGCCTCAACGTTCCAACTGGTCGCCCTGGGGTCCGCTATCTGGACCATAATTTTCGTCATCCCCATATTTCTCAACGTTCCCGAGCCCCCCAAGCTGAGCGCAGTCGAGAAAGTGGGCTTTTGGCGCAGTTACGTGGAACTGGGTCGCAGCATCGCCCGCCTGTACCGGGAATCCCGAGCAACCTTCTGGTTCCTGCTCGCTAGTGCCGTCTATCGCGATGGGCTCTCGGCGGTGTTCGTGTTCGGCTCGGTCATCGCCAGCATCGTTTTCGGATTCAGCTTCACCGACCTCGTCGTCTTTGGTATTGCCCTCAACCTTGTAGCGGGGATTTCCACCATCTTTGCGGGCCGCCTCGATGATCGCTTCGGACCCAAGAACGTGATTGTTGTCTCAGTCTTCGGTCTCGTCGCCTGCACGTTGAGCGTGTTCTTCCTTGTCGACCTGGGAATCCCCATGTTCTGGGTGGCCGGGTTGATTTTGGCGATGTTTGTAGG
>JANQZT010000001.1:3877-41961 GCA_030728325.1 Pontimonas sp.
ACCGCACCGGCAACAAAGTTCAAACCCAAGAACCACTTCCAGCTGCGATTCGCTTTCCACGCATCCTCATCGCTCACGGACCACCACGGTGCGAGGGCGCCCACATAGAGCAGTGCAACAGGCGCAATCAGGGGCAGTGGCCACGGGGTGACCACCACGACGAGGCCAGCGACCAGATAGAGCACGACGGCAAAGCGCACCGTACCTTTAGCGCCAATCGCGGTGGCAATGGATCCGACTCCCGCCTCGCGGTCCGCCAGCACGTCCTGGACGGCGCCAAAAGCGTGAGACCCCATCCCCCAGAAGAAGAAAGACGCGAGCAGGGTGAGCGACAATCCCGTCAGCTCAGCATCAACAAGAGCCATGGCAAAGACCGCTGGCATCACAAAGTGCAGACTCGAGGTCACGGAGTCCACAAAGGGGATCTCCTTGAATCTAAAGCCCTTCGCGGAGTAGGCCACCACAAAGAACAGCGCCAAGGCGAGCACGCCAGTCGAGAGGAGAGACCCCCAGAGAATCAGGGGGACCAGAAAAGGCAGCGGAAGGAGCGCGGAGAGAAGCACCATGGGGCGATGCAGTTCCGGGCCCAGCAAGGCGCCTTCCACACCACCTTTCCGCGGGTTTCGAAGGTCCGACTCATAATCGAAGACATCATTGATGCCATACATCAAGACGTTGTAGGGGATAAGGAAAAACAGAGTCCCCACGACAAAGAGCGCGTCAAACTCAGCGACATAGAGGTAGTAGGTCAGCCCAAAAGGGAACGCTGTGTTGACCCAGCTCAACGGGCGCGAGCTCACCACAAGCGTTCGCAGTCCGCTCACGAGCTCTCCCTGGGTCGGGGCTCCAGCAGGTGCCAGAGGGCTGGAATCATCATCAGTGCCGCCCCTGTATAGGCAAAGTCCTCAATCGGTGCAAGCCCGATCATCACTCCACTGAGCAACTCTGGGTCATAGGCGACAAGTCCCGTCCCGATGATGGCGTTATCAAACACCGCCGTCAGGGTCATCATGATGGCAGCCGATATCACCCAGGGAAGTACGCGTGGAGCCACGCCTCGACCCAGCGCCGCACCCAGCACCAGCGCTGCTACCAGGAGGAAGGGAATATTGATCAACCAGTAGGTCATGCGCTCCGCCTCGCCTCGAGCGCCTTTGTGGCCCACAGGTAGGAGACCAACGTGGAGTAGGTGAGCACCATCAGGAAAAACAGTTCTTCGAGGGGCAGCTCAGGACCCAGTAGAACACCGGTCATCCAGGGTCCTGACCCTCGGAAGAACACACCCGTGGCAATACCCACTACGTCCCAGACCAGAAAAAACACCACCGACACCGCGATAATCGCGGCGGATCGCAGGATGGCGCCACCGAAGAACGCCAGCTTGTGTCGAAAGTCCAACAGGCCGATCCCCACCAACGACGTCACCAACGCCACCAGGTAGAGAAAGGACATCACTCCTCCTAGGACACCGGCATCAGAGGCTCGGGAAGGGGTGCCGTCGACACGTCTCCTCGCACCCTCTTGACCAGCACCTCGGCACTAATCAAACACATCGGCAGGCCAATGCCCGGGATAGTGGAGCTTCCTGCGTAGTAGAGGCCCTGCACCTTCTTCGAGACATTGCCCGAACGGAACAGTGCGCTCTGCATGAGCGTGTGAGCAGGGCCCAAGGCAGTGCCCATCCAGGCGTTCAGGTCAGCCTGGAAGTCTGCCGGGCCCACACTTCGCCGCACCACAATGCGCTCTGCGAGGTCACTCGCGCCACTCCACTGAGAGATTTGCTCGATGGCGCGATCTGCAATCGCCTCCACCTCCTTGTCGCCGGAGCCGTCAATTCCGCCGTGGCCCAAGCTGACATCGGCAGGCATCGGGACCAAGACGAAGATGTTGGTGTGACCCTTGGGAGCAACCCCACTGTCGGTGGCACTGGGCTTACAGACATAGAGTGACGCAGGGTTTGGCACGGTGGGCTTGTCGGCAAAAATCTTGGAGAAGTTATCGTCCCAGTCCTCCGTGAAGAACAGCGTGTGATGGAGCAGCTGGGGAACCTCACCCTTCACCCCGAGGTAGAGGAGGACGGCACTGGGTCCCGCAATCTTCTTGTCCCAGTAGGACTGCGGGTAAGTCTGAAGCTCCGTGGGAAGAAGTTTTGTCTCGCTGTGGTGAAGATCCGTCGTCGAGACCACAAAGTCAGCCTCGAGCGTGTGAGCAACACCGTGGGAATCCTCATAGGTCACGCCAGTTGCGTGAGCCTTGCCTGATCTTTTTTCCGTGGTGATGGCAGAAACCCGAGCTTGGGTGAGCACGGTGACCCCGTGATCTTCGATCACGGTGCGCATCGAATCGATCACTCGAGTGAACCCACCCTCGGCGTAAAGAACCCCATCTTCGAGGTCGAGGTAGGACATCAGGTGGAACATGCTGGGGGCAATGTAGGGGGAGGAGCCCAAGAACACCGCGGGGTATCCCAGGAGTTGCTGAATCTTGGGATTCTTCGTGTGACGCTTCGCGAACGTCATGATGGGTGTCGTCAGCAGGCGGAACAACGTCCCCACGCGCTTCAAGACTGCGGGCACTAGCAGGGTGCGCAAACTCTGGAAAGACGTATACAAGAAGTACTCTTTGGCAATCTCGTAGGTTTCTTTTGCCGAGTCGAGGTACTTCTCCATCGTCGCCCTGGACCCTGGCTCAATCTCTTCCAAGAGAGCGAGGTTGTCTTCACGACTGGCGCGAACATCAATAATCTCGGCTTTCGTGCCACCCTGAGGCTCAAAGTAGACGCGGTAACCAGGGTCCAGCTTGGTGAGCGTCAAATGCTCATCTGCCGAGGTACCCATCAGTTTGTACCAGTGATCAAAAACCTCGGGCATCAAATACCAGGACGGTCCGGTGTCAAAACGGAACCCGTCCTTCTCCCACAAACCGGCTCGACCACCCAAGCGAGCGTGCGCCTCGACAAGGGTCACCTGGTAACCATCCCGGGCCAAGAGGCCAGCGGTGGCAATGCCGCCGATTCCACCGCCGACAACGACAACTGACTTAGACACGAGGAGCCTTTCTCAAACTGCGAGGAGCGGAGGGAACATAACCGGTGAGAACGCGCACGGCAAGAACCGCTTTCGTCACGTCAGGAACACTAATCCGTGAAGTTTGGAGAACGGTGGCAGGAGTCTTCCGAATCCGCTCACCGAGAGCCTCAAACAAGACGTGTGCCAGAGCGACAGCGCGCCGGGCGCTCGCAGGAAGGAGAGGAAGCGCTGCGGCTGAGTCGGCAAGGTCGCGGTCAATATCGTCCAGGAGTCGATGCTTCGTGTCCTCATCGAGTTCTTCCACGGAAACTCCAGGGAAGTAACTTCGTCCGAGTGCTTGAACATCCGCGCCGAGGTCTCGCAAAAAATTGACCTTCTGGAAGGCGGCACCCAAGGCCCGAGCGCCCTTGACCATGACCTCACGATCAGTCTCTGGCACCTCTCGTCCCTCCAGGAAGGCTTCCAAGCACATCAAGCCGACAACTTCGGCTGATCCGTAGACATACTCGTCAAAGGTCTCGGGCGTGTGTTCGGTCTGCGTGAGATCCATACGCATGGAATGAAAGAACGGACGAGTGAGCTCAGCGGTAACGCCCACTTGTCGAGCCGAGCTCGCAAAGGCGTGCACAATCAGGTTGGTGCTGTAGCCAACCTGGAGTGCCCGCTCAGTGTCAGCCTCGAGCGCATCGAGCATGGCACCCGCCTCGGCGGTGGAAACACCCGCTTCAGCCGCGACCCCGTCAACAATTTCATCAGCCAGTCGCACCAAGGCATAGAGATTGCCGATGTGAGTGCGAACCCGAGGCTCCAGGAGCCTGGAGGCAAGACCGAACGAGGTGGAATAGCGCTTGATCACTCCCTGGGAGGTCTCCTGGGCTACCCGAGTGTAGAGATCAATCCGGGTATCTAACTCAACCGCCACAGTGGGGTCCTTCCCGAGGGATATTTCCATGCCTTTTGGCTAGGCTGTGCTGGTCGCACTTAGGCGACAACCACAAGTTATTACCCTTGCACAGTAGCGCGAGTAGACGATGAAAACCTCAGAGCTGGTCATCCTCCTAGACGAGGACGGTGCCGAGATTGGCACAGCCGACAAAGCCACCGTCCACACCACGGACACACCTCTGCATTTGGCCTTCTCGTGTCACATCTTCAACGACGCGGGACACGTACTCATCACCCGGAGGGCGCTCTCCAAGAAAACATGGCCGGGGGTGTGGACTAACTCGGCCTGCGGTCACCCTGGTCCTGGCGAATCCATGGAAGGTGCCATCCGACGCAGAGCCCAGCACGAGTTGGGTCTGGAACTCCATGACATCACCGAAGCGCTCCCTGATTTTCGCTACCGGGCTGTGGATGCCTCAGGAATCGTCGAAAACGAAATCTGTCCCGTTTTTGTGGCTCGCGCTACGACGGATCCTTCGCCCCTGGGGGAGGAAGTGTGCGAGTGGCAATGGGTTGACCCCGGTGCGCTCCACAGCTCCGTCCATAACACCCCGTTTGCCTTTAGCCCCTGGCTAGTAGACCAGATGGAGCAGTGGAGTGAGCCTTATGGCTTTGAGACGTCCGTGCGGTGAAAGTTCTTAAACGAGCGTGACGCGGTGGGGCCTCGCTGGCCCTGGTAGCGACTGCCGTACTTCTCTGAACCGTAGGGGTGCTCCGCCGGGGAAGTGAGGCGGAAGAAACACAACTGCCCGATCTTCATCCCCGGCCACAACGTAATGGGGAGCGTTGCCACATTTGAGAGCTCCAGAGTGACGTGACCAGAGAAACCTGGGTCAATGAAGCCTGCGGTGGAGTGGGTGAGCAAACCTAGGCGACCCAGCGAGCTTTTCCCTTCAAGGCGAGCCGCCACGTCGTCTGGCAAGCTCACTACTTCAAACGTTGCACCCAGGACAAACTCTCCGGGGTGAAGAACAAATGCCTCTGTGGAATCCACCTCGACAAGCCTCGTCAAATCGGGCTGGTCCATCGCGGGATCGATGTGTTGATACTTGTGGTTATCAAACAGGCGGAAGAAACGGTCCAAGCGAACATCAACGCTCGAGGGTTGGACCATGTCGAGGTCCAAGGGGTCCAAGCCAATGCGGCCAGAGTCAAGTTCGCTACGAATATCGCGGTCTGAGAGAAGCACGAGACCAGACTAGTAGACTCATCAACCAGCCTCAGAGTCGGCGTCGCGAGTGTAGTTCAATGGTAGAACTTCAGCTTCCCAAGCTGATGGCGCGGGTTCGATTCCCGTCACTCGCTCTCAGATTAAGCGGTTTGTGCCGCGGTCCTCGGCGAGGAACCGCACCACATTCTCATCCACGATGATGTCCGATGGCGTCAGAGGTCTTTTCAAGTAGAGGCCGTCCAGGCTGGTCAGTCGACTAAACGCCACATAGGTCTGGCCCGGGGCAAAAGCTCTCGGACCCAAGTCGATGACGGCGGCATCCAAGGTCTTTCCCTGAGCTTTGTGAATCGTGACTGCCCACGCTAATCGCAGCGGAAATTGAGTAAATTCTGCGACGACGTCCTGAGTTAATGTCTTGGTAGAGCTCTGGTACTCGTACTTGACCTTTTCCCACGTCACCGGCTCTACCAGCACACTCTCCCCGTCGACATCGACGGTAACTGTGTCCGTGATTTTCACTACGGTGCCGAGCGTTCCATTGACAAACCGCGGGCCATCGGTTCCTTGAGTGTCATTGCGCAGGAACATCACCCTCGCACCGGGCTTCAGCACGAGTTCTTCGTCAGCAGGATAAGCACTGGTTGAGCCAAAGTCGCCCTCGATTGCGGCCTGAGCTATTTTGCCCTTGCCGGGAAGTCTCTCCAGTGCCAAAGAATTGATTCTGGTGACCGCCTGGTTGGTGGTGGCCAAGGTGATGAGCTCTGGGTCCTCTGGCTCGCGCATCCCCTGTTCGTTGAGCATCCGTCCCATGTCAGGATCCATGCGCCCTTCCCGCAACGCATTGAGGACCGCTCGAAACTCGGAGTCGGCTTGACGGTGGATGGTATCCAGCTCGTAGGTGTCCATCTCGGTCTCCCGCCAAACGGCGGCGTCGAAGAACCAGGGGGATCGGTAGTGGTCCTGGTAGTACGCCTTCTCAGCTTGCCCCGACACCACCGGTGCTAGCTGGAACGGGTCGCCGAACATGATGAGTTGAATTCCACCAAAGGGCGTATTTCTTCGACGCTTCGCTTGGCGGAGGCGTCGATCCATAGCGTCGAGAACATCGGCAGACACCATGGACACCTCATCGATGACCATGGCGTCGAGGTTTGCGAGGACGGCGAGCGATTCTTTGGGGATGAAGCCCAAGTCGCGTTTTCCAATAATGCCAATCGGCAAGCGCAACAGGGAGTGAATCGTCTGGCCTCCCACAGCGAGCGCGGCTACCCCGGTGGGTGCACACACGGCAACGACTTTTGCCGTGCTCGCCACAAAAGCTTGAAGCAGGGTGGACTTGCCTGTTCCCGCGCGACCGGTGATGAACACGTGGTCCAGGGTGTTCTCCATCTGGTCGAGAACCCCGCGTTGTTCGTCACTCAGGACAACGTCACTCACCACAGGCTCCTCATCAGGTGACCGAAAACGCGCTAGGTCAACCAACCTAGGATGGCATCTATGTGGGCAATCGTGCGGAGGTTCGGGCTTCTGGCGCTCGGGGTTGTCGCACTCTGGCTCCTCACCGTCTTAGCGCTCAATGTCACGCTGTATTCAGCCACCAGCTTTGTGACCTCGTATCTCAGGGCTCTCGAGACCAGCGATTACGGTCTCGCTGCGAGCCACGCCGGGCTCACCCGTGCACCTCAGATTCTGCCGGTCGCCTCCGAGTCACTCACCAACCCTCGAATCGTTGGGACATCGTCGCTGCCCACCGGAGAGTTGGTTATTCAGGCGGAGTATGAGTTTGGCGATGACACTGAATCCACAGTCTTCGTCGTCACTCAGGGCGAACCGGTGTTGTGGTTTTTTGACACCTGGCGGTTCACTCGTCAGCCGGTGGCCTCTCTGCAGTTCGCGGTGATCGGGGACCAACGGGTCACCGTGAATGGCACTCTTCTCGAGGTGGGAAACCTTGGGGTTCCTCCTCGCACCACGGTGCTCGTCCCTGGTCGATACACCTCCACGCTGGAGACCGAATGGGTTCAGGCAGAACCAGTGGTGTCAACAGTGACCGAGGTAGGAGCGGCTGCCGGTGTTCGCTTGGTGGTGTCCCCCACCAGTCAATTGATGGAGACCACCACACAAGCTCTCGAGGCATACCTCGATGGCTGTGTTGCCCAAGGCGTGTTACAACCAGCAGAGTGCCCGTTTGCGGTGTCCATTGCCGACCGGGTGATGGGGGTGCCGCAGTGGACCATCCTGGATTACCCCCAGGTGGAACTGAGGCTCTCGGCCGATCGGGCGAGCTGGACGATGGTGGCGAGCGAGGGGCTTGCGGAAGTGACCGTGCAAGTTCAGTCGCTTTTCGATGGGACGATCACCGAGTTTCGTGACACAGAGCCCTTCGATGTCGTGGGTGTTGTGCGCGGCACCTCCAGCGATCAGCCGGTGCTCAACCTCTACTGAGCTTCTCGTCCCGTTTCGCCAGATTCCCCAGCATCTCGTTATAGGCGTTCAATTCTCGGTCCCCATCGCGATCTGCGGCGCGGTCGCGCCGCTTATTCTTGCGGTCGTCGCTCTTGCTCCAGGACCAGGTCACCACGATCGCTAGGAGCAGTGTGGGTATCTCACCGAGACCCCACGCGAGCTCACCGCCTTGCTGTTGGTCAGCCAGCGGGTCTAAGCCCCACTCACGACCCATCGCTCCGTACCACTCGGGGACCAGGAGGGCCGTGCCGTAAATGAGCCCCACACCAAAGAACGCGTGAAACGCCATCGTGGCGAGGACGATGATGAGCCGCAACGGATACGGAGGGTTATGCGGGGAGGGGTCAACCCCCACCAGCGACTGGGCGAAAAGATAACCCGTGAAGAGGAAGTGCAGGATCATCCACTGGTGTCCAAGATGCTCCCTCAGAGCCCATTCGAACAGGGGCGAGTAGTAGAACACGATCAGAGATATCGCGAAGATTACCGCCGCCACCAGCGGGTGGCCCAGCACCGCCAAATACTTCGAGTGCACAGCGAGCAGAATCCACTCCCGTGCCCCCCTAGACCCGTCTTTGCGTGCGGCAATGGCCCTGGACGCGAGAGTAACGGGAGCGCTCAACACCAACAACAGCGGCACCGCCATGGACAGGAGCATGTGGGCGACCATGTGAACACTGAACAAATACGTGCCGTACACCGCAAGACCGGAGTTGGTGGAGAGACCCAGAATCACCATTCCCGAGACCCACATGATGGTCCTCGAGATCGGCCAGCTATCGCCGCGTTCAGCCAAGCGACGGTGACCCCAGACGTAGAACAGCGAACCAAAGACGACCACCAGAGCCCACACCACATCGAACTGCCACTCGGTGAAGACGCGACCCCACGTGAACTCGGGAGGCAGTGGCTCCCCTGTGAGAATCTCCGCTGGAGTGGCCTGGGCAATCTCCGCGGCGGGAACCTGGGGGACAGGAGTTTGAGTTCGCGCCAGCGCACTCGCCAGTCCGGTAGCAATTCCCATCAGGGCAAGCTCCGCAGCAACAAGACGCATCGTGAGGGACCTATGCCCAGCAACTGCGCCCTCCATGCGACGGATAAGGCGCAGACGATAGAGCGCTCCCATTGAGCCCAAGACCACCAGTGCCGCCATCTTCGCCACCACCAAAGCTCCATACGGCGTGAACAAGCCTTGGAATTCACCAATCCGCAGCCACGCGTTGGTCGCACCCGACATCGCGACCACCGCAAAACTCACGAGCGCAATCGTCGAGAACCGGCGAAAGACATTCGTGAAGGGCACCGCTGTGCGATCAACTCTCCAGCCAAGGATGGCCACCATCGCAAGTCCACCCACCCACATCGCCGCAAAGACGCTGTGAGTGAAGGACACACTGACCGCTGCCTCGTGGTTCGCTGTGCCAGCCGCATGGCCGAGTTCCGCTAGCGGCCACAGCGACGCCACTGCCACAACCCCGGTGAAGAAAACACCGGTATGTGAACGGACAAGGAGCGCGAGAACCGTCACGATTGCCGACAGCATCGTCGAAATCAGCCACGCCCGACCAATCTCTGTCTCCACCACGAAAAGCCACAACACATCACCAAACTGCTGGGTGAGTGTCACTGGCTCCAGATAGATCGCCAAGAACGTCAAAAAGGCGCTGATGGCCGAAGCCAGCGTCATCAGCGCTGCGCCAAGGGCAGCAACCACCAACGACGCATCAAAGCCTGGGTCCTTCGGGGCAAGGGCGAAAGCCGCCAGCATCAGGGAGCCAATGGCCAGAGCTGCTCCGAGGTGGACGAGCGCCTTGGCGCTGGGAATCCCGTAACGGACAACGTCACCAGGGTCGACCAGGAGCAAAGGCTCAGCGCCACCCCCAACGGCCAAACCCACGAGGAGGGCTGCCAGCATCCCTCCGACGAGGAGAGAGAGCACGGCCACAAAGGAAAGGGGCCACCGTGTCGTCACATCAAAAGTGTAGGCGAGGGGCCTGAGGGCGATGACTCAGCTGTTAACGACATCAGGGACGACCAACAGTGGTCGTCCCTGATGTGTGAGTGAGTCAGAAACTACTTGACAGCAGCCTTCAGCTTGCTACCAGCAGAAACCTTGACGCTCTTGGATGCGGCGATCTGAATTGTCGCACCGGTCTGAGGGTTGCGTCCCTGACGAGCTGCACGGTGAGTGCGGTCGAAGGAAACCCAACCGGGGATGGTGACCTTGTTGCCCTGGGCAACTTCCTTGGACACCACGGCGAAGATAGCGTCAACGACGCCGTTCACTGCTGCCTGGCTGTGGCCAGTGTGCGCAGCAACTGCTGCAACAAGTTCTGAGCGATTCATAACGTTGTCCTCCTCGGACTTGGTAGGTATTTCGGCTCGGCCCAGAATCACTCCCGAGCCACCAAAAAAGTTACCAGCTGGACTTCGTAATGCCCGGCAATTCGCCCCGGTGTGCCATTTCGCGGAATCTGACACGGGAAACGCCATATTTGCTCAGGAAGCCACGAGGGCGACCATCAATGGCGTCACGTCCACGGACGCGAACGGGAGACGCGTTGCGAGGAAGCTTCTGCAGACCGAGACGAGCTGCTTCACGCGACTCATCGGTTCCGTTCGGGTCAACGAGTGCCTTCTTGAGCTCGAGACGCTTCTCGGCGTACCGCTCAACGATTACCTTGCGCTGTTCGTTGCGCGCAATCTTGCTTTTCTTAGCCATGCTTAACGCTCCTCGCGGAATTCGACGTGCTGACGCACTACGGGGTCGTACTTCTTCAAGACCAGACGGTCGGGATCGTTACGACGGTTCTTACGGGTGACATAGGTGTAGCCCGTGCCAGCGGTGGAACGAAGCTTGATGATGGGGCGAACGTCTTGTGCTTTAGCCATTAGATCTTCTCCCCACGAGCGAGTAGCTCTGCAACGACGGACTCAATACCGCGGGCATCAATGGTCTTGATTCCCTTCACTGACAGCGTCAACGTCACGTTGCGCTTCAGAGACGGCACAAAGTACGTCTTCTTCTGGATGTTCGGATCGAACCGACGCTTCGTGCGGCGGTGCGAGTGTGAGATGTTGTGTCCAAAACCAGGGGTGGCTCCGGTCACTTGGCAGACTGCTGCCATGTTTCCTCCTGTTATCGCTACCGTAGGACTACTGTCCTACCCAAGGTCACTTGTCGGCACGCAATCAGAGACTTATTTCCGAAGAGAGAGGCCTCTGTGCGCACAAGATACAGCTCTAGGTGGCTGAACCAAACCCCTACTGTACGCGCTCTACGGGCTGGGAGCAACCCCTGAATGGCAGCTGGGGCAGGTCCCAAAGATGTCGACGATGTGCTGGGGATCTGCGTACCCATGCTTCTGGGCAATGGACTTTGCCCAGGCTTCCACTTCACCCGCTTCTATCTCTGTAGTCGTTCCACATTCCCGGCAAATCAAGTGGTGATGGTGGCCAGGAGAACATGCGCGGTAAAGGTTTTCCCCTTCGATGCTGAGCGCGTCAGCACTTCCTTCTTCGGCAAGCGCATTCAGAGTCCGATAGACGGTCGCCAAGCCAATCGTGGAACCGGTACTGCGCAATTTCTGGTGCAACTCCTGGGCGCTCACGAACTCTGGTGTCGCCTCTAGCGCTTGCCAGACTTCCTCACGCTGCTTCGTGTTGCGTTTCATCACACATTGTCCTGCTCATGGCTGTGGTGGGGATCGTGGGCGTCATCAATTATCCCCAGTCCTGCCGTGTTCTCGGGGTGGAGCAATCCCAGGCCATACGCCGTGGCCAGGTTCTCGGGTGTCAGCACGTCCTCCGGTGCACCATCGGCGACAACGTAGCCACTCACGAGGATCACGTGATCAGCAGCGCGAGCTTCTTCGAGATCGTGGGTAGTGAACACGACCGAACATCCGCGCGCGGGTTCTTCGTGCATGATGTCGTCGATCGTCTGTGCAGACTGAATGTCCAGACCCGTCAGTGGTTCATCCATGAACAAGACTCTGTGGTCTTGGGCGAGAGCTTGAGCCACAAAAACCCTCTGCCGCTGACCCCCCGACAGCCTGGCCACCTGACGATCAGCGAGATCGTCAATACGAAGCAGCGCCATCGCGTCATTGACCTGGGCTTTGTCTGCTGCGCTCAAACGCTTCAGGAGCCCTGCGGAGGGATAGCGACCCATGGACACAACCTCTCGCACGGTCATCGGAATTCCCGGATTGACGTTCATGTGCTGAACCACGTAGGCGACCTCCCCTCGAGCCTCCACGGGGGGTTTTCCCAGAACCTCGATAGTTCCGGATTCCAGGGGCAACAGACCGGTCGCTGCGTGCAGCAGTGTGGACTTCCCGCTGCCGTTAGGTCCAATCACGGCGGTGATTGCTGCTTCAGGAACTCTGAAGGTGGAGGAGGCAAGAGCAACATGCCCATCACGGACGATCACCACGTCCTGTCCTTTGATCACATCGCTCATGCGCTCACCCGCGCTCTCGCGGATTCGACAATGTTCTTCACTGTCAAGACAGTGAAGAACAGAACAATCGGCACCAGCGCCATCGTCGCCGAGGCAGCTGTGCCCCAGTAGTAACTAATGGTGAGCCCGATCCAGACAGAGAGAACACCAATCACCGCAGCAATCAGCATCATGCGGGAGATGGTTCGAGACAGCAGGCTTGCCGCAGCGGGCGGACCAACGAGAAGACCAAAAACCAGAAGCGTTCCCACCGATTGGTAGCTACCAATGACCGCCAGCGCTATCAACACCAACAGCGCCGCGTGTGCAAGCCCTGGACGCATCCCGAGCAACTCCGCCTTGTCCTTGGAGAGACTCAACGCAATGAGAGGGCGATAGAGGACAGTGGACACGATCACCACAATCCCGAGGACCACTAACTGCCCCGCAATGTCGCTCCAGGTAACGCCGAGCGCATCCCCAAACAGGATGCTGGTGAGGCTGCCCGAGTAGGAATCCAATCGGGAAATAATGACCACACCCAGTGCCAGCATTCCGACAAACAACAGTCCAATGGAAGTGTCCTCGCCGAGCACGGTCTTGCGTTGCACCAACTCAATCGCGAACACCATGATCGCTGCTGCCACGGCAGCCCCCAGAAGCGGGTTAATGTCAAGGACGACCGCGGCAGCCACTCCCGGGATGACACCGTGGACGAAAGCGTCACCGAAGAAACTCATTCCTCGGAGCACTAACCAGGTCCCCACAGTGGAGGCCATGAGGGCGGCAAGCATGCCACCTATCAGCGCACGCTGCTGAAATCCCAGCTCAAAAGGCGCTAACCACCACTCCACAGTGCTCAGTCTGCCAGCGCTGAAGCGATCCGTGTTGCGTTAGTTGTCATCATCTCGGCGTAACTCTCCGCGCCGGACCCCGGGCCACCCAGGCTCCCCACGAAGAGCTCAACGACCTGAACATCGCCTCCCACCTCGGCCGCAAGAGTCTCAAGCAGGGCAGGTGAGCCAGCAGTGTTCCCGAAGATGGCTCGCACTCCCTCGTTCTGAATGGTCGCGACCAAATCAGCGAGGTCACTCGAGTTGGCATCACCCAGGGTTGAACCGCCAGGGATGACTACGCCGACGACGTCGAAGTCATAGCGCTCCGCGAGGTATCCCAGTGCATCGTGATCAGTCACCAGAACCCGGTTGGCTTCCTGGACGCTCGACAGAGTGTCGGCCACCAGGACGTCAGTAGCCCGAATCTCTTCGGCGACGCTCTCACCACAGGAAGCAAAGCTCTCGTCACCGTTCACCGCGAGCTCGGCACCAATCAGCTCTGCGGCCAGTGCCATACGTTCCATATCGAACCAGAAGTGGGGGTCAAATTCCCCGTGACCGTGATCGTCGTGGGACTCTTCCTCAGAATGGTCTTCCTCGTCGGAGTGATCATCCTCGTGCCCGTGTTCATCGTGGGACTCTTCCTCAGAGTGCTCTTCCTCGTGCTCTTCTCCGAAGGGCAGCGGGTCGACTAGGGCTGCAATTTCGAGCACAGAGACGCCATCTGCTTCAACGTTTTCGATGGCATCCACAACTCCCTCTTCCAACCCCAAGCCGTTAGCCACGACAAGGTCTGCGCTCGCCATGAGCGCCACCTGAGCTGACGACGCTTGGAAGTCGTGGGGATCCGCGCCAATAGGCATAAGGACCGACATCGACGAATCATCACCGAGCGCACAGGTAAGAATCTCTCCCACCACACTGCCCAGCACAGTTGTCGTGACCACCACTGAAGGAGCGTCCTGCGCTTGTGCGGTAGTGGGAGAAGTCTCTGCAGAGTCATCTGCTATCTCGTCCTGAGTGCTCGGAGAACACGAAGCGAGGACGAGGACGGTAGCGGCTGCGCCAGCGACAAGAAGTGACGGTCTCATGAGGTCGAGACTAGACCTTAATGAGAATGATTGTCAAACTCAATCAAGGAGCAGGGCGGGTTCCTCCATGACCGCGGCAACATCGGCCACGAATTTGCTCGCGACATCACCATCCACGACTCGATGGTCGAAACTTGCCGCCACGGTGGTCACCATGCGGGCTCGAATTTCACCGTTGACCACCCACGGCTTCGGTTTGATCGTGCCCAAGGCAACAATCGTCACCTCACCCGGGTTCAAAATCGGAGTTCCGGTGTCCACGCCGAACGACCCCAAGTTGGTGATTGTGATCGTTCCCCCCGACATCTCCTCTGGAGTGGTTTTTCCTTCACGAGCGGTGAGCGTGAGTTTTTCCAACGCCATCGCCAAATCCCGAAGGCTCAAAGACTGAGCCTCCTTGACGTTGGGAACAATGAGGCCCCGAGGTGTTGCGGCCGCAACACCCATGTTGACGAAGTGGTGGACGATGATTTCCTCTTCCGTCCAGGTCGAGTTCACCGTGGGGTTTCTCTGAACCGCCCAAATCATGGCTTTGACCATCACCAACAGAGGCGACACCTTGATACCGGCAAAATCGGGCGACGCCTTGAGTCGCTTCACGAAATCCATCGTCCTGGTGGCATCGACATCCACGAATACTGAGACGTGGGGGGCGGTGAACATGCTCTTGACCATCGCCTGGGCAATCGCTTTGCGAACACCCTTGACCGGAATGCGGTCTTCCCTGTTCTCTGGCCACTCAGGGGTTTCCAGATTGCGAAACACCGTTGCCTGGCCAGCGTGACGAATCACATCATCGCGAAGAATCTCTCCACCGATACCGCTTCCGGTGACGGCCTCTAGGCTCACGCCCAGGTCTTTCGCCAACTTACGAATTGGAGGCTTCGCGATGACAGGGCTCGAATCTGCGAGCGGAAGGTCCGCCCTCTGAGCGGGAGCAGGTGTGACCACCGGAGCGTCCGCAGGAGCCTGGGCGCGCTTGCGCCGAGATGTCGGAGTGGAGGGGCCGGTGCCGTACCCCACGAGGTTCTTAGGTTCAGCGGCCTCATGAGTGACACTGCTCTCGGCGTCACCGACAGCATCCGTTACGCCCGTGTCCGGTGGTGATTCAGCGCCATCGCCTGCGACGCTCATGATCGGCGTACCGACCTGAACCGTGTCGCCCTCGCTCACCAGGAGCTCGTTGACGACTCCGTGGAAAGGAGAAGGCAGCTCGACGAGTGACTTTGCGGTCTCAATTTCGCAGACAACCTGGTTAACCGCGACCTCGTCACCCGGCTTGACCCGCCAGCTCACAATCTCGGCCTCGGTCAAACCCTCGCCAACATCGGGCAGAGGAAAAGTAAAGTGCGACACGGTTGCTCCTTACGCGCTAGCCATCAGTAAGCCAGGCTTCTATCCACCGCGTCAAGTATGCGGTCCGCATCGGGGAGATACAGAGACTCGAGTCTCGCTGGCGGGAAGGGGGTATTGAACCCGCTTACCCGAAGAACAGGAGCCTCCATCACATAGAACGCTTTCTCCGTAAGGGTTGCGGCGATCTCGCTACCCACACTGGCATTGCCCGGTGCTTCCTGAGCCACAATGGCGCGGCCGGTGCGGCGCACAGAGTCGAGAATCGTGTCGTAATCAATGGGGGACAGTGAGCGCAGGTCGATCAACTCAAGGCTCACACCCTCGCTCTGCGCAATCTCTGCCGCCTGGTGCATCACACTGACCATGGCGCCGTGGCCGATGAGCGTCAGATCGCTACCCTGGCGGACCACTCGAGCCTGACCCATCTGAGCACCGGAAGCAGTCGTGTCGATCGGCCCTTTGTGCCAGTAGCGACTTTTTGGCTCCAGATAGATGACCGGGTCATTCGAGGCAATCGCATCCTGGATCAACCAGTACGCATCGTGCGGGGTTGCAGGGGCCACCACACGAAGACCTGCAGTGTGAGCGAAATAGGCTTCGGGGCTCTCCTGGTGGTGCTCCACAGCACCGATGTGTCCGCCATAGGGAATCCGGATCACCACGGGGAAAGACTGTGTTCCCTCGTGGCGAGCAGTGAGCTTCGCCAGCTGAGTGACGATTTGGTCAAAGGCCGGATAGAGAAAACCATCGAACTGGATTTCACAGACCGGCCGGTATCCACGCATCGCCAGGCCAATCGCCGTTCCCACAATCCCCGACTCCGCCAAGGGAGTATCAATCACTCGGTTGGGGCCAAATTCTTCTTGGAGTCCCTCCGTGACGCGGAACACTCCACCGAGTTGAGCAATGTCCTCACCCATCAACATCACCGACGGGTCCTGGGACATCGCGGCTTTCAGCCCTTCCGTGATGGCTTTAGCAAGCGGGAAGTCGGTCATTCGCCGGCCTCCTCGAAGGACGCCATATAGGCCTCGAGTGCTTCGTGCTCCGCCTCAATAACGGGGTGGGGGTCAGTGAAAACGTGCTGGAAAATCTCCGCCATCGGTGGCGATTCGAGAGCAAGAGTCCGCTGACGAATATCAGCGGCATAGTCCTCGGCCTCAGTAGCGACTTGCTCGAAGAAGCTTTCCTGGACACCCAATCCCTGGAGATAGGAGCGGTAGCGATCGATCGGGTCGTGGGCTTGCCAGAACGCTAGCTCGTCCTCATCCCGATACTTCGTGGGGTCATCGCTAGTGGTGTGAGCGCCGATGCGGTAGGTCAGGGCCTCGATGAAGTGGGGACCTTGACCCGACCGGGCGGCGTCCATAGACAAGCGAGTGGCGGCATAGCTCATCAACACATCGTTGCCATCGATTTGAATACTCGGAAGACCGAAGCCTGCTGCGCGCTCAAACAGTGGTGTTCGGGATTGAACCCGCACGGGGACAGAAATCGCCCAGTGATTGTTCTGCAAGAAAAAGACCTGTGGCGTTTGGTAACTCTGGGCAAAAATCATGGCCTCATTGGTGTCACCCTGACTCGTGGCGCCATCCCCGAAGTACACCAGGACGGCTTCGTCAGCATCCAGATCGCCTGAACCACACTTTCCATCAAACCCAATACCCATCGCATAGCCGGTGGCGTGGAGTGTGTGCGACCCAATCACGAGGGTGTAGAGATGAAAGTTCTGTGAGGTCTTTGGGTCCCACCCGCCGTTGGTGATTCCGCGCAACATCCGAATGATGTCCAGAAGGTCTAGCCCTTTGAGATAGGCGACGGAGTGCTCACGATAGGCAGGGAAAATATTGTCCTGAGGGCGAGTCGCGAAGCCGGACCCCACTTGCGCAGCTTCCTGACCGATGCTGGGAACCCAGAGTGCCATTTGGCCCTGCCTCTGGAGGTTTCCTGCTTCCACATCGAAGCGGCGCACCACCGCCATGACGCGATAGAACTCCAGAAGCTCCGCCTCAGTGAGGTGAGCAATCGCCTGATGATAGATCTCGTTGCGGTCCGTATGAACAAGTTGACCGTCTGGTGCCACGAGGCGCAGGGTGGCATCGGTGTACGGCATGGCTCTAATCTAGCGGGGCACTTCTTTCCGGCGAGCCATTGCCTAGTTACAACGACATCCGGAAAATGCTGTTCGCAGCACACACCATTGGCGCGAGAAAGAATGAGCAGCCATAGTTAGACCATGCTTCGTTTTCTTGTTCGACTGTTGGTGAATTCTGTGGCGCTTGCTATCGCCGTATGGATTGTTCCCGGTCTCACGATGGTCGCCTACGCCGAGGGTGAGCCCGTCATTGCCGGTGGGCCAAGCCTCGAACTCATCGTGAGCTACGTGTTCATCGCGTTCGTGTTTGGTCTTATCAACGGCATTGTCGGCAACGCGATTCGGATTGTCGCCTTCCCCCTGTATGTCCTCACCCTGGGGTTGATCGCTCTTGTCGTCAATGCGCTGTTGCTGTTGTTGGTGACGCTGGTGTCACAGTGGTTGGGCTTTGGTCTTTTTGTCCAAGACTTCTACTGGGGAATCATCGGCGCGCTCGTGCTGAGCCTTTCCAGCTGGATTATTGGCATGGTGTTGCGCCCGTTCGTGGGCAAACGCCGCTAGCCACTCACCCGCTGTGCGCTGAAGACCCGAGCCTCGGCGCTCCCTGACGCGTTGGGTATCTCGGGAAGGTGCGCTACAGCCGGCGAGGAATCAAGGTCTCGGGCCATCTGAACGTAGCCAGATTTCTTGTGGGCACCGACCACATCCCCGATTGGGCTGGTGCTAGCTCTTTCGATGGTGGTGAACCCTGGCCCCTGATCGCTACCACCGAGGCGCGGCACCACATCATCGGTGTGACGGAGCGCAAGTGCCGGGTATCCACCAGTGGCGCTGAGAGTTCCGGTAGGCGATCCCACCACAACAAGCCCGGTCGTTCGATACGTTCCGGATTCCGCAAGGCGAGCGGCAATCATGCCGCCTTGAGAGTGGCCCGTAAAGGTCACTCTTTCACCATGCTTGATGCCCGCTCGCGTCATCGCGCTTTGCACACCCACTAGGGATGCTGCCGGGATCCCGGCCACGAGAGCGATGTTGCTATTCACATCAAAAGGTTCCTCTGTCGTGCCCATCCCCCAGTCGTGGGTTCCCGCGATATAGACCTCCGAATGAGCCCTCCCCGCACTGTCGACATATCTCTCGACGCGTATGGGGTTATCTGTCTCGGGAATCCGCGCCACGCGTTCACCCACCGACTGAGGGGCTTGCGCCATCACCGGGTTCCCGCTGGATTCACTCACCACCACCTCATGCACTCGAGGAATCCCGCCTCCGATGGTCTTGGCCGCGTGACCTATCGGGTTGGAACTGAGCGCTCCCTCGAGATTTGCTCCACTCATCAGGGACACCCCGAGAGCGAGTGCACGCTCTGCGGGCTGACCCCAGGCCAGGGCACGAGCGCGCTCTTGATCCGCTGTTGCGCGGGCATAGGCAAGGAGAGACCCTCGGAGCCAGGTGAGGTCATCCAGTGCCTCGCTGAGTCCATGGCGGGCGGAACTCCACTCCACGGGAGGCGTACTGGGTATCTCGAAAGGAGGAGCTCCGGGATTGTCCCTGGGAGAGAGATCAGACCAGACGCGGGTCAAGACAGCCGCATGGCGATCGAGCGTCACCAACAGCGCATACACAAACTCGTCACAGACCGTGACGGTGGTGGGGTCATGTATCCAGAAGGGGTGTCCGCCCATCAATCACTCTCCCGCGCGACAATCTCGAGGAGTCGCGCCACTCGAAGGAGGTCAGCATGGATGTCCATCACGCGTAGACGGCATTCGAGTTCGGAGGGGCCTCTCCACTCACCGGAGGGCAGCGAGCGCTCGAGCTCGAGTGCAATACGGCGCAGATGACCTGCGTGCATGCCAGCCCGATATGCATCATCCATCACTGTTCTCCCGAGGGGAGTGTGGCTTGCGTTCCCGCCAGAGCCAGTTCACATCAGCACAGACCACACAAAACCTGGGCGCCACTCCCCAGTGGACAGCAAAATAGGGAAGAATAGGAGAGGGAAATCTCCCAGACAGGAAGGTGACCATGTCGCCCTTGGGCCACCAACCCCTTAGTCCGCTGGATGGACGCTACCGTCCCGCAACAGAAGCTCTCGGCGAGTACTTCTCAGAGGCAGCACTGAATCGAGCGCGCGTAACCGTCGAAATCGAGTGGCTGATTACGTTGTGCGCTGAGGGAGTCGCCGGGTCCACCCCACTCCCCGCCGCGACAGTAGAGGCCCTGCGATCTGTTGTCGAGAACTTTGGGCCCGAAGATATTGCACAAATCGCGGCGTTCGAAGCGGTCACCAAGCACGATGTCAAAGCGATCGAGTACTACGTTCGCGACGTGCTGAAGGCCCACCAGCTCGAGAGCTTGAGCGAGCTCGTTCACTTTGGGTGCACGAGTGAGGACATCAATAATGTCTCTTACGCCATGGTCACCCGGGACGCTCTCGCCCACGTGTGGCTTCCCGCTTTCGATGACGTGGTCACCCGACTGACAGAACTGTCTCGCAACTGGCGTGACGCTCCGATGCTGGCCAAAACACACGGCCAACCCGCCACCCCCACAACGTTTGGAAAAGAACTTGCCGTCTTTGTGGGCAGGCTCGTTCGGGTGCGTGAGCGCATCGCTCGCGTTCCCTACCTCGCCAAATTCTCCGGAGCAACAGGAACGTTCTCAGCCCACGTGGTGGCAGAACCCGGTGTCAACTGGCCGATTGTGAGCAAGAACTTTGTCGAAGGACTTGGCCTCACCTGGAATCCTCTGACTACTCAAATTGAGTCCCACGATGCCGCCGCGGAACTCTTCACCGCGATTTCTCACGCCAACCGCATCCTGCACAACCTGGCGACTGACGTCTGGACCTACATTTCCGTCGGCTACCTCACCCAGATTCCCGAACCCGGTGCGACCGGA
Organism: Pontimonas sp.; assembly: GCA_030728325.1. Classification (GTDB taxonomy): domain Bacteria; phylum Actinomycetota; class Actinomycetes; order Actinomycetales; family Microbacteriaceae; genus Pontimonas. The sequence continues at coordinate 24,215 of JANQZT010000001.1, forward strand.
TCGTCGACAATGCCCCACAAGATCAACCCCATTCGCTTCGAGAACGCCGAAGCCAATCTGGAAATCTCCAGCTCGCTGTTGGAAGGACTTGCCGCAACCCTGGTGACCTCACGATTGCAACGCGACCTGACCGACTCGACCACTCAACGCAACATTGGTGTGGGATTCGGGCACTCATTGTTGGCGCTCACCAATCTGCAGAAGGGTCTCCACGAGATTTCCCTCGATGAGGGTGCCCTCTCAGCCGACCTCCAAGCGAACTGGGAAGTTCTCGCTGAGGCCATCCAAACCGTCATGCGCGCAGAGATTGTCCGCGGGAATTCCGCAGAGACAGACCCCTATGCCATCGTCAAAGAGTTGACGCGAGGAAACAAAGTCGACGCCGCTACTCTCGCGGCTTTCGTTCAAGGGCTTGATATCTCCGAGGACGCGAAGAAGCGCCTGTCGAAGCTGACACCCGAAGGCTACGTGGGGCTCGCCTCGGCCCTTGTTGACTATCTCGACTAAGGCTTAGTCGTTTCCTGTTCCGGGTGAGCTTTTCTGGCCATCCGGAGTTGAGTTCGGTGACACTGCCAAGAGCAACATGGCAATCCCAATAATCACCACGATGAAGACCAGTCCACTGCCGATAATCGCCAGCAAGGCGTCGCGCGTGACCATGAGGACAACCAGTCCGGCAAACAACGCCATCACTCCCGAGAGCATGACGTATTCAATCGGGCGAAGCTTCTGACGCCGGGTGGGCTCAGTCATGGGGGTAATCCTTTGGTGTGGTGGGGAACCGAAGTGCAACGCTGGCAATGGCCAAGTAGACACCCTGGACGATAGCCCACGCACCTAAGAAACCGACCACAGCCACACTGTCCGCCGGCTGAAACAGGACGACAACACCCAAGATGACCGTCATAGCTCCCTGGGTGATCCAGTCGCGTCGAAGGGCATCCCCTCGCGCCAATCGGGCGCCATAAAAAATCTCTGCCACACCCACAAGGAGCGCCCAAAACACGAGCGCCCACAGGAGCAGAATCATTCCCGCTTCCTGGAGTGCAAGCACAAGAGCACCCACTACCAGCGAAACCAGTGCCTGCCACAGGTGAAGTCCCCTACCGGTTTCCGTGGCCGAGAGACCGAGGGCAACAAGTCCCAGGCCCACGGCATTCACAACGCCCAGAATTCCCAGGGCCACCAGGCCAAAACGCGCAGAATGACCCGGGGTGAAGGTAATCACAATGCCTGTGGCGAGCACAATGATGGATCGCATCGCCGAGACCACATAGTAGGGAAGGGCTGACGACTGTCGAGGCTGGGCTACCACCTCTCCAGCGTAATCAGGGTTGGAGACCCCCAGAACCACTTAGACCTTTGGCATATCGGCGAAGCGCGAGTAATGACCCTGGAAGCCGACGACGATGGTGTCGGTGGGACCGTTACGGTGCTTCGCCACAATCAGGTCTGCTTCTCCAGCGCGAGGGCTGTCCTTCTCATAGGCGCTGTCGCGGTGCAGCAGGATGACCACATCCGCATCCTGCTCCAAAGATCCCGATTCACGAAGATCGCTCAATTGGGGCTTACGGTCGGAGCGCTGCTCGGGTCCACGATTCAACTGAGACAGCGCCACGACGGGAACCTGGAGCTCCTTGGCCAACAATTTCAGCGCCCGAGAGAACTCGCTCACCTCTTGCTGGCGGGACTCCACCCGTTTTCCAGCCGTCATCAACTGCAAGTAGTCGATCACAATCATCTTGAGGCCAACTCGCTGCTTCAATCGCCGAGCTTTAGCGCGAATCTCGACCAGAGTCATGTTCGGGCTGTCGTCGATGTAGAGAGGTGCCGACTCAATGCGACCTCTCGTCGAGGCAATGGTGGTCCAGTCCCTGGCTTCCACCATTCCCTTGCGCATCTTCTGCAGAGGAATGGAGGTTTCCGCAGAAAGCAAACGCATAGCGATTTCGGACTTACCCATTTCCAGGGAGAAAAAGATGGTGGGTTGCTTGTAGCGGATAGCTGCGTTGCGAGCGAGGTCTAGCGCAAGGGTCGACTTACCCAGAGCAGGACGGGCGGCAATCAGGACAAGCTGACCTGGGTGCAACCCGTTCATCAAGCCATCGAGGTCCGCGAACCCGGTGGGAACACCCACCATTTGTCCATCACGACTGCGAGCAGCTTCAATTTCGTCCACGGCAGCGGAGACGGCCTCGGTGAGCGGAACATAATCTTCTGCCTCAACACCGCCCGCAACCTGGTAAATCTCGGTCTGGGCGGAGTTCACCAGATCGGTGACTTCTCCCTCACTGGCGTAGCCCATGTTGGCAATCCGCGTGCCCGCGTCCACCAAACGGCGCAACACCGCCTTGTCGGCGACGATGGCGGCATAGTGCCCGGCGCTAGCAGCCGTGGGAACCACGGAAACGATGGTGTGAAGATAGTCCACACCCCCAGCTCGTGAGAGCATGCCTGTCTTGGTGAGCTCTTCGGAAACCGTGATGACATCGGTTGGTTCGCCATGCGAATACAGGTTGAGCAGTGCATCGAAGATGATTTCATGCTTGGGCAGGTAGAAGTCGCGACCGCGCACCACCTCGATAACGTCAGCAACCGCGTCCTTGCTCAGAAGCATTCCGCCGAGCGTGCTCTGCTCCGCCAGCACGTCGTGGGGCGGGGTCCGATCTCCGCCATATCCGCGGTCCGAGGGAGAGTCGGGGACAATGCCGAGCTGGGCTATGGACACAGGCGACTCCTTACTGTTTTTCGCATGGGGACTACACGTTGTGGGTGTTCCTCCCCAGGTCTATCACCATCGACTGACACAGCGGGGAGGCTCTCAGAGCCCTGGTGGGGCTCTACTTTCTAAGCTTGTTTTCACCTTAGAGTTGCCGGTCGTCGCGCACAATCAACCCTGTGGATAACTCTGTGCACTATTGTCGAGAAACGCCGGAAGCCCTGTGGATAAAATGGGGATTGTCGGGAGCCTAACGAAGCAATTTTTGCCACAAAATAGCTATTTATCTAGTACGAAAACTGACATTTCGGGCTGTGTGAATCTGTATAAAGCACCGGTTTAGACTTCAGTGTGGTAAGGGTGTCTGTGTGGAGAAAGACCCCCTTAAATGGTGAAGGCCCCTCATGAAGAGGGGCCCCACTCAAGCAGGAAAAGTTCTACTTTTCCGCCTTTACCGACAGAGTAACGGTGGCGATGACGCCATCGTGAATCTTGATGACGACCTCTGCTGGGCCGGTCGACTTGATCGGCTTGAGAATCTCAATGGATCGCTTGTCAACACCCGCGATGCCGGCAGCCTCAATCGCCGCAGCGATGTGGTTGCGGGTCACGGAGCCGAAGAGGCGACCCTCAGAGCCAGCTTTAGCGCTCAGAGCAATGGGCGCCTTTTCCAGCCTGTCCTTGAGTGACTGCGCCTCTTCTTGAGAGGCCATAACCTTCGCCTCACGCGCTGAGCGAATCTGGTCGACCTGCTTCTGGCCACCATTGCTCCACGCGACAGCAAATCCCTGAGGAATCAGAAAATTGCGAGCGTATCCGTTCTTAACGTCGACGACGTCTCCTGCGGAACCGAGGCCTGCGACCTCGTTAGTCAAAATGAGCTTTGTCATGAGTTCGCTCCTTAGCGGCCCGCACCGGCGTAGGGCAACAAGGCCATTTCGCGTGCGTTCTTGATGGCTTTGGCGAGCAGACGCTGCTCCTGGACAGAGACGCCGGTGATGCGACGGCTACGGATCTTCCCGCGCTCCGAAATGAAGCGGCGAAGCGTGGCGACGTCCTTGTAGTCAATGACGCCCACGGTGATGGACTTCACAGGAGCTGCGGGCTTGCCGCCTTTGCCCATGCGTGGTTTGCGGCGATCGCCGCTGGATTTTCCTGCCATGGTGATGTTCTTTCTGCTCAGGCGCCCTGGGACTAACCCGGGCGCTCACACGTTAGTTAGAAGGGTGCGTCCTCAATAGGAGCTTGGTCTGCGGGAGCTGCACTAGCCCACGGATCTTGGGTCACTCCGCCTGCGGCAGGAGCGCTCCATGCGTCTTCCACAGCGCCTTTGGAGGCACCGCTGGATTGACGCTGAACCTGGGCCGTTGCATAGCGAAGGCTTGGGCCAATCTCGTCAACCTCAAGCTCAATAGAGGTGCGCTTCTCGCCCTCTTTGGTCTCGTAAGAACGCTGACGAAGGCGACCCGTGGCCACTACTCGCGCACCCTTGGTGAGAGAGGAAGCTACGTGCTCCGCGAACTCGCGCCATACGCTTGCGCGCATGAAGAGAGCTTCGCCGTCTTTCCATTCACCAGAGGCCCGATCGAAATTACGAGGGGTCGAGGCGATGGTGAAGTTGGCGACAGCCACACCGTTCTGGGTGTAGCGCAACTCTGGGTCGGCGGTGAGGTTTCCGACCACCGTGATGATTGTTTCGCCAGCCATGATCTACTCCGACTTGCGTCGCTTGTTGCCGCCCGAGAGCGACACCTTCTGCGCTACGGGCGATTCTTCGGGAGCACCCAGGCGAACGGTAGCTTCGTCCTGGCGCAACACCTTGGTTCGCATGACGGCTTCGCTCAGGCGGAGCTGGCGGTCAAGCTCAGCTGTCGCCTCTGGTGAGGCCGTGAAGTTAACGACGGCGTAGATGCCCTCGGACTTCTTCTTGATCTCGTACGCCAACCGACGCTTACCCCAAATGTCGAGGTTCTCAATGGAGCCACCGTCTTTACGGATGACCTCAAGGAACGCTTCGAGACTGGGAGCAACGGTGCGCTCATCTGTCTCTGGGTCAAGGATGACCATCAGTTCATAATCGTGCACGACTACCCCACCTCCTTCGGACTCAACGGTTACAGGATTTCTGCAACAGGAGGGATTAGTGCTGTGTCTTGCGAACAAGACAACTGCCACAGTCTAGGCGCCACGGCGCCAGTGAGCAACAGCTACCGGGATTCCCACCATGCCCGAAGGCGCTTCGTGACCTCGTCCACTCCGATTTCGCCTTCATCGAGGCGCAGTTCGAGGAGGAATTTGTAGGCCTCGCCCACCTCTCGACCAGGGGGAAGATCGAGGATTGCCATGATGGCTTCGCCATCCAGCTCAGGTCGGATTGCTTGTAGCTCCTCTTGCTCCGCCAACACTGCGATACGTGCTTCTAGGTCGTCATAGGCAAAGGACAAACGATCCGCTTTGCGCTTGTTCCGTGTGGTCACATCGGCACGCACGAGAATGTGGAGGCGCTCTAACTCTTCGCCAGCGTCTCGCACGTAACGCCGGACAGCAGAATCGGTCCAGGCTTGCTCGGAATAACCGAAGAACCGAAGATGAAGCTCAATGAGCCTCGCAACGGAATCGATGGTGTTGTTGTCAAAGCGCAGCGCCTTGAGTCGCTTCTTGGCCAGCTTGGCTCCCACCACATCATGGTGATAGAAGGTGACCACGCCGCCGCCCTCAAACCGTCTCGTGGCGGGTTTACCGATGTCATGCAGTAGCGCCGCTACGCGCAAGACAACATCAGGAGCTTGGTCGGGAAAACGTCGCTTTTCCTCCTCTATCGCCTGCTCCACCACCGTCAGTGTGTGCTGATAGACGTCCTTGTGATGGGCGTGCTCATCAGATTCCAAGCGGAGTGCGGGGAGCTCTGGCAACACAATGTCGGCAATCCCCGTCTCCACCAGGACCTCAAGTCCCTGGCGCGGTGACTCGGTGGCGAGAAGGCGAGTGAATTCTTCGCGCACTCTCTCAGCGGAAATATCTGCAATCCGCGGTGCCAGGGTGGTCATGGCGGCCATCGTGTCAGGATGAATCACAGCCCCCAGTTGGCTCGTGAAACGAGCGCCTCGCATCATGCGCAGAGGGTCATCTTGGAAAGAAATCTCGGGCTCGATCGGGGTCCGAAGGACGCCAGCAAGCAAATCCTCCAAACCGTTACACGGATCGACCAGCTTGACCTCGGGAAGAGTCAGAGCCATAGCGTTCATCGTGAAGTCCCGCCGGAACAGGTCCTCCTCCAGGCTCGAGCCAAAAACAACATCAGGTTTACGGCTGCTCCCGTCATAGGAATCAGCCCGATAGGTCGTGATTTCCACCGTGTGCTCACCCAATTGGGCGGCAATGGTGCCAAACGCTCTACCCACGTCCCATATGGCATCGGCCAGTGGCTTAACGAGTTTCTCAATCTGATCGGGTGTTGCCGACGTTGTGAAATCAAGATCGTGAACCTTGCGGCCCAAGAAAGCATCACGAACCGGACCACCCACAAGAGCGAGCTCAAAACCAGCCACAGCGAAAGCCTCTGCAAGGCCCTTGATGGGCTCCTCGGAGGTGACGAGACGCAGTGTTTCCACCGCTTTCGCAACGCTCGACATAGTGTTCAGAGTCTAGACTCTGAACCATGCCAGCTCGGGGGACAGTGACACGCAGGCGTGGATAACTCAGGCGCCAGTGCAGTTTTCACCAAGCCCCGACGGTCCCTCGTGGCCCTCGGGGTGCTCCTTGCGCTGAGTGTGTCGCTCCTCGCCCCTCCCGCGCCCGCTCACGCGAGTGATGAGCGCTCTGAGGCACGTGTTGATCTCATCGTGGATGCCGGCGGAATCATCGATCCTGCGCTTGGTGGCGCCTACAGTGTCCTTTTGCGAGCCGACGAAACCGGCACCCTCTCCACGGGAGACGTTGTCGTAAGTCTCACCGAGGATCCGTTCACGAGTGAGGAACAGATTCGCCGCTTTATCTCGGGGGACAGCGAACCCGTTGTCACGGAGATTGCTCAAGCCGTGAGCCCGGAAGTTCCGCAACTTGAATCCCGGGAAATGATTTTTGGCTTCAACCCCGAGGTTCTGAGCGAGCGGGTTGCGCCGGAGAGGGTTGATGGCGAACCCCAACCCGGCATCTTCGGACTTGAGGTCTCGTACTCCAATCCGGGAAACCTGGTCCCGGGATTGCGACAACTCGTCGGGCGACAAATCTTGATACTTGTGCCGGCAGGCACCGAACTACAGCGAGCGTCCATAGCTCCCATCGTCACCCTCACCACCTCGGCCACCGGTGGTCAAGCGCTGAGCCCTGGCGAGCTCGAGGCACAAACAATTGAGGGTGGGCCGCTCAATCAGGTCACCCGTGCGCTCGAGATCTATCCGGCCTCGCTCGCTATCGACAGCAGAATCACCAGCTCCATCACGGTTCTCGGTGATCAAGCACCACCTGAGTCTCTCGCCTGGGCGAGCACTTTGGGCTCTATTGGACTCACCCAATTCGCGCTTCCCTGGGCAGATGCCGACCCCCTAGCAACGCTCGCCATTGACACTCTGGTCTTTGCCAAGCTTGGCGAATATCCCTGGGTTCACGGTGACGCCATCAGCAACGACCAGCTCGCCACGCTCGCCACGCGATCCGCGTCTGCCGTGCTTCTCTCCAGCAACAGCTTGCCCTCGGATCGATCCGTCGTATCAATCGGAGACGCCCGGATTATCCGCGTAGACGCCCAGCTCTCCCGTCTTGCCACTGATGCTCTGCAAGCGCCCACAGTCCTTGAGGCCGAAGCAGATCTCCAACGCGCCCAAGGCATCATCGGATATCGAGCTCTCACGGGCAATGACGAGGTGCTGGTGTTTAGCACTGGACGTCTGCCCGCCACCGCCATCGCCCCGAGGCTCGAGTCTGTTCTCGAAGGGTTCAGTGCCATGCGGCTGGCGACAACTGTGGCAGTGCCGCTGGGAGCACCCGCAACGGAAACTCTGCCGGGCATCACCACCATCCCCCAGAGCAGGGAGTGGCAGAACTTTGTGGGAGCGCTCAAAGGCCTGTGGGAGAGCGATGTCGCGTTCGCCACTATCGCCTCCGACCCTGGTGGGGCCGTCTTCGGCCGATGGAACAGATATCAAGCGCTGCTCTCCTCGACCTGGAGCGACAATCCCAACGGGTTGGAGAGCGAATGGGAAAGAGCGCAACAAGAATCCCGAGATTTCCAAAACTCCGTGCGAGTGGAGCAGGGCAGCTCAATCACGGTCCTGAGTGATCAAACGCAGCTCCCGGTGACCATCAACAACGACCTTGCGTCGTCTGTAGTCGTGTCGCTCCGGGTGCGACCCACCACAGGAATTCTTGCGGTCGAGCAGCCCATCACCCAGGTGGAGATTGCTCCAGAGTCCTCGATACGTGTCTTTGTTCCGGTTCAGTCTCTGGCTAATGGATCTGTTCCGGTCGAGTTCAGTCTCCTGTCCGCAGGTGGGCAGCTCGTCGGCGAGATTGTCACCATCCCGGTCACTATCAGGGCCGGATGGGAGGGTGTCATCAGTTTTGCGCTCGCAGGTCTTGTCGGTGGAGTGTTCACGTTCGGCCTGATCCGGGCCATCCAGCGGCGACGGTCCCTGGTGGGAGGTGGCGATGACGACACCGCGTGAGGACAATCGTGGATTAGGTCGCGCCAGCATGCTGCTTGCGTCAGGCACTGTGGTGTCGCGTGTTCTGGGATTCATCAGCGCAATCATCCTCGCGCGGACCCTGGGAACAGTGGGGGCTGGTGCGGACACCTTTGCCTTGGCTAATCAGCTCCCCAACAACATTTACGCCATCGTCGCGGGCGGTGTCCTGAGCGCCGTTCTGGTCCCCCACATAGTGAAGGCCGGGCTCGATAAAGATGGGGGACAAAGCTTCATCAACAAGATTGTCACTCTCGGATTTTTGATTTTTCTCGCTGTCGCAGTGCTGGCAACCCTCCTTGCGCCCGCCCTTGTCGCTCTTTACGCCCAAAGCGGAGGAGACGGAGGTCGAGGTTTCAGTCCCGAAGAAATTGCGTTGGCTGTGGCATTTGCCTATTGGTGTTTGCCCCAAATCCTGTTTTACGCGCTCTATAGCTTGCTGAGCGAGGTTCTGAACGCCCGGAAAGTCTTTGGGCCCTTCACCTGGGCACCCGCGCTCAACAACGTTGTGGCGATGACTGGGCTGGTGGCCTTTGGCCTCCTATTCCCGGGCGCAGACACAGCGAACGCAATGGTCTGGACCCCCTCCATGGTCGCCGTCCTCGCTGGCTCCGCCACCGCAGGGGTCGCCGCTCAAGCCTTCATCCTTTTTCTGTTTTGGCGCAGAGCCGGCTTAAGCTTCCGCGCAGATTTCCGCTGGCGGGGAGTGGGACTGGGGAACACCGGTAGAGCGGTGTCCTGGATGTTCGGCATGATCTTGGTCGCCCAGATCGCCGGAGTGGTTCAAGCGAATGTGGCGTCGTTGGCAGCTGGAGGAGATGCTCCGAGCCTTGCCATTTTGCGTTTCTCCTGGTTGATTTTCATGCTCCCGCACTCGGTGGTTGCGGTGTCGCTTGCGACCGCCTACTTCACACGAATGTCGACCCATGCACGTGATGGGAACCGTGCCGCTGTCCGGGGCGACTTCCTGGAATCTGTGTCGCGCATCGGATTCTTCATGGTTCTTGCGAGCGTTGGTCTCATCGTGGTGTCACTGCCTTTCGCTCGTCAGTTTGGGGGTGAACCCGAGTCCATTCGGGCAATGGCGATCGTTATCGCGTCCTATGCGTTGGGTCTGCTGGCTTTTAGCGTTCTCTTCGTTGTCCAACGGGTGTTCTACGCCCTAGAAGACACAAGAACCCCGTTCTTCCTCCAGGTTCTGCAGGCAACGCTATTTATTTTCCTTGCGCTGGGGGTCTCAACGCTGCCGGTTACCCAGATTGCAGTGGGACTGGCGCTTTCTGCCAGCATCGCGGGAACCGTTCAAACACTTGTGGCGATTGTCGTTCTCCGACGGAAACTGGGAGGCCTGAGCCTCCGGCCACTGGTCTTTTCTCTGTCGCAGTTTCTTTTGGCTGCTCTGCCCTCGAGTGGTGCAGGTGTTGCTCTGCTCACCGCCTTCGGCGGAGCGGACGGAGCCGGCTATCTCACAGAATCAGCCCTGTGGTCCGCTCTCGTGATGGCGGTCATCACCCTCACCATGGTGGTGGTCTACGGGGGGACCCTGCTGTTGCTGGGCAACAGCGACGCCCGTGCGGTAGCGGGGCCCCTTCTTCGACGCCTGCCGTTTACCCGGTCAGGGAATAGTTCCTCCTAGACTTGCGTTGCTAGCGGTGTAAGGAAAGTAGGAGAACCATGAGAGACGTCGTCATTATCGGATCAGGGCCTGCTGGCTACACCGCAGCCATTTATGCAGCGCGCGCCAACCTCAACCCTCTGGTTGTTGCCTCCTCTGTGGAGTTTGGTGGCGATCTGATGAACACCACCGATGTGGATAACTTCCCCGGTTTCCCCGAGGGCATCATGGGTCCTGAGCTGATGACCCACATGCAGAAGCAGGCTGAGCGCTTTGGCGCCGAGATTATGTACGACGACGTCACCTCGGTTGAGCTTTCTGGTCCGGTCAAGATGATTTCGCTCGGCAATGGCGACACCGTTGAAGCCGCCGCTGTGATTGTCGCCACTGGCTCCGCATACCGAAAGCTCGGCATTGCCGACGAGGATCGCCTGAGTGGATACGGCGTCTCCTGGTGCGCAACCTGCGATGGTGCTTTCTATCGCGAGAAAGTCGTCGCTGTCGTGGGAGGCGGAGACTCAGCCATGGAGGAAGCAACCTTCCTTACCCGTTTCGCGGACAAGGTTTACATCATCCACCGCTCCGAAACACTTCGCGCCTCCGCGGTTATGCAGGAGCGCGCTCAGAATGACCCCAAAATCGAGTTCATTTTGAACGCCACCGTGGGGCACATCTACGGCGATGACCTGGTCTCCGGAATCGGCATTGTCGACACGGTGACCGGCGAGGAAAAAACTCTCGATGTTTCCGGGCTCTTCATCGCGATTGGGTCTGACCCCCGCACCCACGTTGTTCATGGTCAACTGGATCTCACCTCAGAGGGAACGATTGCTGTCGATGGTCGCACCTCACGGACCAACCTCGAGGGCGTTTTCGCGGCGGGAGACGTCATTGACCCGACCTACCGTCAGGCCGTCACCGCTGCGGGTTCAGGGTGCGTCGCAGCGCTGGACGCTCAGCACTACCTCGAGTCGCTGCCTCAGAAGCAGGCCGCCGCAAGCCACAGCGCCTAGAGCGCCAAATCACCCAAGGAGAAGAACATGAGTAGCGCACGAGATGTAACCGACCAGAACTTTGCCACTGAAGTGCTGGCCAGTGAGAAGCCCATCATGGTGGACTTCTGGGCCGAATGGTGTGGACCCTGTCGCGCGGTGTCGCCGATTTTGGACCAGATTGCCACCGAGCACTCCGACAAGATCGATGTCGTCAAACTCAATGTGGATGACAACCCAGAGACGGCGATGAAGTACCAGATCACCTCCATCCCCACGATGAAGGTCTTCCGCGCTGGCGAGGTCGTCAAGACCGTTATTGGGGCAAAACCCAAGCCAGCACTCGAGGCCGATCTGCAGGAATTCCTGGCTTAAGGCCCCATTCTCAACAAAATCCCCGTATTCTGGGCACTTCAATGTCCCCAGCGTCCAAGGTGTTCTCATGATGTCCTCCGGTTCGGGAATTTCCCTTGACCCGTGGTTTGACAACTATGCAGACCGTGCTGCGGGTCTCAGTGCTAGCGAAGTGAGGGCGCTTTTCGCGGTGGCGTCTCGTCCCGAGGTGGTGTCATTAGCCGGGGGAATGCCTTTTGTCGCGGCGTTACCGTTTGACAAAGTCCGAAGCTCCGTCGATTCCGTCCTCGCTAGCCAGGGCCCCACTGCCCTGCAATACGGCTCGGGTCAGGGATTGCCGAGTCTTCGCGAAAAAATCCGCACCATCATGGCAGAGGAGGGTATTCGGGCGGGTGTCGATGACATTGTCGTCACCACCGGATCACAGCAGGGTCTCGACCTCGTTGCCAAGCTTTTTGTGAACCCGGGCGACGCGATTCTCGCGGAATCTCCGAGCTACGTCGGCGCCATGGGAGTGTTCCGCTCCTACCAGGCACGCGTCGAGCACATTGAGATGGACGAGCACGGCATGATTCCGGCCGCTCTCACCCAACGCATTGAGGAGCTTCGGGCAGCCCAAGTTCCCATCAAGTTCCTCTATCTGATTCCTAACTTCCAAAACCCGGCTGGGGTGACACTGTCAGCCTCACGCCGAGTGGAGATTCTCGATATCGCCAAAGACAACGGGATTTTGATCGTGGAGGACAACCCCTATGGGTTGTTGTGGTTCGATTCACCTCCCCCTCAGGCGTTGCGCAGCGTGGATGACGCGGGTGTCATCTACTTGGGATCTTTTTCGAAGACCTTTGCTCCCGGCCTCCGCGTGGGATGGGTTGTTGCCCCCCATGGAATACGAGAAAAACTCGTTTTAGCATCAGAGGCTGCGATTCTGTCTCCAAGTTCCTTTGCACAAATGGTGTTGGCCGAATATTTCGAGTCCTATGACTGGAAAGGTCAAATTGATACTTTCCGCGGGGTGTATCGGGAGCGCCGAGACGCCATGTCCGACGCCTTGGCGACCTATCTTCCCGACATCGCCCACACGAACCCCGCAGGTGGCTTTTACCTGTGGCTGACCCTTCCCGAAGGGCTCGACTCCAAAGAGATGTTGCCGCGGGCTATCACCGAACTGGTTGCCTACACTCCCGGCACAGCATTCTTTGCGAATGGCGAAGGGCAACGCCACCTTCGGCTCGCCTTCTGCTACCCCGAGCCTGACTTCATCACCGAAGGTATTCGGCGACTTGCTCGCGTGATTACCGAGGAGCGGGAACTCGTGGAGACTTTTGGACCTGCCACCTCTGAGGTGCCCTTGGCGGCGAACCTCGAGTCACCACCACCCGAGGTTACCTAGCCGTGGCGGAGATGCCACGCGTTCTCATACTCTCCGGCGGGATTTCGCACGAGCGGGATATCTCACTCAAATCTGGACGGAAAGTGGCAGACGGTCTGCTCTCTCATGGCGTGAGCGTCGAGCTGAGGGATCCTGATGGGTCGCTGATTGAGTATCTCGGGGAAAGCTCCCCTGAAGTTATCTGGCCAGTCCTCCACGGAGCCTCTGGTGAGGATGGTGCGCTCCGCGCCCTCCTGGAGATGCTCAATATTCCCTACGTGGGCTCCACCGCAGATGCTTCTCGTATCGCGTGGAACAAACCGGTGGCTAAGAGCCTCGCAGAGCGGGCTGGTGTCGCCACCCCACCATCAATCACCTTGTCGAGAGACGCTTTTAGGGAGTTGGGTGCTGAGAGCGTCCTGGAGACCGTCAGCACCAGCCTCGGGATTCCGCTCATCGTCAAGCCTGCCCAAGGAGGCTCCGCCCAGGGGGTGTCCTGGGTTGACTCGAGCGAGGACCTTCGCAAAGCCATGGTCCACGCCTTTACCTACTCCGACATTGCGTTAATTGAGAAGCGCATCGTCGGCGTCGAGGTGTGCGTCCCCATCATTGACACCGGGGATGGCCCACGAGCAATCCCTGCGGTCGAAATCGAGCCACTGTCAGGCCACTATGACTTTGAGGCGCGCTACACCGCTGGCGCAACCAGGTTCTACACCCCGCCCCGACTGGAGCAGGCCACCCTCGACTCCTTGAGTGCGCTAGCGCTTGATGCCTTCACTGCCTTGGGACTACGCGATCTTGCGAGAGTGGACTTTATCGTTGACAACGAGGGCAAGCCCTGGTTCCTCGAGGCGAGCACCATGCCAGGGCTCACCGAAACATCCAGTACCGCTCTCGCTCTCGATGCCGCCGGCTATGACGTGGGCGGCGTCTATGGCGCCTTGGTAGAGGCGGCGCTCGCTAGGCCTTGAAGCCCGGCTCCCCCAACTCGCCGAGAATTCGGTTAAGGTCTGCCACCGTCGCAAAGTCAATGGCCACTGTTCCCTTGGTTTTCGACAACGTGATGTGGACGCGGGTGTTGAGACGGTCGCCCATACGCTCCGCGATCTCGTCGAGGCCCTCACTTCGACTGCCGCCACGAACCTTCTTGCCGCCAGCTTTTGTCGCCTTCGCGAGTCCCGCTTCTTCCTCTGCTTGGCGGACGGTCAGTGACTGCTGAACAATCTTGTTCGCAAGCTTTGACATCCCCTCCGCATCAGGCATGGCCAGGAGTGCTCTCGCGTGCCCCGCGCTCAAGACCCCTGCCGCAACCTTCTTCTGAACATCAGCGGGGAGGCGCAGCAAACGCAACGTGTTGGTCACTTGAGGGCGAGATCTTCCGAGCCTGGTCGCAAGCTCGTCCTGAGTAATTCCAAAGTCAGAGAGCAGCTGCTGATAGGCCGAGGCTTCCTCCAAGGCGTTGAGGTTTGCCCGGTGAAGGTTTTCCAAGAGGGCGTCGCGCAACATGGCGTCATCGTCGGTTTCTCGCACCACCGCGGGGATAGTGTCCAAACCTGCAGCGGTCGCAGCGCGGAGACGTCGCTCTCCCATGATTAGCTCATAGGCCACGGTTCCTTCCGGCTGAGCGAGAGGTCGCACCACGATGGGCTGGAGAACGCCAAACTCGCGCACCGAGTGAATGAGCTCGTCAAGCTCTTCCTGGTGGAATTCTTTTCTGGGCTGTTTCGGGTTGGGGCGAATACTGGTCGGCGGAACAGCGACAAGCGTCGCTCCGGGAATGCTGACTAAGTCGCCAGCTTCAGCGCTGGAGGGGAAAAACACGTCGACCGGGCGCTCTCCTGTGGTGGGGGCGCCGGGAATCAACGCACCAATACCTCTACCCAGTCCAGTTCTCTTCTGTGCCATTACTGCGGTGCTCCTCTATGTGCGATCTCGAGGGCGGCTTCCTGGTAGGAAACGGCTCCGGGAGAGCTCTGGTCATACTCAATCACTGTCTGGCCATAACTGGGTGCTTCTGACACGCGGACAGATCGGGGAATAAGCGTCGCCAAGGTCTGGTGGGGAAAGTGGGACCTGACATCTGACACAACCTGATGCGCGAGATTAGTTCTGGTGTCGAACATGGTGAGAAGGATGGTGGACAGAGTGAGTGCCGGATTCAGGTGGCCCCTAATGAGCTCGATGTTGCTCACCAGCTGGCTCACCCCCTCCAGGGCGTAATACTCACACTGAATCGGGATCAAGACCTCATTCGCTGCAACAAAGGCATTGATGGTCAAAAGGCCCAGCGACGGGGGGCAATCGATGAAGACATAGTCAATGTTGGAGCCCGCCGAAGAATCGAGGAAGGCCTGCAGCGCCCTTTGGAGGCGGTATTCCCGAGCAGCCATCGACACCAGCTCGATTTCAGCTCCCGCGAGATCCAAGTTTGACGGCGCACAGAGCAAACGAGGGTTCTCCGGGCTCACCTGAACCACGTCCGCCAGAGGAGTAACACCCACCACCACGTCGTAGATGCTGGAAATATCCCCGTGATGGTCGATACCTAATGCTGTTGACGCGTTGCCTTGGGGGTCGAGATCAATGACGAGGACCGTGCTTCCAAAGCGAGCCAACGCTCCAGCAATATTGACTGCGGTGGTGGTTTTCCCGACACCACCCTTTTGGTTAGCGACCGTGAAAACCCTGGTGCGAGAGGGCTTGGGAGCTACTGCCTTTGCCAATGCTGCTCGTCGATTGCTCAAGTCAGCCAGCTCAGCTGCCAATGGCGTGGACTGGTCAAACTGTGGCTGGGTCACCGAGACATTCCCTCCAATGTTTCACGTGAAACATTCGCTCTGTTTTATCCCACTGTAGCCCGAAAGATTCGGGTTTCTTCGGTGTTGAATTCGGGTCCCGTAATCTCAATGCTCGGGTTGGTCACGCCCCACTTAACCAACACCGACGCGGCGTCGCGGACCTCGTCCTCAATCTTCTGGCCCTTCATGAGAACGAGCTCACCACCAGCTCTGAGTAGAGGAGCTGCCAGAGGAACCAGTGTCTTGAGGGCGCTCACCGCGCGGGCCGTCACGTAGTCGGCGATGACGTGCCCAGCGGCCTCCTCAGCGCGTTCGTTGCGAACAACCACATTCTTCAGACCTAGGCGGTCAGCCTCCTCACGCAACCAGTGCGCACGTCTACCCAGTGGCTCAATCAGAACACACTGAATGTCTGGTCGCATGGCCGCGATGACCAGACCGGGGAAGCCGGCGCCAGAGCCAATATCGATCAGGGTCCCTGGCCCCAGCTTGTGGGCGACCAAAGCCGAGTTCAGAATGTGACGGGTCCATAACCGATCACGTTCCCGAGGACCCACAAGGCCTAGCTCGTCACCCCACTGTGCAAGGTGCTCAGCAAACAACCGGAGAGTGGGCAAAGCTTCTCCGCAGAGCTTTTCCGCTGCTGCTGGCTCCGGCTCAATATCGAAATGTTTCACGTGAAACATTCCTATGCAGAGGCAGTGATGACCGTGTGGCGGTCTTTGCCTTCGCCTTCGGAGCCTGACTGGAAGCCGCGCTCGCCCACCATGTCGTGCACGAGCTTGCGCTCATAACTGCTCATCGGAGGGAGCGCCGCCGACTTAGCACCGTTCTCGATCTTCTCGATCGCGACGCTGACGAGCTTCTCCAGCTCCCGCTCACGTGCCTCACGAGATCCTCCGATGTCCAACACCAAGCGAGCAAATTCTCCGGTCTTCTGCTGAACAGCCAACCTGGTCAGATCCTGGAGGGCACTGACAACATCGGGAGAGGACAAGGCGTCAAGATCGTTGGTCTCTGCCGAGCCGACAGTGACATAGGTTCTCTCCTGCTTCACCTCAATCTCGATGTCGCCATCGAGATCAGCGATGTCGAGCAAGTTTTCCAGATAGTCAGCCGCAAGTTCGCCCTCATCGGGGACAACGATCTCTTGGTCCTTCGTGGCCATTATTTCCTCTTCTTCTTTTTCTTAGAACGACTCTTCCCTTTGGGTTGAGGACGTTGACCCTTTTCTTGTTCTTCCTCGGTCTCGTCATCCTCTTCCACCAGGACAATTCCTTTTCGCTCACGCTTCTTTGCGAGTCGAGCTTCGCGAGCCTTATCGGCTTCACTGCCGGGCGTGGGCATATTACGAATCACGATGAACTGCTGACCCATGGTCCAGAAGTTTGACACCAACCAATAGGTCATGACACCGAGCGGGAAATACACACCGGAGAAGAGGAACACCAGAGGCAGCATGTACAGCAGAATCCGCTGCTGGCGATACATCGGGCTTTCTTTCATCGCGGGCGACTGGTTCTTCGACATGATCTGAAGCTGAGTCACGAACTGCGAGGCTGACATCAGAACGACCATGATGCCGGCCGTAATCACGATGCCGATGGTTTCTCCGGAGGTGTACCCAGAACCCTCTGCAAAGGCAGCAATCATGGTGGCCTTCAACGGCGCGAAGCCAAAGAGAGCTGCTTGACCAAACTGCTCCGCGAGCTCTTCCGTCATAAAGGACACACCAGCGCGTCCCTCCGCAGCAGTACTGAGAACCCGGAAAAGGCCGAAGAAGATCGGCATTTGAAGAAGAAGTGGAAGACACGAGGAGAAAGGGTTGGTCCCGGCTTTGGAATACAGGGCCATCGTTTCGCGGGACATCGCCTCGCGAGAGAACTGGTCTTTCTTACCCTTGTACTTATCCTGAATCTTTTTCAGTTCTGGGGCGATTTCCATCATTCGGCGTTGGCTCTTGATTTGACGAACGAAAACCGGAATAAGCGCTGCACGCACCAACAACACGAGGACCATAATGGAGAAGAACCATGCCGCACCGGAGGCGGGGTCCATTCCGAAAGATTCCAGGATGGCGTGGGAGCCCGCTAGCACCGCCTCGATGACCCACCGAATGGGCCACAGAATTGTGTCAAAAAACTCCACGTGCCTACCTTCCCTTTACTCCGACAAACCCTACCGGTCCCACCACATAGCGAGGCCGGGGTCCT
>JANQZT010000001.1:42061-51731 GCA_030728325.1 Pontimonas sp.
CCACGGTTCGCGCCGCAAGAGCCCTCAAACGACGTTTCACCAGATTTCTGGTTACCGCACCGCCCACCTGTTTAGACGTAATAAAGCCAAACCGTGCGGGATTGTCCTCAGCAGAAACCACCCACGCCGCCGTGAACAGCGGTGATCGAAACTTCTGGCCCCGCCTCGAGACGTGACGAAGCTCTTCGCCCTCGACGATGCGGTTACGCCGCGCTAGCACGCGGTGTTCCTATAACTAGGCGGAGAGGCGCTCGCGGCCTTTACGGCGACGAGCAGCAAGAATGGCGCGGCCGGCACGGGTGCGCATACGCAAGCGGAATCCATGAACCTTGGCACGCCGACGGTTGTTGGGCTGAAACGTGCGCTTACTCATGACAAGAACTCCTTGTTGCTGATCCGGCCAATGTGCCGGTACATCTACTCCCGATTGCGGGACACTACAGGATAAGCCTCAAATCTCACCGGGTCAAACTAAATTTCCCAAATGGAGTTATCCACAGCTAATCTCTAGTCTGGGCACAGCACCCTTCATGCCCTTCAGAATAGGTGTCTACTTCGTAGTTCGAGAGAGAAAGGCTTTCTTGTGACGGATCCAGAAAGCGACGTGCTCGATTTCTGGCATAACGTCAAAAGCCACCTCACGACTGACGCACGGATCACTCCTCAGCTGTGGGGTTTTCTTGATCTCGTTGAACCCCGCGGTGTTATGGCGGGAGTTCTGTATCTCGAGGTCCCGAACGAACTGACCCGGGGAATGCTCGAACAACGAGTTCGCCTTCCTCTCCTGGCCGCTCTGGAAAGCATCGAAGATTCAGAGATCAGCAGCTTTGCCATTGTCGTGAACCCTGAAATCGAGAGTGACGTTTTACAGATCCCCGCCGATGATTCCATCGTCCCGGATTACGCGCCAGAAGTCACACATTCAGAACCTGTGCTTACCGGACAAGACCAAACCCGGCTCAACAACAAATACAGCTTCGATAATTTCGTGATCGGGTCTTCCAACCGCTTCTCTCACGCCGCAGCAGTAGCGGTCGCCGAAGCTCCCGCCAAGGCCTACAACCCCCTCTTTATTTATGGGGGCTCGGGACTGGGTAAAACCCACCTCCTCCACGCCATTGGTCATTATGCCCAAAGCCTCTACAAGGGCATTCGTGTTCGTTATGTGTCCTCGGAAGAGTTCACCAACGACTTCATTAACGCGATTGCCAACAACAGAGCGCCTGAATTCCAAGCTCGGTATCGAGAAATCGACATCCTCTTGATCGACGACATTCAGTTCCTTCAAGGAAAAGACTCCACTCAAGAAGCTTTCTTCCACACGTTCAACACTTTGCATGACCACAACAAGCAGGTTGTCGTCACCAGCGACCTACCCCCCAAACAACTCACCGGCTTCGAGGACCGTATGCGCAGTCGATTCGAGTGGGGTCTGATTACCGATGTTCAAGCACCGGATCTCGAAACTCGTATTGCAATCTTGCGCAAAAAAGCCGCCAGTGAGCGAATCGACATCAACGACGATGTTGTGGAATACATGGCGTCCAAAGTGTCATCTAATATTCGCGAACTAGAGGGTGCGCTGATTCGTGTCACTGCCTTCGCGAACTTGAATAAGGCGACGGTCGATATGCCACTGGTACAGACCGTGCTGAAGGACCTGGTTCTCACCGAAGACACCAACGTGGTGTCTCCAGCAGACATCATCAGTATTGCTGCGACCTTCTATCAGCTCAGTGTTGAGGATCTCTATGGGTCTTCACGATCCCAGACCATTGCTCTCGCACGACAGGTGGCGATGTACCTCTGTCGAGAAATGACCAGTCTTTCTCTGCCCAAGATTGGCCAACTGTTTGGTAACCGCGATCACACCACGGTCATGTACGCCAACAAGAAAATCAGTGAGTTGATGAAGGAACGGCGTTCTATCTATAACCAGGTCACAGAGATCACGAGCAGGGTCAAACAAACCAGCAGTTATTGAAGCCAATCAAGTTCTAGTTGAGGGTTTCCCACACTGTGGATAACTTGTGAAGAACTGCTGATGCTCTGGGGAGGACACGCGATGTGTTTCCACAACGCTACAAAAGTTAAATTGTGTTTATGGGAGCTGGAGCAGAAGTGCACATTTTCTCCCCGCATAGCTACACAACTCACACGATTGTAGTTTTACAGCGAACAAGAGGATTTTGAGAAGTTATCCACAAATCCACAAAGGTTATGAGTATTTCCTTTCTTAATCTCTCTGTTGAACCAATAACGAGGCCGATCCAACAGGACAGTTGCTTTATGCCAGAATCGAGTACTGCGGTAATCCATTCCAGAGGTCAGGTGTCACGTGAAATTTGAAGTCAACAAAGACGTCTTCAGTGAGGCTGTCTCTTTTGCTGTCAAACTGCTACCCCAGAGGACAACACTTCCGATCCTGAGTGGTGTCTTGATTGCAGCAGAGGGCTCTAGCGTCACCATTTCTTCTTTCGACTATGAGGTGTCGGCTAAGACCCGCATCGACGCGAATGTTGACGCAGCTGGCACAGTGCTTGTTTCAGGTCGCCTGCTTGCAGAGATTGCATCACGACTTCCCCACGAATCTGTGGTGTGTGAGTTATCAGGCAACTCAGTCAGCATTACCTCAGGCTCTGCCAAGTTCTCACTGGCCACAATGCCCGTGGAGGAATATCCGAATCTTCCCGAGGTTGAAGGCATTACAGGAACGGTGTCCGCAGAGGATTTCGCTTCTGCCGTTAGCCAGGTTGCTCCGGCTGCATCACGTGATGACGTGACACCCGTCATCACCGGGGTTCTCCTTGATATTTCTTCTTCCGCTGTTGTGATGATGGCGACAGATCGTTATCGCGTCGCGTCTCGTGAGGTCGCGTGGAAAGCGAGCGGGGTGAGTGATGAAGGACTTCACGCGCTCGTCCCATCTCGCACTTTGGCTGAAATTGGGAAGACGTTTTCGTCCGCTGGCGAAATTACGATCACCATCAACACCGGTGGAGAGCGGGAACTTGTTGCTTTTGGTTCCGCAGATAGAACAGTAACCACTTTGCTCATCAAGGGATCTTTCCCCCCTGTCACTAAGTTGTTCCCCTCGGAAACACCTGACTACGCAGTCGTAAGCACTTCTGATCTGATTGAAGCGACCAGACGAGTTGCCCTGGTTTTGGAACGGGAAGCTCCCTTGCGTTATTCATTCACGGCTGATGGTGTTGCGCTTGAAGCCTTGGGCAGCGAGCAAGCCCAAGCCTCAGAAACTATTGATGGACATCTAGTAGGTAAAGAGTGCGTCGTATCACTCAAACCTCAGTTCTTGATTGACGGTCTGAGTGCTACTCACAGTGAATTTGTTCGCGTTGCATTCACGCAGACCGATAACCCCAATAAGCCCGGGCCTGTGTTGATCACTGCTCAGAAGTCTCAGGATGGTGGCGACTCTGAGGTGTATCGCTACCTGCTGCAGCCCAATTTGTTGATGCGCTAGAAGTTTTTCTGTGTGGATCAGTCAGCTCGATCTCACCCAATGGCGTAATCACGAATCAACCCGTTTGGCGTGCTCGCCCGGAGTTACCGTACTTGTCGGTCCTAATGGGCAGGGAAAAACAAACGTTGTTGAGGCCATTCGGTATCTCGCAACATTGGGTTCCCACCGAGTGGCATCCGCCGCCCCGTTGATTCGAGATGATCAGGAAAGCGCCACTGTCTTTGCCCAGCTTCATCATGGCGAGCGCAACATCTCCGCGGGCGTAACACTGAAGCGTCATGGCACTAACGAAGCAACGCTGAATGGCAACAAGACCAAGCTGTCTGAAATTCCTCGCTGGGTGTCAGCGGTCATGTTTGCCCCTGAAGACGCAGCAATTGTTCGAGGGGAACCGAGTTTCCGGCGACACTTCATTGATGAATTAGTACTGGGTGGGTCTCCATCCATGGCAGCAGTCTTCAGTGATTTTGAGCGCGTCCTCAAACAACGCAACTCCCTTTTGAAATCGTTGCGCTCCTCCTCCCGAGGCGCGGACCTCTCAACGCTAGACGCCTGGACCGAAAGCTTTGCGCAAGCGGCTGCGGCAATCGTGGCTGATCGCGTGCGCTACCTCCGCGAAATCACTCCCCGTGTTGCGAAGGAGTACGACAATTTAGCTGGCGGTGACGAGATAGCAGCGACATATCAGCCCAGGGGTTACGTGCTAGAGGACGAGAGCCCTGAGAGTATCGCCCGTGCAATAGCAGACGCTTTGGTAGCAGTGAGGGCCGAAGAATTAGAGCGCGGGATGACGCTCATTGGTCCGCATCGTGACGATGTGGAATTCACTATTGACAACAAACCTGCTCGAACCCACGCCAGCCAAGGGGAGACCTGGTCGCTTGCGCTTGCCCTCAGACTGGGGATGGCGGCGTGGTTGCGCGAGAATCGAGCAAGTGGGGATCCCATCATCATGCTTGACGATGTTTTTGCCGAGCTCGATGCTCGTCGCCGAGAGAAGCTGGTGAGTGCAATTACTGACTATGAGCAACTCATTATTACGAGTGCGGTGGAGGACGACCTGCCCCCAGGGCTGGAGGGAACTCGACTTGATGTCAAGAATGGTGTGGTGAGTCCTCGATGACGACTCCTGAAGCCCGCAATGTGTATCAGCGACTGCGCACAAAGTTTGGGGGTTATCGAGCACGTGAAAAAGGGGCAATCAGCGGATCGGAACCGTTTGGTGACCTTCGTGATCCGGGATCTATGGCGGACGCTTTCGATGAGCTCACGCAATCGATGGGATGGGCACCGAGCCTGGCTCGGGCGGATCTGAATGAACATTGGGCCGATATTGTCGGCGACGATGTCGCCGCACACGCTTCGCCCATCGGTTTCCACGAGGGGTCGCTAGAGATTCAATGCGACTCCAGCGCGTGGGCGACGCAGCTGAAACTCATGAAGAAGAATTTGCTCCAGGCGCTGCAGGAACGCTTCCCTCAGGCCGGCGTGTCGGACATTGTTGTAAAAGCACCGGGTGCCCCCTCCTGGAAACATGGCTCACGCTCTGTTCCAGGGCGTGGCCCGCGCGATACTTATGGCTAGAAACCCCTAATTGGTGGAAAGAAAAGAAATCTGTCCGCAGAGGGCCAAAATAGGCCTTTCTGGGACCCCTCTTCGATAGACTGTGAGCTAGCAATAAACCCCGATATTTCTGGGTTTTTGCGCCATCCGAGCCCAGCTTCAGGAGTAACTTAAAATGTCACCAGCGCCTAAGAAAACTTCCAACGAAGAGTCCTATGGCGCCAGTGACATCCAAGTCCTTGAGGGACTCGAGGCCGTTCGCAAACGGCCGGGTATGTATATCGGCTCAACCGGTCCTCGCGGTCTTCATCACCTGGTGTACGAAATCGTCGATAACTCGGTCGATGAGGCGTTGGCAGGTCACTGCGACCAGATCAACGTCGTGATGTTGGCGGATGGTGGAGTCCGCGTCTCCGACAATGGCCGTGGGATCCCCGTGGACGAGCACCCCGTGGAGAAGCGCTCGACGGTTGAGGTTGTGTTGACGACACTGCACGCCGGTGGAAAATTCGGTGGTGGCGGATACGCCGTGTCCGGTGGTTTGCACGGTGTGGGAAGCAGCGTGGTGAACGCCCTTTCTCAAAAACTCACCGTTGATGTAAAACGACAGGGCAGTAGCTGGACTCAGTCTTACCAAAATGGTGTTCCAGACGCCCCTCTGGCCAAGGCCGGAGCCACAGATGCCACCGGAACAACCATTGAGTTTTGGCCTAACTCTGAAATTTTCGAAACCGTGGAGTTTGATTACGAGACTCTCCGCACACGGTTCCAGCAAATGGCGTTCCTCAACAAGGGCCTCCAGATTGATCTGGTGGATGAACGGCCTTCAGCAGGTGGTCGCAAAGACACCTATAAGTATGAGCAAGGGCTCGTTGATTACGTCGAGTACCTCAATAATGCGAAGAAGACGGAGATTGTCCACCCGGACATCATTTCCTTTGAGGCCGAAGACACTGAGCGCACTATTGCTCTCGAAGTTGCCATGCAGTGGACCACGGCGTATTCCGAGAGCGTTCACACCTATGCCAACACCATCAACACCCATGAGGGTGGAACTCACGAAGAAGGCTTCCGAGCCGCTCTCACGACACTCGTGAACAAATATGCCCGATCAACAGGATTGCTCAAAGAAAAAGACGAAAACCTCACTGGTGATGACGTGCGCGAGGGTTTAACTGCCGTGGTGTCGGTGAAACTGGGCGAACCACAATTTGAGGGACAGACCAAGACGAAGCTGGGTAACACCGAGGCAAAGTCTTTCGTGCAGAAAGTCACTGGCGAGCACCTCGGCGATTGGTTCGAGAGGAACCCCGCTCAAGGTAAAGATGTCGTGCGAAAAGCCGTACAGGCATCGGCAGCTCGAATCGCTGCTCGGAAAGCACGCGAGCAAACCAGACGTAAAGGGCTGTTGGAGTCCGGCGGTATGCCTGGAAAGCTCAAAGACTGTCAGTCCAAAGACGCGGCAATCTCAGAAATCTTCTTGGTTGAGGGTGACTCTGCTGGCGGTAGTGCGGTGTCAGGGCGAAACCCTGAAACCCAAGCAATTCTGCCTTTGCGCGGAAAGATCTTGAACGTTGAGAAGGCCCGATTGGATCGTGCACTCGGGAATAACGAAATCCAGGGCATGATTACCGCTTTTGGTGCCGGCATCGGCGAAGACTTTGACGTCGACAAGGTCAGGTATCACAAGATCGTGTTGATGGCCGATGCCGATGTGGATGGTCAGCACATCACCACGCTGTTGCTGACATTGCTGTTCCGTTACATGCGGCCGCTGATTGAGCGCGGATATGTCTATCTCGCTCAACCTCCGCTCTATCGCTTGAAGTGGTCTAACTCAGAACACGAGTACGTCTATAGCGATCGCGAGCGAGATGCGCTGATTGAGTCGGGGAAGAAGGAAGGCAAGAAGCTTCCCAAAGATAACTCGGTTCAGCGTTACAAAGGTTTGGGTGAGATGAACCACCAAGAGCTGTGGGACACGACGATGAACCCAGAAACCAGAACGCTGTTGCAGGTGACGCTGGAGGATGCCGCGGTCGCCGACACCGTTTTCAGCACTCTCATGGGCGAAGACGTGGAAGCCAGGCGAACATTCATCCAACAAAACGCTCGAGACGTTCGATTCTTGGACATTTAGGACACGCTCATGACTGACGAGACGACACAGAAACCAGCGGCAGACAAGATCGACCAAGTTGATCTCCAGGTGGAGATGCAGAGGTCCTACCTCGACTACGCCATGAGCGTCATCGTGGGGCGCGCATTGCCTGACGTTCGCGATGGAT
Organism: Pontimonas sp.; assembly: GCA_030728325.1. Taxonomy (GTDB): domain Bacteria; phylum Actinomycetota; class Actinomycetes; order Actinomycetales; family Microbacteriaceae; genus Pontimonas. The sequence continues at coordinate 49,397 of JANQZT010000001.1, forward strand.
TGAAGCCTGTTCACCGCCGTGTTCTGTACTCAATGTATGACGGTGGATATCGTCCCGATAAGGCCTTCTCCAAGTGTTCCCGTGTTGTCGGTGATGTCATGGGTAAGTTTCACCCCCACGGTGACAGCGCCATTTATGACGCTCTCGTTCGCCTGGTTCAACCGTGGAGCCTTCGCTATCCCCTCGCTGCAGGTCAGGGAAACTTCGGAAGCCCGGGAAATGACGGAGCTGCTGCACCTCGATATACCGAAACCAAGATGGCGAACCTTGCCATGGAGATGGTGCGCGACATCGACGAGAACACCGTCGATTTCCAAGACAACTACGACGGTCGGACCCAAGAGCCCACCATTCTTCCCAGCCGTTTCCCGAATCTCTTGGTCAACGGTTCCGTGGGTATCGCCGTGGGTATGGCCACCAACATTCCACCCCACAACTTGCGCGAGGTCGCAGCCGCAGCGCTGTGGCACCTCGCGAATCCCACGGCTTCCAGGGAAGAGCTTCTCGAGGCCGCCATGGGCGAGGTTAAGGGTCCAGATTTCCCCACCGGCGCTCAAATCCTTGGGTCCAAAGGAATCCAGGACGCCTATCGCACGGGTCGTGGCTCGATCACGATGCGCGCAGTCGTCACGGTAGAGGAGATTCAAGGTCGCACCTGTCTCGTGGTCACCGAGCTCCCGTATCAGGTGAACCCGGACAACCTAGCGATCAAGATCGCTGACCTCGTCAAAGAAGGAAAACTCAGCGGAATTGCTGACATTAGGGACGAAACATCGGGTCGCACCGGACAGCGACTGGTCATTGTCCTCAAACGTGACGCGGTCGCGAAGGTAGTCCTCAACAACCTGTACAAGCACACGTCCTTGCAGGAGAATTTTGGCGCCAACATGTTGGCCATTGTGGACGGGGTTCCCAGAACCCTGACGCTGGATGGTTTCATTTCCTTCTGGGTTAGCCACCAAATTGAGGTGATTGTTCGCCGGACACAGTTCCGCCTGGATAAAGCAGAAGCCGATGCTCACATCCTCCGCGGTTATCTCAAGGCCTTGGACGCTTTGGACGAGGTCATTGCCCTTATTCGCAAGTCCCCCACTGTCGAAGAGGCCAAAGAGGGCCTCCAGAAACTCCTGGGTGTCGATGAGGATCAAGCTCTCGCCATCCTGAATCTTCAGCTGCGCCGCCTGGCAGCGCTCGAGCGTCAGAAGATCATGGACCAGGCAGCAGAGCTTGAAAAGATGATCGCCGAATACAAGTCCATCCTCGCCAGTGACGAGAGACAGCGCGCGATCGTGTCCGAGGAGCTCCAGGAGATAGTGGACCGTTTTGGTGATGACCGTCGGACTGAGATCCTCCAGGGCTTCGAAGGTGGAATGACCGATGAAGACCTGATTCCCGAGGAAGAGATGGTCATCACGGTCACCCGCGGTGGCTATATCAAGCGAACTCGGAGCGACAACTACAGGAGCCAACACCGCGGTGGTAAAGGTGTCCGGGGTGCGCAGCTCCGCGCTGACGATGTGGTCGAGCACTTCTTTGTGACGACCACCCATCGATGGTTGTTGTTCTTCACCAACCTGGGTCGCGTCTACCGCGCTAAGGCGTATGAAGTTCAAGAGGCTGGCCGTGATGCGAAGGGGCAGCACGTGGCGAACCTGCTCGCTCTGCAGCCTGACGAGAGCATTGCCCAGATCCTCGACATCGCCAACTACGAGGCAGCTCAGTATCTGGTTCTTGCGACCAAGCAGGGCATGATCAAGAAGACGGCGCTCACTCAGTACGACACCAACCGTCAGGGTGGAATTATTGCCATCAACCTCAAGGAAGGTGACGAGGTCGTTGCCGCGAGACTCCTGAACGAGGGGGATGACATGTTGCTGGTCTCCAGGGCGGGTATGTCTCTGCGCTTCACGGCATCTGATCAGAGCCTTCGTCCGATGGGTCGCTCCACCGCAGGTGTCAAGGGTATGCAGTTCCGAGGCGATGACCAGTTGCTCTCCGCCTCCGTTGTCAGTGATCAGGGCTTCGTTTTTGTGGTCACCGAAGGTGGTTATGCGAAGCGCACAGCAGTGGATCAGTACCGGTCGCAGCAGCGTGGAGGCCTAGGCATCAAGGTTGCGAAGCTCTCCGACACCAGAGGCGCGCTTGCCGGCGCCATGATTGTCGATGAGGAAGACGAAGTATTGATCGTGCTCGAGAGCGGAAAGGTTGTCCGCTCGGGCGTTTCGGAGGTTCCCGCTAAGGGACGAGACACTATGGGCGTCGTTTTTGCCAGGTTGGCCGATGAGGACAAAGTGCTCGGAATAGCGAGGAACCAAGAAAGGGACCTCGCAGAACC
>JANQZT010000002.1 GCA_030728325.1 Pontimonas sp.
CCGCGCACACCAGAGTTTCCTTGCTGATGTGTGCGGCACTGGTTCTCGCTGCTTGTGCGCAGCCTGAGACGACAGACCAGGCTGCGCCGGTAGAGCGCTCAGATCAGAGCTTCGAGACCCCTACGAGCGCAAAGGCCTGGGAGCCAGGGGTCTATCTGCCCGAGCATTGTGCTGAAGTGTTCGCAGGCGCTGCCACGGTGTTCGAAGATTTGATTAGCGAAGCCGATGCTGTTGAATGTGTAGCCCCTTACACCGCCCACATTTCCATGGGTGCTGAGGTGGTTACGGCCAAGGCAACCGGCGAGAGCGTATACGGGGTGTCGCAGTACCTCAGGGTCTACCGCCTGCTCGACACGGTGCCAACAATTGGTCAGTTTGGCCAGTGGGGGCAGTGGATTAGCAGCAACAACGCTCATAATCAGGGGCATTGGAACTCGATCGAGGGCGGCTTGTTTGTTGCGGACAAGGTGGGGCGAAGCTACTACCCGAAATATATGGCCAGCGCCGCAACCCACATGTATTCGCCGGATAGTGACACCGGTGGGGGGTGGGGTTTTTATGAGCGGCGGATATCGTGCGATGTTCTTGGGCGAATCACCCTGTCCAACCAGCTACTCTCGCCGATCATCTCTTTTGATGAGAACCAAGACCCCCACGAGGACACCGGGGGAATCGTGGTGGGAACATCGTGGGTTGCTTTGCCCCTGATTGACGGGGCCACTCGTAACGATGACACCGGCGAGACGGAGGGTTTGCTCACCTGGACCTTTGTCATTGACGCCGACAACTACTCGGGACCGCTCATCGCTTACGCGCCTCAGCATTGGAACCTACGAATGTCTCGGTGGAACGCGCTGGACATGCTGAGAAACGTTTTTGATTGGCTTCCCGGTGAGACACTGGCTGACCCGGCAGGCGCAGCGTTGGTGGAACATGTGGAAGGGGAGATGTCGGAAGAAGAACTGCTGCCCCTCATCCGCAATGAACAGTGGTACATCGACTGGTGGGCCGATCCCGCTAAGACCCTCGGTGTTGCCCCGGCACATCGCTACATTCCCACCGGCATCGAGATGCCTCCTGTGCCTGTCTTCGCCCTCGAGGAGGGTGGCCGGACCTTTGTGAAGGTGTTTCCACCCAAAGCCCCCTCCGTACTGGATGCGGAGCCCCTGGCTCTGAATATTCAGACTTTTGATTCCCAGGTCTATAACCGTTTCGTGGATGCTTTTGCACCGGGATCCGACGCTGCGCTGTGGTCCGAGACGTTTGAGGGAGCAGGTTTTCCCTCCCACGTTGAGAGGAATATGGAACGGGAACCCCTTATTTCTTTCAACCATCTGGATGAGCGGGGCGAGGACTACTACGCGAATCCCAATATCGACTTCACCATCCCACTTCTGGCCTATACCGAGGCGGAAGAAACCAACATAATTTTTGACTGGTCCCAAACGCCTCAGGGCGACAGAGAGATCGCCACCTATTTCGAACTCGTCAATGATGCTCTCATTCCCCTGCAAGAGGCAGATGTTCCGGAAAAGTTGACCTTTATGACGTATGGGAACCTCGAATCACCGGCAAACCTTCGCAACCACGAGAGTGAACTCAATCTTGATTGGCCGGAAGAGTTTGACTACCAAGACACCTTCAGCACTCAGTGTTGGGCGTGCGATGACCCCGAAGGCTGTGATCCGGAAATTCATGAAACGACCCTGGATGATGGAAGTGTGGTCCGCTATCGCTGGTATCGCTTCATAGACCAGCCGGTTTTTTGGAACATGAAAAACGAGTTCCCTGACGTGTACACCCCAGAGAAGCTCGATCAGCTCCAGGCCACCATCGAGACAATGCACAGAGAATGGGACGGGTCCACTAACTTGCTGGAGCGCCCCTCTTCGCAGCGTGTTCTCGAGCTCGCGGAGATTGACCACGGCCTCCTCGTGAGCCCGCCGGAAGGAAAAGAAGTGGGGTGGGTTCCGATCGTGTGGGAAGTTGAACATCCCGATGGCGAGTGGATCGACGATGTCGCCCATCCAGATGTTGGCGGAGTTCCCTATCCCCGGCGCTAGCGGCGGGGAAAGCGGTGGAGAAACGTGGCTGTAGTTTTCAGGTCCCCCATCGCTCTTGCGACCGTCGTGGTTCTTACACTGAGCGCATGCAGCGG
>JANQZT010000003.1 GCA_030728325.1 Pontimonas sp.
GCGAGTCATGCGAAAGGGGTGGCCCACCGTAACGACAGGTTCGTACTGGGTCAAAGACGAGGGGGGAGCGAAGGAGAGCGGAGTCAGGTCCATTCGTTGGGTTGTTCTGAGCAACGCAACATCTCCCCGTTCCGGCCCGGTCTGTGCTTCGGCAGATTTCCAGCTATTGCCATAAACCTGCTCGAAGCGATCGTTAAATTCGCTTTCACCATCGATGCTGGATTTTCCCACCAGCACGGCGTTCACGTCTTGACCGGCAAACGTGCGAAAAGTACTCGAATCACCGATACCCATCTTCGCGACGCAGTGATCATTCGTGACAATAAGGTTTTCGGTGACGGCAAAACCTGTGCAGAGGCACGCTACGGAGAAGTCAAGATTCCGGGCTGACTCCTCGCATGTGGGGCACCCTGATTTTTTGATGAACATGAGTGTTGCCTGTTTCAGGTGGTCGATGGCGGGAGTCTGGAGTTGTGAGAGGGGAAAGCCCGTTTCCGTAAAATCCTGCCCCCAGTTCACCTGTTCAAATCGAGCCACCCGCGAAGCTGGGATCGTAGGCCAGCTCATATTGTGGGGCGCCAGCGCTGGAGTCTCAGCGCCCAATTCCTGTAATCGGGAAAAAATAGTGGGCCCAAAAATTTCGCCCACGGCCAGGGTTCTGCCATCGAGATAAAAATTCGACAGAGGGCCTAGTGGGTTTCTGTTCGTGCTGGCTACGTTGGCGGGGCAGACCTCTGACTGGTCACCCAAGCTTCCTGAGCCAAAGAGCGTGCCGATCACCCTTCCCGTAGCGTCAAGAACAGGGCCTCCAATGCTTCCCTCGTCTGACCAATGGGGCAGGTAAAAGCGAGAGTCGCTAGCCCGTGAGGCGGTGTTGGCGGAACATAGTGTGGCATCGGAGGTCGTGAGCTGCCAGCCACCGTCGCTTTTTCCCATGATGGGGTGATGGATGGAGAGTGTTTCCGCCATCTCGCTCACCCGCACCTGTGACGTTGGAAGCGCAGGGTAGGTGCCGTCCTCGTTGGAGAAGGGCTCCCACTGATCAATCTTTTGGAAGGGAGAATCGGTTATCGCGGTGAGGGTGAGAGCGGCGTAGGCCGCATCTTGGCTAAAGCGGGTGGGATCGGCGACGTCGTCAGACCAGAGGAATTCCCCTGTTGCCCACCGTCCATCAAAAAGCTGGACGATGGGGCCCTTGCCCGATTCGATATCTACCGCCGGGTTTTGCTGCCTCATCCTTTCCCCGAACGCCCCACAATCCTCATCAGCAGGTAAGTCATCACCATCCCACGACTGGCGCTGCACATCCATGCGGGCGTAGTCCTCGAGGCTGAGGGTAGCCCCGGCTGGCACAAGCAAAGTGGACTCGTTCACGAAAAACCCGGCATAGCCCAAGGTGTGTTGAAAGACTTCTGCGAAAAGTATTTGGCTTCGATCGACGCACCAATCCCCCCATACGACGACGACCCCCGGTGCCGCTTGTGCTGCCACTTCATCCAATCCTTCGAGGCTGTTCCAATCGGGTAGGCCACTGGATTGGGATAGTTCTGCGGGGTCCCACGCGAGGGTCGTCATGTCCGTCCCCTCGGGGTAAATCTCACCATCGGTGACTCCCGCCAAACGGTTTGACACCTCAAAACAGCCGTAATCGTTACACACCGTTTCTGTCGTGAGTGCGTCAAAAGACGCGGAGGTGTTTGGGTTTGGGGCTTGCGCTGTCGTGAGATCTTGAGCGGGGGTGCACCCAGCAAGGAGAAAAACGCCGACCAGTGCGCCGGCCATAGTGTGTCGAAGCATGTCGTCGACCGCCCTTTCGCTCCCCCCGCGTGGAGAGAATGTTAAGGCACCGTATCAGTTCATTGCTCGGGACTGCGTTCTACGAACCTGCTCCCGCAGAAAACCGAGCTCAGCGCAGACAGAATGCTGCGCTTGGCCCAGCCTGAAGATTGCCCGAGCCAAGGGCGTTTGCCTCCCCGGCATCGACGTCAACAGGTGCGACACGACACAGATGTTAATTCAGCTCTACAAACCTAAAGTTATGCTACCTTCACATTCATGACTGTCTCACTCCGGCGCATTTCTGTGGTTGTCGTCCTCGCCCTCGTGGCGACCATG
>JANQZT010000004.1 GCA_030728325.1 Pontimonas sp.
TGGAATGCTCGACCGCTATGCCTTTTGAACAAGAAGTACACGACGCTGTGGAGGTAGGCCATGTCTGATCTTGATTTCCAGGCTCTGCGAGATTTGAGGGCTAGCAACCCCGGCGCGGTTGCGACAGCGCTGAAGAACCGCCAGCGCCGGGAGCTCCTGGGCGCTGATGGGAAGCTCATGATCGTCGCAGCCGACCACCCCGCTCGCGCATCTCTCGGCATTGGCAGCGAAGCCATGGCGATGGCGAATCGCGAGGACTTGCTCGAGAGATTGGCCACAGCGCTCTCGAACCCCGGTGTTGACGGAGTGCTTGCCACCCCAGACATCATTGACGACCTCGCCCTACTGGGCCTGCTCGATAACAAAATTGTGGTCGGCTCCATGAACCGCGGGGGCCTGCGGGGTGCATCCTTCGAAATGGATGACCGATTTGGGTCCTACTCGATCGAGTCCATAGGCGAAGCGGGACTTGATTTTGCCAAAACTCTGACCCGCATCAACTTCCAGGACTCAGGCACGGCAGAAACCTTGATGGCCACCGCCAACGCGGTCAACGACGCTGTTGCGGCGGGAATTCCGATCATGCTCGAGCCCTTCATCAGTGAATGGGTCGACGGGTCCATCTCCAACGTCTTGACCCCTGAAGCCGTTATCCAGTCCATTGCGATTGTGAGCGCTCTCGGCGGCTCGAGTGCTTACACCTGGCTCAAGATCCCCTATGTGGCAGACATGGCCCGGGTCATGGAGTCCACCACACTTCCCACCCTGATTCTCGGGGGAGATCGCGCAGGCGACATGGAAAGCCTCTACACAGAGTGGGCGAGTGCGCTCACCCTGCCCGGTGTTCGAGGTCTTGTCGTCGGTCGCAGCTTGCTTTACCCGGCATCCAGTAATACTGGGGATGCCATCCAACGCGCAGTAGATATTGTTCACGGCGGATAACCGCACCAACTAGAGAGGACAGCTCAGTGAGCCAGCCCATCATCAACCACTACGTCGGCGGAGCAGAGTTCGTCGGCGAATCCGATCGACTCGGCGAGGTTTTCGACCCCGCCCTCGGTGTTGCCACCAAGTCGGTGCGCCTGGCCACCACCGGTGACCTCGACGCCGCCGTGCAGGTTGCAAAGACTGCCTTTGCTAGCTGGTCAACCATGTCGATGACCAAGCGCGTCCAGATTGTCTTCAAGTTCCGCGAACTGCTGGAAGCCAAAAAGGGCGAACTAGCCGCCATCATCACCGAAGAGCACGGAAAGGTACTTTCCGATGCTCTCGGTGAGATCACCCGTGGTCAAGAAGTGGTTGAGTTTGCCTGCGGTCTCCCCCACCTCCTGAAAGGCGAGTTCTCTCTCAACGCCTCCACCGACGTAGACGTCTACTCCTTGAAGCAGCCCCTCGGTGTTGTGGGAATCATCAGCCCCTTCAACTTCCCCGCCATGGTGCCGATGTGGTTCTTCCCTGTCGCGATCGCTGCCGGGAACACCGTCATCGTGAAACCCAGCGAGAAAGACCCCTCTGCATCCATGTGGATCGCGAACCTCTGGAAAGAGGCAGGTCTTCCCGATGGTGTCTTCAACGTCGTCCACGGCGACAAGGTTTCCGTGGATGCGTTGCTGGAGCACCCCGATGTCGAATCCATTTCGTTCGTAGGCTCCACCCCGATTGCCCAGTACGTCTATGAGACCGGTGCCCGCAACGGCAAGCGCGTCCAGGCTCTCGGTGGCGCGAAGAACCACATGCTGGTTCTCCCCGACGCCGACCTCGACTTGGTCGCAGACTCCGCCGTCAACGCGGGCTTTGGTTCTGCCGGAGAGCGCTGCATGGCGATCTCCGTGGTCGTGGCTGTTGACCCGATTGGTGACGAACTGGTCGCCGCGGTCAAGGAGAAGATGTCCGCGATCAAGGTCGGCGATGGCCGTCGCTCGTGTGACATGGGACCGCTCGTGACCGAGGTTCACCGCGACAAGGTTGCCTCCTATATCGAGATCGCCGAGAAGGATGGCGCCACCATCGTCGCTGATGGTCGCACCGTCCAGCCCGATGGCGAGGCCGCTGGTTTCTGGCTGGGGCCCACCCTGATTGATCACG
>JANQZT010000005.1 GCA_030728325.1 Pontimonas sp.
GAGACAAGACGGGATGCCATCGAAACCATCGAGGCCATCCGTGAGATCACCACCACGTATCCAGGCGTCCACACCACGTTGGGGGTGTCAAACGTGTCGTTTGGTCTGAACCCTGCGTCACGCGCTGTCTTGAACTCGGTGTTCCTCCACGAAGCCTCCGAAGCCGGACTCGACACCGCCATCATTGACGCGGCAAAAATCATGCCTCTGGCGAGCATCCCCGAGGAGCAGAAGAAAGTCGCCCTGGACATGATCTGGGACAAGCGCGAGTACGACGCCGAGGGGAACCTCACCTACGACCCGCTCTCCACCATGCTCGACATGTTCGATGGCGTGGATTCAGCAGCGCTCAAAGACCAGCGCCAAGCCGAACTGGCAGCGCTCAGCGTGACAGACCGCCTCGAGCGACGAATTATTGATGGCGAAGCCAAGGGCCTGGAGGCAGATCTCGACCTCGCCCGGAGCGAAGGCACCGCCCCACTCGACATCATCAACGATCACTTGCTGGCAGGAATGCAGGTCGTGGGACAGCGCTTCGCCAGTGGCGAGATGCAATTGCCTTTCGTGCTCCAATCAGCCGAAGTGATGAAAGCGGCCGTTGCTCTTTTGGAGCCTCATATGGAGAAATCCAGTGAAGCAGGCAAGGGCACCATGGTGTTGGCAACAGTCAGAGGAGATGTTCACGACATCGGGAAAAACCTTGTCGACATTATCCTCACCAACAACGGCTACAACGTGGTCAACATTGGAATCAAGCAGACCATCAACGACATCATTGCTGCTGCCGAGGAACACAACGCGGATGTCATTGGCATGAGTGGGCTACTGGTGAAGTCCACGGTCGTCATGAAGGAAAATCTGGAAGAAATCTCCTCCCGAGGCCTCGCCAAAAAGTGGCCCATCATTCTCGGTGGCGCCGCCCTGACCCGCGCTTTCGTGGAAGAAGACCTGGCAGGCGCCTTCGACGGCGTCGTTCGCTATGCGACGGACGCGTTTGAGGGCCTCGACCTGATGGAGCCACTCGTGGCAGTCTCCCGCGGTGCTGACCCCGACGGTGTGGGACTGCCACCACTGAAGAAGCGCATCTACCCGAAGAGCACTCTTGTGGTGACAGAGCCCGAGAACATGCCTGAGCGCTCAGATGTCGCGAGGGACAACCCCATCCCCGCTCCTCCGTTCTGGGGTTCGCGCATTGTTAAGGGCTTCCCCCTCGCCGACTATGCAGCGTTCCTCGATGAGCGGGCCACATTTATGGGCCAGTGGGGGCTGAAACCAGGTCGTGGCGAGGATGGTGCAAGTTACGAGGAGTTGGTTGCTACCGAGGGCAAGCCACGCTTGCGGTATTGGATGGATCGTCTTCTCTCGGAGAAGATTATGGATCCAGCCGTGGTCTATGGGTATTTCCCCGTCGTCTCTGATGGCCACGACGTCATTGTTTTGCACCACGGGACAGATGATTCCGGAGTTCTGGGAACTCCCGGGATTTTGGCGCCAGATGGCGGATCAGGTGGCGCCGTAGGGTCCGAGCGTCTTCGCTTCACCTTCCCGCGCCAGAGACGAGACCGCCACTTGTGTCTCGCGGACTTTGTGAAGCCGAAAGACTCTGGACAGGTCGATGTCATGGCCTTCCAACTTGTCACCGCGGGTGCGAGCATTGATGCTTTCGCTCAGACTCTCTTCGCAGGAGACTCTTACCGTGACTACCTGGAGCTCAATGGTCTGGCAATGCAACTCACCGAAGCCTTGGCGGAGTATTGGCACTCCCAAATCCGTGCCGAGTGGGGTTTTGGTCACGAGGACCCGAGTGACCTCTCCGACATTCTTGGAGTGAAATACCGGGGTGCACGATTCTCACTCGGATATCCAGCATGCCCTGACATGGAGGACCGCACCAAAGTTGTGGAGCTTCTGAACCCTGAGCGCATCGGTGTGGAACTCTCCGAGGAACTCCAGCTTCACCCCGAGCAATCAACGGATGCTTTTGTCTTCCACCACCCCGAGGCCAAGTACTTCTCGGTCTAACTCGTCCCTCGAATACACCCGTCGAAG
>JANQZT010000006.1 GCA_030728325.1 Pontimonas sp.
CGGTCACGGCACCCCCGGAGAGCGCCTGGACCTGAGTCAGCATGTGCTGGATCCAAAAAAGATCCCCATAGTGACACGACACCACGGTGTAGGTGGGAGCCTCAGTTGTCGGCAAAAACAACTCCCGCCTCTGTCATCTCACCACGAGCAGTCCGCTCAGTGTCGGGGGACACAGCAGCGACCAAGTCGTTGATGACTCGGACAGCAAACCCTGCAGCTTTGGCATCAAGTGCACTGGCTCGAACGCAGTGGTCGGTGGCAATCCCCACCACATCGACTTCCGTCACTCCGGCGTTTGTCAAAATCTCTGCAACAGTGTGACCGTCATCGCTATGACCCTCAAACATTGAGTAGGAGGGCATTCCTTGACCCTTCTTGACGTGGATCGCGTGATCGGGAAGCGTGAGGTCTGGGTGGTACTCGGCACCCATGGTTCCTGCGACACAGTGCACTGGCCAGGTGGTCACGAAATTAGGCGATTCGCCGTCCTGGGCAAAGTGTCCCCCGTTGTCGTTATCGGCATCGTGCCAATCCCGTGAGGCAACGAGAACTGCATAGTCAGGCCCGTGCGCTGCGATGTGCTCCGTAATTCCGCTTGCCACCCGAGCACCGCCGTCAACACCGAGGGCTCCGCCCTCGCAGAAATCATTCTGAACATCTACTACCAGCAATCCACGCATCACATCACCTCACTTTGTGGCTAAAAGTCTGCCAGGTTTGCCCCGCAGGAATACACGCCTGTCACCACGGTCTCGAGAGCGGTCCTCGCATCGTCACTGACCTCACCTGTTGCAAAGAAAGCGAATACGAGGTCAGTGTCATCCTCTGCGGTTACCCAGCCCGCCAGTGACCGAGTGCCTTGAATACTTCCGGTCTTCGCCAATACTCTGCCCTGCGCCACCGCGTTGTCTCCGGTGAACCGATCATCAAGCGACCCATCCACACCGGCTACGGGCAATCCCTCGGCCAGCAGGCCAATCTCACCTTCGCTGCGATAGACCTCAGCCAGAACTGAGGCGACGAAATCAGGAGTAACTCGAGTGAGGCCTGACAGTCCGGAGGCATCATCAAAATAGAGTCCCTCGTTCGGGATACCTAACGTCGAGAGTGAAGTCTGGAGTGCTTCGTCAATGGAGTCTCCCGACCCGTCAAAGCCCAGTGTGAGAGAAATCTGTCGACCCAGCATCTCCGCCAGGGTGTTGTCACTCTCCTTGACCATGTAGGCCACGAGCTCGGACACGGGCCTCGAAGAGACTGACGCGACAGGAGCAGAGCCCTCTGGGGTCCCCTCGTAGGTAATGGTCACATAACGCGCGGAGTTACCTGCTTGGCGAAGGGCCGTGACGAAAGCCGATGCAGCCCTCCCCATGGGGTCTCCGCTTCGTTGCCCCATCACAGCGGAGGGGTTGAAGCGGTCGCCATCAATCTGGAGAGGCGTGATGCGTGAGATGTAGCCATTCGTTCTGGCACTCGAAGCCCACGCGTCTCGCCAGTTGTCCTCGGCGTCCCACAGGCTTGCATCGACGACCAGCTCCCGAATAGTGACGTCCTCATCCTCAGGAAGTGAAGCCTCTAGTGCGGCAATGGTTTGCTCCGCGAGGTCTGCAAGCTTTGCTGCTCCCACATAGACGCTCTCTGAGCCCTGAGGGGTGGCACTCAGGGTGAGGTCACCTCCTGCTCGAAGAACCAACACCTCAGGGTCATCAGTTGAGAGGGTGCTGGTGGGAAAAGTTGTGTCAGGTCCCAGGGTCGCAAGCGCAGCAACACCGGTCAGAACCTTATGAACGCTGGCAGGTGCGAGAAGGGTGTCCATGCCGCGATCAAGAAGCACCTCGTTCGTCACAGGGTCAATGACTACTCCGGAGAATTCGCCGAGTGCTGGTGATTCCAGAAGGGGAGAGATGGAGCAGGTCGGGATCCGCAGTGCCGCCAGCTCAACAGCGGGAACCTCTCGGGCTGGAGCGCTCTCTACTGTTACCTCTGGCTCGACTGCGACAGTGTCAGCAAGCGCCTCCGCCGACAACCCGGCAGTGGCAACACCTGCACCGAAGGCTCCACCAGCCCCAAGAACCACCGTTAATCCGAGTGCGACGACACCCAGAATCGTCCGGGCTTTCCCGGTAGAGGGAGACTGGGGCATATAGCCCAGACTACCGAGCTATGGCCTGGTTGCTTTGGAAGCCAAATCGGTGAGGATTCGCTCGGCCCACCAGGCAACGTCATGGGTTCGGACCTCTTCTCGAAGGGCCACCATCCTGCGTTGCTGCTCTTCTGGCGTCATGGCTGTGGCCTGGAGCATCGCACTCTGAAGTTCCACTGAAGTGGTCGGATCTGCGATGAGCGCATCCACCATGCGATCCGCAGCGCCCGTGAAGGGGCTGAGGATCAGCACCCCGGACTCATCGTTTTTGCAAGCAACGAATTCTTTGGCGACCAAGTTCATGCCGTCTCGCAGTGAACTCACCACCATCACATCACCAGCCACGAAGAGAGCAAGCATCTCGGCTCGCTCCAGGTTTTGTGCACTGTAGATGACTGCGGGACGACCATCGGAACTCTGAAACTCCTGGTTGATGCGTGACACGATCGCATCGATTCGCGCTCTCAAAGCCTGATAGCTCGGCACGTTCTCTCGTGATGGGCTTCCTGCCTGCACCATCACCGTGTCCTCGACAGTCAGCTGACCAGACCGTAGGAGCGCTTCGTATGCCTCTAGGCGCTCAGGGATTCCTTTGGTGTAGTCAATACGGTCAACACCCAGAAACACTGTCCGAGGGTCGCCCCACTCACTCCGAAGCTCAGCTGCTCGAGCGAGGACATGGGGGTCCCCTGATGCCGTCGACACGGCAGTGAAGTCCAGCGATATCGGGTAGGTCTCTGCTCTCACTGACACGTCCGCACCGAGGAATTTGCCCGCCGCCTTAAGGAAATTGTCGCAATCTCCCTTCCGCTGAAATCCTGCAATATCAGCCGCAGCAGTGCCATCCAGGAGCTCTGCGTGCTGGGGCAGTGATTGGAGTGTTTGAGGTGCGCAGAAGGGAATGTGGTGGAAATACCCGATGGTGACATCGGGTCGAAGGGCTCGCAGTAATCCCGGCACCAGCATCATTTGGTAGTCGTGAACCCAGACAATCCCCCCGGGTGCCACCACCTCTGCCGCACGCTGGGCGAAGGTTGCATCGACCTCCTGGTAGGCCTCCCACCAGGACTCCTGAAACTCTGACTCGACTCCCACATCGTGAAATAGTGGCCAGAGTGTTCCGTTGCTAAAACCCTCGTAGTGTCGCTCGACGAGATCCTGGCTGAGTGACACAGGAAAGAGCGCAATGCCCTCGACCTCAGCTGGTTCACTGTCAGCAGACTCGGTTCCATCCCAGCCCACCCACGCGGCATCTCTGCCCTGCAGGGACGGTGCGACCGCAGCGACGAGACCACCGGGTGAGAGTGTGGGGACCCGGGCACCATTCTCATCGACCGAAAAGGACACCGGAAGACGATTAGACACCACCACCAGGGGAAAAGTGGCATTGGTCATTTCGCTCGGCACCCTTCGGAGAGTAGCAGGGTCACCACACTCGCACCCTTTTGCCTCCAAGGCTTCGGTCCTAGGCTAGGAGCATGCGCGAGTATCTCTTTAGTGCCTCCATCCTCAGTGCCCTGACGGCCGGGATTGGGCTTTTGCGGAAAACTCTGCGCTCGCCCCTGAGTTGGCACGTGTGGTTACTCTGGGCAAGCTGGGTGATTTCCCTGGTGCTGGCCATCGCAGCCGTGCGCGATCGACGCAGTTTTGACCGCTAACACTCTGGAGTGGGGCCGGCTACGGGACTTGAACCCGTAACCTTCCGATTACAAGTCGGATGCGCTACCAATTGCGCCAAGCCGGCACGCTCCAGCGAACCAAAGCACTCTCAGACTAGCGGAGGAGTGTTTTACTCGCTCTCCTCCAGAGAGGCCACAAAGCTCGCCAAGTCACCGTGCACGTCGGGCTTGTACTGCTTGCCATTGACCAATACGGCTGGTGTTCCTGTCACCAGGGGGATCTCAGAATCCCGCACCGGAACAGGGCCTGTGCTCATCGCACGGGCGGTCGCTTGGGAGACCCAGTTGGAGAAGGTTTCATCGGCAATACATGCTTCGACCTGCTCCAGGTTCTGAACCCCAGCGGCCTCAGCGAGCTGCACCATCTGGTCATCCGTTAGCTCATAGGACGCTGGAGGCAGTGGCTGGCTACGCAACAGCAAGTCGTTGTAGGTGAAGAAGGTGTCCGGTGAGAACTCTGCAACACACGCAGCGCTGTTGCCAGCACGAGTGGCATAGCGAGTGCCCGCTGTTTGAGCGTCACGGAAAGACAGGATGTGGTACTCCACGGTGGCGGTGCCACTATCTGCCCAGGTGCGCAGGAGCTCACCATAGACCGACTCGAACTGTGCACACGCGGGGCAGGAGTAATCAACAAAGATGTTGATGGCGGGAACGCCATTGGCGTTCGGTTCTGAGGGAACAGGGAGCTCATCCGGAAGGAGAGCTGGGGTGCGCTCCGCAATGAGACCCTGTCCGATTTTGATGCCATCGCTTTGCATGTTGGCAGGACCAGGGCCTGGAGGACGCAGGGACGAGATGATGAGGACTGTCACCAACGCGATCACACCAATCACTCCCAAGGCCAGAGAGGACTGAATGATGACCTTGTTGCGCTTGGACTTCTTGGACTGCTCTTCGCGCAGTGCGCGAGCCTTGTCTCGTGCCTCTTGGCGCTTCTGATTCTTCGTGGGCTTCGATTCAGCAGCGTTCACGTCAGGACTCTCTTTCGATAACTTTTCCCCAGCGGGGACCTCAGGTCGTCACGTATGGTGACAGAAAATTCTTGGGACACGCTTGGATATCAAATCCAGCGCCCCATACTAGCCCGGTGACCAGAGCATTCCCTAGTTGAGGATGTCCCGCCCTCCCGCACCAGCTGGATGACTGCCATACTGGTGAGTAGGTTCCTGACCAACGGTGGTCAGGAATTGTTTCCATTCACTACGGATCGTCCGGCACGTACCTGCCGGTGAAGGAGAAAACAATGGCGTCTGTGACGTTTGATAAAGCAAGTCGCATTTACCCGGGAACCACTGTCCCGGCTGTGGATGCTCTCGACCTCACCATCGATGATGGCGAGTTCCTCGTTCTCGTGGGTCCTTCGGGCTGCGGGAAGTCCACCTCACTTCGCATGCTCGCGGGCTTGGAAGAAATCGACGATGGACGAATCCTAATCGGTGACCGTGATGTCACCGATGTTGCGCCGAAGGACAGGGACATCGCCATGGTGTTCCAGAACTACGCCCTCTACCCCCACATGACGGTGGCAGAGAACATGGGATTCGCTCTCAAGATTGCGGGCGTCAACAAGGATGAGCGAGCCTCTCGCGTCCTGGAAGCAGCCAAGCTGCTGGACCTCGAGCCCTACCTGGACCGTAAGCCCAAGGCCCTGTCCGGTGGTCAGCGCCAGAGGGTTGCCATGGGTCGCGCGATTGTGCGGGAGCCCCAGGTATTCCTCATGGACGAGCCCCTGTCGAACCTCGATGCGAAGCTCCGTGTTCAGACCAGAACTCAGATCGCTTCCCTGCAACGGAGACTCGGTGTGACCACGGTCTATGTGACACACGACCAGACTGAAGCGCTCACCATGGGTGATCGCATCGCCGTCTTGAAAGATGGTGTCCTCCAGCAGGTCGGAACCCCCCGTGATCTCTACGAAGCCCCTGCCAACTCCTTTGTCGCAGGCTTCATTGGCTCCCCCGCCATGAACCTCTTCGATGCTGACGTGGTGGAGGGTGGAGTTCAGTTTGGAACCGCCACCGTCGCAGTGGACCGCGAGACCCTCGCCGGTGCCACCGGAAACCGTGTCACCGTCGGAATCCGACCCGAGGACCTCACCGTGTCGAGCACCGGAAAAGGCCTGCAGACTACCGTGGAGCTCGTCGAAGAGCTGGGAGCCGATGGCTACCTCTATGGCAGCACCGAAGTCAACGGAGAGAAGATCGAGATGGTGGTGCGAGTAGATGGGCGCGATCACCCAGTCGCGGGCGACAAGATCGCACTTCTCCCCATCGAGCACCACATGCACGTGTTCGACACGGCAACCGGTGTTCGTCTCACCAAAGAAGCAATTTCTGCCGGGTCCTAATGACCAGGCACTGTGGGGTCACCAGTTCTACCTGGTGGCCCCACAGCTTTGAGAGGAAACACGAGTGAGCGCATCGCTGTCGATCACAGCCTCGGAGATGGCTCCTGAGCTTTTTGAGCTTCCCTGGGACATTGCCCTGGAGGATTGGCCTGAGGAGACTATTGCTGCGCTACCCAAAGGTATTTCCCGCCACATCGTGCGCTTTATCCACTTGGGCAATCACATTGTCGCGGTCAAAGAAACCACCGAAGCCTTGGCAGTCCGTGAATACGAGATGCTGCAAAAACTCAACCGCCTCGATGTCCCCTGTGTGGAGCCTGTCGCGATTGTGTCGGGACGTGTCGACACAAAGGGTGAGGAGCTCCCCGCTGCACTCGTGACCCGCCATCTCCGGTTTTCCTTGCCCTATAGGGCGCTCTATTCTCAAACGCTCCGCCCTGACACGGCGACCAGGCTTGCAGATGCTCTGGCCGTGCTCTTAGTGAGACTCCACATCGTGGGCTTCTTCTGGGGTGATGTCTCACTCTCGAATACTCTGTTTCGTCGCGATGCCGGCTCTTTTGCGGCCTATCTCGTCGATGCCGAGACAGGTGAGCTCATGCCTGGCAGCTTGTCGGATGGTCAACGGGAGAACGATCTAGAGATTGCTCGCATCAACGTGGCCGGTGAACTCCTGGATCTTCAAGCGGGTGGGCGTCTTGATGAAGACATCGATCCTGTCGCTGTCTCGAACTCGATCATGGATTCTTACCGCTCACTCTGGGATGAGCTCACCGGGTGGGAGAGTTTTGACCAGACCGAGCGCTGGAGAATTACGCAACGAGTATCCCGTCTCAACGAACTCGGCTTCGATATCGAGAACATGTCCATCTCCAGCGATGACGCCGGATCCTCGCTCCGTATTCAACCCAAGGTGGTGGATGCAGGACACCACACGAGGCGTCTACTCAGACTGACCGGCATTGACGCAGGTGAAAACCAGGCCCGACGACTCTTGAATGACATGGACTCCTACCGAGCGATTCATTTTCCTGGTGATGATGTCGACGAGGAGATGGCCGCCCACCAGTGGCTCTCTGAGGTGTATGACCCGATCATCCGGGCTATCCCCCGGGAATATCGAGGCAAGCTCGAAGGGCCAGAAATCTTCCATCAATGGCGTGAGCACCGCGCGGCCCGATCGCGAGACGAAGACCGCGATGTGTCCCGTGAAGAAAGCCTCCAGTCCTACATCGAGGATGTGCTGCAGCACCGTCGCGATGAGGCCGTCGTCACAGGACCACCAACCGAAGCGATCACTCTTCCAAACCCCACCATCGAGCTCAACTGGCGAGATCGGATCTAGGACTTCTTTTTCGAAAGCTTCTGGCGAGAGATTTCATACAACACAACGCTGGCGGCTATTCCTGCGTTGAGTGACTCTGTCTTGCCCGACATCGGGATACTGACAATGACGTCACACGTTTCGGTGATGAGCCTCGAGAGACCTTTACCTTCGCTTCCCACCACGATGAGCAGTGGCGTTCCCGCAAGCTCGGTGACGGGGAGACTCGAGTCGGCTTCGCCATCGAGCCCCACCACAAAGTAACCGCGATCCTTGAAGGACTTGAGTGTCTGAGTCAGGTTGGCAGCCATCGCCACGGGAGTTCTCGCAATAGCTCCTGCCGAGGTTTTCCAGGCAGCCGCGTTCACACCCACCGAGCGTCGTTTGGGGACGATCACGCCGTACCCGCCAAACGCAGCCACCGATCGCACAATTGCTCCGAGATTCCTCGGATCCGTGATGCCATCGAGGGCCACAAAGACCGGGGCGGAGTCTCCCGCCTCTGCCTTCTCGGCAAGCTCGAGTGGGTGAGCATAGGTATAGGGCGGAACGCTGAGAGCAATTCCCTGGTGAACAGTGTCCGCTCCGGTCAAGCGATCAAGCTCGGGACGAGGAATTTCCAACAGCGGAATTCCTCGCTTGTTCGCCAGTGCAATGGACTCCCGGACTCGATCGTCCATGTCGATTTTGGTGGCGATGTGAAGAGTGGTGGCGGGGATCTTCGCCCGAAGGGCCTCGATCACAGAGTTACGCCCGGTCACCATCTCCGCTTCCACCGAAATCGGACGAACCGTCCTCTTCTGTGGAGCTGGAGTCGACCCGAAGCGTGACTTTACGGTCTCAAGCCGCTCCTTTGCGGCTTTCCGCTTCCCTGCAGGGTGCCAGGAGCGGTCCTCAGCCTTCGGAGTGGGTCCTTTGCCTTCCAGGGCACGGCGGCCGTGGCCGCCGGTCCCGGAGGTGGCGGGTTTCTTGGCCTTGCGGGCAGAGGGGTGTCCTTTTTTAGCCACGAAGACTCCAGGTGCTCCCGGTGGATGAATCCTTCACGTCGATACCTGCTCTCTCGATGGCGTCTCGAAGAGCATCCGAGAGGTCAAAGTTCTTGTCTGCTTTCGCACTCCACCGCAAGGCAATCACGGATTCCACCAAAGAGTCCAATGCTGCAGAGACATCTGAACTACCCGCCGTGGTCCATTCCTCAGCCAGTGGGTCAAGGCCCAACACCTGGACCATAGCGCGAACAGCGCGTGCATCAAGTTCTGCTGTCTCCCTGTCTCCGGTGTCGAGCGCCTGGTTTCCATGGCGGACCCGCTCGTGAACAACCGCGAGTGCTGCGGGAATCGAGAGGTCATCATCCATGGCTGCCTCAAAATCTGCGGGAAGAATTCCCTCGGCGCTCTCGATTCCCTCTGCGCGTGCTCGAAGAAGGAAACCTTCAATCCGCTCAAACGCCGCTGATGCCTCTGTGAGGTAACCCTCCTGGAGGTCAAGCTCGGAGCGGTAATGAGCGCTGGCCAGTGCATACCGAACAACTATCGGTCGAGCTTGCGTGACCAAGTCAGCAGCAAAGATGCTGTTTCCCAAAGACTTGGACATCTTCTGGCCACCCACCAGAACGAGGGCGTTATGCATCCAGTGGTGGGCGTAATCGTGTCCTGCCGCCCGGGACTGAGAGAGTTCGTTCTCATGGTGGGGGAAGCGCAGGTCCATCCCACCTCCGTGGATATCAAACGCTTCTCCGAGGTATCTGGTCGACATGGCCGAGCACTCGAGGTGCCAGCCTGGTCGACCACGACCCCACGGCGCCGGCCACGCGGCGGTCGCTGGCTCATGAGCCTTGTGACCTTTCCAGAGGGCAAAATCTTCGGGGTTACGCTTTGCGCTGGAGGTGGTCTCACCCTGGGTCAAGTTCTCCACGCTTTGATTCGTGAGCTCTCCATAGGGCTCCCAGGAGGACACCTCGAAATAGACATCCCCCGAGCCATCCTCTGCCGCATACGCGTGGCCCCCGTCCATCAGCGTCTGGATGAGCTCCACCATTGCGGGAATATCGCCTGTGGCGCGAGGTTGACGTGCTGGTCTTCGAATGTTGAGCGCATCGGCGACAGCTTGGAATTCTGATTCCACTCTCTCGGCAAGCGCCCACCACTCTTCACCAGATTCCAGCGCTTTCTCAAGAATCTTGTCGTCAATGTCGGTGACGTTTCGAATCAAGGTGACCCGATACCCCCGATAGGTAAACCATCTGCTCCAGAGGTCATAGACGAGAGCGCTTCTGAGGTGACCCACGTGGGGCGAAGACTGCACAGTAGGACCACACACATACATCGACACTTCACCAGAGCGCAGTGGAGCAAACTCCACTGACTCGTGACGCTTCGAATCAAACAGTGTGATGGGCACTGCTTCATGCTAGCGAGGAAGGGCCATCAAGCCAGGGAGGCTATTCGAGGACCAACACTCCCGCTAAACGCGTCGGAGAACGGCCGTGGCAATGGCGAGGAGACCTTCACCGCGTCCGGTGAAGCCCAAACCATCCGTCGTTGTCGCGGATACTGACACAGGCGCACCGACCAGAGACGATAGTGTCGCTTCTGCTTCGTCGCGCCTGGGCCCAATTTTGGGCGCCTGGGCAACGATTTGGATGGCCACTGAGCTGACCTGAAGGCTGTGGTTCTTCAGCAACTCCAACGTGTGATCGAGGAACACTCGGCTGTTGGCACCGGCAAATTCTGGCCGCGCACTGCCGAAATGTGTGCCGAGGTCACCCAGACCGGCAGCTTGCAGGATCGCGTCCACGATTGCGTGGAGGACGGCGTCACCATCGCTGTGGCCAGAGAGGCCGGGCTCCCCTGGCCACTCCAATCCCGCGAGGTGGAGAGGTTCTGTGGAATCAAACTGATGAACATCCATCGCCACTGCGACCAACGGAGTTGAGGAAGAGCCCAGCAGAGACTCAGCCCGCACAAGGTCATCTGGGTAGGTGATTTTGAATCCCCGGGGATGCCCGTCCACGCCCACAACAACGTCTCCTGCACGTCGGAGCACGGCTGCATCATCCGTGAATTCTTCAGTCGTATCGGCATAGGCCTGCCTCAGTGCTTCGACATCAAACCCTTGCGGGGTTTGCACGGCACCGAGTTCGTCACGATCAACACCACCCTCTGTCAACGAGGATTCGACCCTGACGAGAGTGTCAACAACAGGCACGTGAGGGATAACTCCGCTCGCCCCTGCCTCGAGAGCATCCAGCACCCGATCAAAGACGTCGCGGGGCATCAGGGCTCTGGCGGCATCGTGAATAAGGACATTGGTCGTACCGTCAGGGAGGGCGCCCAGGCCTTGTTGAACACTGTCTCCTCTAGTCTCACCACCGACCACCACGTGCACAGAGTCCATACCGGTCGCTAATGCTCGAGCTGGTGCTTCGTAACCCTCGGGAACGACAAGAACGAGGGAGT
>JANQZT010000007.1 GCA_030728325.1 Pontimonas sp.
AGCGAAGGTTGCTCAACCCGAGCGCTTGGTTTGGGCTATTGATGGTGATGGCTGTTTCCAGATGACCAATCAGGAGCTAGCCACCTGCACAATCAACAACATCCCGATCAAGGTTGCCATCATCAACAACTCATCGCTCGGAATGGTTCGTCAATGGCAGTCACTGTTCTATGACGGTCGACACTCGTTCACCGATTTGAACACGGGTCACGAGACCGTCATGATTCCTGATTTTGTGAAACTCGCAGACTCCTATGGAGCGCTCGGCATTCGGGTGCGCACCAAAGAGGAAGTTGAGCCCGCCATCAAGCTCGCTATGGAGACCAACGATCGCCCTGTGGTGATTGACTTCATCGTGTCCAAGGACTCGATGGTGTGGCCGATGGTCCCCCAGGGTGTGGGTAACTCTCAGGTGCAATATGCCAGGGACCACGCGCCCGAGTGGGACGAGGAGTAAGCATGAGCCACGTACTCTCCCTCCTGGTGGAGGACAAGCCAGGTCTGTTGACCAGGGTCGCAGGCCTTTTTGCCCGTCGTGGATTCAACATTGAGTCTCTTGCTGTGGGAAAGACCGAGATCCCAGGTCTCTCTCGCATCACCGTGGTGGTTGATGTGGAGGACCTTCCTTTGGAGCAGGTCACCAAGCAGCTGAACAAGCTCGTGAATGTTCTGAAAATTGTGGAGCTCGAGCCCGAACAGTCCGTTGCCCGGGAGCACATGCTCATCAAGGTGCGGGTGGACAACTCCACCAGGTCACAGATTCTCGAAGCAACTAACCTGTTTCGCGCCCGAGTTGTGGATGTCGTCACCGATGCCCTCGTGATTGAGGTCACCGGTGACACCGCAAAGGTTCGAGCTCTCTTGAAGGTGCTCGAGCCCTATGGCATCAAAGAAATTGCTCAGTCCGGTCTCCTCGCCATTGGGCGAGGATCGAAGAGCATTTCTGATCGCATCAATAAGAACTAGGCTTTTGACTAACGCCCACTAATCAAGGAGACACGCAGTAGTGACTGACATCAAGTACGACAAAGACGCTGACCTCGGCATCATCCAAGGCAAGAAGGTTGCCGTTGTGGGCTATGGCTCTCAAGGACACGCTCACGCACAAAACCTCCGCGATTCCGGCGTTGAGGTGGTCGTGGCACTCAAGGATGGCTCGAAGTCCACTCCGAAGGCCCAAGAAGCTGGTTTCCAGGTGATGAACACTGCAGATGCCACCAAGTGGGCCGATGTCATCGTGATTCTTGCACCAGACCAGCACCAGCGTCACCTCTATGCAGAGGACGTTGCCCCGAACCTCACCGAGGGTAAAGCGTTGGTCTTTGGACACGGCTTCAACATCCGTTTTGGCTACATCAAGCCCCCCGCAACTGTCGACGTCATTCTGATCGCCCCCAAGGGCCCCGGACACACTGTTCGCCGCGAGTTTGAAGCAGGCCGTGGTGTTCCGGTCATCGTGGCCGTTGAAAATGACGCCACCGGTGGCGCATGGGATCTCGCCTGGTCCTACGCCAAGGGCCTCGGTGCTCTTCGTGCCGGTGGAATCACCACCACCTTCACGGAGGAGACAGAAACAGACCTCTTCGGTGAGCAGGCCGTCCTCTGTGGTGGAACCTCCCAGCTCGTCCAGTACGGCTTTGAAGTTCTGACCGAGGCCGGGTACCAGCCAGAAATCGCCTACTTCGAGGTCCTCCACGAGCTGAAGCTCATCGTGGACCTGATGTGGGAGGGTGGCATCGCCAAGCAGCGCTGGTCCATCTCTGACACCGCTGAGTATGGCGACTACGTCTCCGGCCCCCGCGTGATTTCTCCGGACGTCAAAGAGAACATGAAGGGTGTCCTTGCGGACATCCAGTCCGGCGCTTTCGCAGAGCGCTTCATCGCCGACCAGGATGCCGGTGCTCCCGAGTTCCAGGCGCTTCGCGCCAAGGGAGAGGGACACCCCATTGAAGAGACTGGGCGTAAGCTCCGTGCGCTCTTCTCCTGGAAGCAGAGCGACTCTGACTATGTAGAGGGCAAAGCATC
>JANQZT010000008.1 GCA_030728325.1 Pontimonas sp.
ATCCACCAGGGTGTCGATGAGACGGCTCGCGATTCTGACCTTGTCAGCTTGGGTTCTGGCCTGACCCTCTTCATCGATGGTCAAGGCGATGACGGCAGCGCCGTGCTCCTTGACCAGGGGCATGATGGTGTCAAAGCGTGAACCAGGTCCTTCGCCGTCTTCGAAGTTGACCGAGTTGACGACAGGTCGCCCGCCAATCAGCTCCATGCCGGCTTTGATGACGGCGGGCTCTGTCGAGTCAATGACGAGGGGGAGTGTGGAGGCCTGGGCAAGTCTGGTGACGATCTCCTGAATATCGGCCACCCCATCGCGACCCACATAGTCAATACAGACATCGAGCAGGTGAGCGCCATCGCGCACCTGCTTCTTGGCGATGTCAACGCAGTCCTCGATACGGCCCTCAAGAAGAGCTTCCCGGAAGGCTTTCGATCCATTCGCATTGGTTCGCTCACCAATGGCCAGGTAGGTGTTGTCCTGGGTAAGGGGAACGTGCTGATAGAGGCTCGCCACACCTGGTTCCGGCTGGGGTGACCGGGCGGCAGGCTTGTTTCCGCCCAGCCTCTTCACCACGGCGCTGAGGTGGGCCGGCGTCGTTCCGCAGCATCCACCCACCATGGAGAGCCCAAATTCTTTGACGAACTGCTCGTGAGCGGTCGCAAGCTCTTCTGGCCCCAGCGGATAGCTCGCACCATTGGCAGTGAGGACAGGGAGGCCCGCGTTGGGCATCACCATCACGGGAATTCTTGAGTGTTGAGAGAGCTGGCGCAGGTGCTCACTCATCTCCTGGGGACCTGTCGCGCAGTTCAAACCGATCATGTCGATGCCTAGTGGCTCGAGAGCCGTGAGAGCGGCGTTGATTTCGGAGCCCATCAGCATGGTCCCGGTGGTCTCCACCGTTACTTCGACAAAGAGGGGGAGGCGGGTTCCCGCCTCCAGCATGGCTGCCTTGCAGCCATTGATGGCCGCTTTGGTTTGGAGGAGGTCTTGGGAGGTCTCAATCATGAAAGCGTCAGCCCCACCTTTGATCAGGCCCAGTGCCTGCAGAGCGAAGGTGTCCTTCAGGTGTTGGTAGGTGGTGTGACCGAGTGATGGAAGTTTGGTCCCAGGGCCCATCGAGCCCAATACCCAGCGCATGCGGCCATCCTGCGCCTCATATTTTTCGGCAGATTTCCGACCAATAGCCGCTCCTGCTGCGGCGAGCTCCTCAATCCGATCATCAATTTCATAATCCGAGAGATTTGACCAGTTAGCTCCGAAAGTGTTGGTCTCAATGGAGTCGACCCCGGTGTCGAAGTAGGCGTCGTGGATCGACTCGATAATGTCCGGTCTGGTGACATTCAGGATTTCGTTGCAACCCTCCAGGCCTTGGAAGTCCTCCAGCGAAGGTGCGGCGTCTTGGAGCATGGTTCCCATGGCGCCATCAGCAATGATGACGCGCTCACTCAGCTCCGACATGAGTTGCTCAGAGCGAGCAGGCATAGGAAGTGTCGATGTGTCTTTCATGGTTTATCTGACCCCTGCCTGCTCTAGGGCTGAGAGTACCGTTTCGTGCTGGTTGAACGCATAGAGATGGATGCCGGGGGCGCCGGCATCCACTAGCTCTCGAATCATGTCCGAACACCACTCAATGCCGAGCGATACTCGCTCGTCGGGGTCTTCTGTCGACTGGAGTTGTTGCTCTAGCTCCAGTGGATTTCTCTCCCCGGTGAGCTCAAGCACTCGAGCCAGACGGCCGGGAGAGGTGATCGGCATGAGCCCGGGGAGGATGGGGATGGTGACTCCTGCATCAGTAGCTCTCTCGACAAACTTCACGTAGTCCTCAACGTAGAAGAACAGCTGTGTGATTGCGAGGGTGGCCCCCGCGTTCTGTTTTGCCAACAACGCCTCGATGTCCTGATCCAGTGATGAAGATTCTGGGTGTCCATTGGGGAATGCCGCCACGGCGATGCGCTCGATGGGCTGAGACTGTGGGATCCCGTTCTTCATGAGGTCCACGAGATCAACCGCATGATGGAGCTCGCCG
>JANQZT010000009.1 GCA_030728325.1 Pontimonas sp.
TTCGGGGCCGAGAGATACTCCAGTTCGACAAATACAATCTCTGATTTGGAGACGTTGACAAGTGAATGGGTCACTCCGGACTCTCTGGAGTAGGGGGCACCTGCTGACATCATGAACTCCGAGGATTCCACACCTCGCTCAACGCGAACCACTCCCCCGTGAACCGGCATGACCACATAATCGCACTCGTGAGTGTGAACCCCCGTGGTGGCTCCCGGAAGGAGGGAGTGACGTGTGATGCGGACGCTGTCATCTGCGAATAAGAGTTCCGAGTGGGACGGTGTAGGAGTTGATTTCTCATGAAGCATTTCCACACGCTACCGCGTGGGGATGAGCCTGGCGTTGCCAAGTCGTTACCGTCTCACCTTTGTGCCGGGGAGGAAACCTTTGTATCCTCAGGGGAACTATAGGTATCCGCCGAAGGATGCCGACTTATGGAGGTTCCATGCATAAGACACGAATCACGGTCTCGATGGCAACTCTCTCCGCAGCTGCTCTTCTCCTCGCCTCGTGCGCTGGCGGAACAGACGCAGAGCCATCATCGAGTAGCCAAAGCGCGTCCACTGACGCGGCTCAAGAGCTCAACGCTCTGGTGTGGTGTGACCACACCGACCCCGCCCTTCTCGCGCCATTCGAGGAAGCAAACAACGTCACAGTCAATGTGAGGGACTACGAGGGAACAGGCGTTGCCTTGGGAATCCTCGAACAGTCTCAGCCTGGTGACTGGGATGTTTTTGTCATCGACTCCGTTGACGTCCCCCGAGTAGCCGAAGCAGGACTCCTTGCCGAATTGGACAAGGCCGACTTCGACTTCGAGCAGTTCTTCGAGGAAGTTCGATTGCCAGAAATTCACGAACTCAACGGAGTGCTCTACGCAGTTCCGGAGAAGTTCGGATACAACACGGTCGCCTTCAACGGTGCCAACGTGGACGCTGAGAAAATGCGCGACTTGAGCTTCCTGTGGGATCCTGAGCTCGCCGGCAAGATTGCCATCTACGACTACTACATCCCTGTGATGGAGTTCGTGGGACTGGAGCTCGGTATCGAGCCACAGAACATCACCGTTGATGACCTTCCCGCCATCGAAGCCCGACTCGTCGAGCTGAAGGCCCAAGCAGCCCAGGTGGGTGACGTTGTCTCCACTCAGACCGCACTGGCAACCGGCGAGGTCGACGTGATTGTCGGTGGTGGAGAGTTCTCTACCAGTGTCTTGAACGCCGAAAACCCTGACCTCGACTGGATTCTCCCCAACCAGGGTGGTATCCGTTGGCAGCAGGCAATCGGTGTCTTGGCGGGAAGCGAGAAGCAGGAGCTTGCCACCAAGTTCGTGCAATACATCGTCAGCGCTGAAGGCCAAGCCGCACTGGCTACGTCCTCTTGCTACTGGGGAATGCCGGCAAACAAGAACGCGGCATTGACCGACGAGCAGAAGGACATTCTGCGCTGGGACGAGCAGGCTGGCTTCATCGCCAACTCGCACCCCTACTACATTCCTGACGCCGACCTCGATGCAGCAATGCTCGATGTCTGGACTCGAGTTATCGTCGGATAGTGAGACACCAGCGAAGCTGGCAGGGCTGGGTCCTTGTGGGCCCAGCCCTGCTGGTGACGCTTGTCTTGTTTGCAGCACCCATGGTCATGGTGATTTTGACCAGCCTGTACCGACGGACCGGCGGCACCACCGATCGCACGCTGAGTTTGGACAATTACGTCCGGCTCGCCACCGATAGCACCATCCACCAGGCTCTTCTGAATTCTCTGGAAGTAGTCGGGTTGACCGTCTTCTTCTCGACTCTCGTTGCCTACCCGCTGGCCTACATCATCGCGTTCCGGGTTCCTACCCAGTGGCAAGCGCTAGTTCTCTTGCTCACCGTCGTACCGTTTTGGACCTCCTATGTGGTCCGCTCCTATAGCTGGCTCCTTGTGTTGGCAAAAAATGGAGTCATCAACCAGACCTTGCAGGGTGCGGGGTTGATAGGCGATCCGATCACGTTGGCTAACACTCGTTTTGCCACCGTTCTCGCTTTTGTGCACTTTTTTGTGATGGTATCCACTCTGACCATCTACGCCAGCCTGCGCCAGATACCCCGGAACCTTCCGCTCGCGGCCCGTGACCTGGGCGCCTCACCCTGGCACGTCTTTACCCGGATCACCCTTCCGCTCAGTCTTCCCGGAGTCACCGTGGGTGCGTTCTTGACTTTTGTTCTCGCCATCGGTGACTACATCACCCCCCAGATAGTCGGTGGAGGTAACGAGCTACTTTTGCCACAGCTGTTGATGCTCCAGGTCTCTCGCCGAGGAGACTTCCCCCTCGCTGCCGCGATGGCGCTCGTTCTCTTGGTCATCGTGGCCGCGGTGTACGTGGTGTCGGCAAAGAACCTGACACTGGAGCGGAAGCGATGAAGCTCCTTCGAGGCAGCATTTCCTGGATATATGCACTGTTGGTGTTCGGTTTCATCTTGTTGCCCGTGGCGTCCCTGGTGGTGTTCTCCTTCCAAGCAACAAACCTTCCCCTACCACCCTTCACCGGACCGTCTCTGCGGTGGTATGAGGCCCTCTTTGCCGACAGTGGGATGGTGGAAGCACTGCGAAACTCGCTTGTCGTGGGTGTTGTCTCCGCGTTTTTCTCTACCCTTCTGGGCTTCCTCTCTGCCTACGGTCTTGCGCGCTATCGACCAGACGGAGCACGCGTCATCCGAGCCGCTCTGATGACTCCTCTGGGCGTGTCTTATTTGGTGATTGGGTTTGGTCTTGCGATCACGGCTAACGAACTTGCCTTAGGTCGGTCACTCGTCCTCGTCACCTTGGGGCACATCATTATCAATCTGCCCCTCGCTTTTGCAATCCTGCTGTCTCAAATGCGCGACGAGGACGAAACTCTAGAAAAGGCCGCACGTGACTTAGGGGCAAATGAGTGGGTTGTCATCACGCGCATCGCCATCCCCGTGCTGTTGCCAGGCCTTCTCGCGGCATTTCTCCTGTCTTTCACCCTCTCGTGGGATGAATTCATCATCGCGTTCTTCCTCGCGGACTTTGACGTCACTCTTCCCATTGAAATCTGGTCCCAACTTCGGACTGGGCTCGATGCCAAAACAAACGCAGCGGGAACACTTGTCTTCGCGATTTCCGTTGTGGCCCTCACCCTCGCCTACGTTCTCAACAGAGCAGTCCAACAAAGGAGCAGACGCCAATGACCGGTGCTGGAATTGACGTGACCGAGCTTGTCAAGCAATACCCGGGGCACAGAGCCCTCGACGGGGTGTCCCTGAGCATTGATCCCGGGAGCTACACCGTCATCCTTGGCCCCTCGGGCAGCGGAAAAACCACCCTCCTCGCCATTCTTGGGGGGTTCGTGGAACCAACATCAGGACAGGTCACGGTAGATGGGGAGGACGTCACCACGGTCGCCCCATCTCGCCGACCTACCACCACGGTGTTCCAGGATTACGCGCTGTTCCCCCACATGACTGTGGGACAAAATGTTGGCTTTGGTCTGGAAATGCAGCGAGTGGGCAAAAAGGATCGCGCCACACAGGTGGGTGAGGCTCTTGAGATGGTGGGCCTGGCACACACGAAAGATCGGCACATTGCTGATCTCTCCGGTGGTCAGCGCCAGAGAATCGCCCTGGCTCGCGCCCTGATTGTGGGGCCACGAGTGTTGCTCCTCGATGAGCCCCTCGGTGCTCTGGACGTCAAGTTGCGTCGGCAGATGCAGGACGAACTCACCAGGATTCACGACACCGTGGGAACGACATTTGTTCACGTCACCCACGACCAGGAGGAGGCAATGTCTCTGGCGGACACCATCGTCATTCTGCGCGATGGGCGAATCGACGACATGGGATCTCCCGAGCAGCTCTACCTCAATCCCGCTACCGCCTTCAGCGCGCGCTTCATGGGAGACTCCAACATCATCGAAGGAACGGTCAGGGCCGAGGGTTACGCAGTTGACACCGCATGGGGAAATGTTGGTGTCTCCAGCCCAGCTGATGCTCACGCATCCGTCACGGTGTCCATTCGACCCGAACACATCGTGATGGGCTCGGGTGGCGGTGGAAATCTCGGAGAGTGGGTGATTGCTGAGTCACACTTCCTGGGCCAGCGCCACCGGGTTATTGCCCGACGGGATAATCATGAAATTTTGATGTCCCTCCCCCAGGGCAGTTCGGTTACGCAAGGACAGATGGTCACCTTGGGGGTTGCCCCAGAGATGGCCAAAATTGTTAAGGGAGATGCATGATGAGCGAGACCATTGGACCAATCGATGCCAGCAAGGTCCCCCGATATGCCGGAATTGCGACGTTCGCGAGGCTCCCACGGCTCGACCAGGTGGAGTCGGCAGATGTCGCGATTGTGGGAATCCCTTTTGATTCTGGGGTGAGCTATCGTCCTGGTGCCCGGTTTGGCCCCAGTCACGTCAGAGAGTCCTCCCGACTGCTTCGGCCCTACAACCCCGCAACCGACATCGAACCTTTTGCCCAACAGCAGGTTGCGGACGCGGGTGACATTCCTGTCAATCCGTTCATCATCGAGGAAGCCATCGGCACCATCGAGGTGGAGGCATCGAAGCTTCTGGCCACCGGAGCAAAACTAATGACCATTGGGGGCGACCACACGATAGCCCTTCCGCTGCTTCGAGCCCTGCACGCTATCCATGGGCCGATTGCGGTGGTGCATTTTGACGCTCACCTCGATACCTGGGATACCTATTTCGGCGTGGAGACCACCCACGGAACTCCATTCCGGCGCGCCTCAGAGGAAGGTCTCATCGACATGACCGCCTCTATGCATGTGGGAATCCGTGGGCCCCTCTATTCGGCACAGGACCTCGCGGAGGACACCCGACTGGGTTTTCAGGTTGTCTCATGTCGAGATGTGGAACTCCACGGTCTCCAGAAAGCGCTCGATGCCATCCGTGCGCGGGTTGGCGATAAACCAACCTACGTGTCTGTCGATATTGATGTTCTTGACCCCGGTCACGCCCCTGGCACGGGGACTCCCGAAGCAGGGGGACTCACCAGCAGGGAACTCCTGGAGATGATTCGAGTCTTTGGGGACATGAACCTCATCTCCGCTGACGTTGTGGAGGTTGCGCCGGCCTATGACCACGCCCAAATCACCGGAATAGCTGCTGCGCATGTGATCTATGAACTGATCTCGGCGATGGCAGCGGGACGTAACCGCTAGTCATGTTCGAGTTCGAACGCGACGGCGCGGATTGGGGCCCCATCACCGTCGCCAATTCGCAGCGGCAACAAAGACACCCACGGTCTGTCCCACACAATCCCGGAGAGACCTCTGAGGTTCTCAGCAATCGGAATGTTTGCACCCAGGATGATGTCGTGGGCAGCAAAGTTCGAGGTGTTTCCCTCGGTTTGGTCGACCGACAGCGCATCAATTCCCATGGCCTGATACCCCAAGGCGACAATTCTCTCTGCCGCCGAGGCACTCACGAACGGGTGGGCAAAGTACTGATCGGAGCCCCAATACTCAGACCAGCCCGTGTGGATGAGGAGAATCCCCCCGGGCTTTATTGGCTGAGGAATCGCATCAGCCCCGATCTCAGCGTGACGCGACAAACCCCTCACATCAGCGATTGCAGCCTCCCCCACAAAAATCTCAGGGGGAAACTTATCAATTGTGAGACCCTCCTGGATGAAGTGAAACGGGGCGTCAATATGGGTTCCCGATTGAGATCCCATAGATACGTGAGCTACGTTATAACCCTCTCCAGCAATCGTCGTTGCCGGCCTAATGGAGACGTCAGGATCATCAGGATAGGTGGGAATGCCGGTGACGAGGGGATGACTCAAATCGCACGAACTGACGATTCTCACAGTGACTCTCTCCCCGGGTTCCCCCACGTAAGCCTTCCCTCGAGCGTACTCTCCACAGTGGGTGTCTCATGAGCACCAACACCACCGCAGAAGTTATGCGAACGGCGCAGAAACTTGTAGCGGCTTTTGGCGCTCACGACGCGAATGCCTATTTCAACTTTTTTGCCACCGATGCAACTTTCATTTTCTATACCCACCCGGAGATTCTCACCTCTCGACAAGAATGGGAGACCCTCTGGGCACAGTGGGAGACCGACTTCGGTTTCAGGGTTCACTCGTGCGAATCCCACGATGCCCAGGTCCAGATGATTGGTATCGATGTGGCAGTATTTCGCCACATCGTTGTCTCCTCGATTGAAATGGAAGGAGTCCTCGACACCGTGAGGGAACGAGAGACCATTGTCTTCCACCGAGTCGGATCTCACTGGTTGGCGGTCCACGAACATCTCTCTCCCGAGGCGGAGCCGGCATGAGCATTACCGATTCCCTGTCCCAGGGGTTAGAGCAGTCTTTGGCAGGCCTTGGTGACCGTCTTCGCCAGGCTCGAGAGGCCCGACGGCTCACTCTCGAGGAAGTCGCGGACCAGGCCTCCCTGACCAAGGGTTACATCTCCAAGGTAGAGCGGAACCAAGCTACTCCCTCAGTTGCGGTGCTGCTCAAAATTTGTGGAACGCTGGGCCTCTCCATTGGTGATCTCTTCGACCCTGAGGCAGGGCAGGATCTCATTCGATTAAAGGACCGAGTTCCTATTAACTTTGGAGGGGCCGGTCTTATCGAAGCTCTCCTCACCCCTACCCATGAGCGCCGACTTCAAGTCATTCACTCCACCATCAAACCCGGTGGTGGGTCTGGCCAAGAGCTCTACTCGCTTCCGAGCGACGTCGAATTTGCCTACGTCGTCGCCGGCCGAGTCCTCTTGACTGTGGGGGACCGCTGCGAAGTTCTGACCCCCGGTGACGCCATGACTTTTTCTCCCAGCGAGGCGCACAGTTTTCAGAACGATGATGCCCTCAACCCCGCAGAAATCCTCTGGGTCTTTAGTCCAGCGCTTCCCGCTGGCTGGGAAACAAGTTCTGAATAGGTGCTCAAGAAATCTTGAGGCACTAGCTCTCGCGTGCCGTATCACTCCCAAATAGGTCTGCTCCACGCAGCGCTCGAGGAAAAGAACAACCAGATTCTGGTCAACACCTTCTTGGAGGCTGGTCGTGGCTGAGGAAGAACCAAAGTATTGCCCCAGGTGTCGTGCTCCCTGGGTGTGGGGAAACGACTTTTGTGTCCAGTGTGGTCATGTTCTTCGGTAGCGGCTGTGAATCCCGCACCTCCCCTGTACAGAGCCCGCGGTGGGGCGTAGAGTTCCACAAACCCGAGGAGGACCACGGATGATCGAACACGAAGCGGATTACTGTCCTGACTGCAACGCCATCTGGCCCAAAGGTCAAGAGAAGTGCACGGGGTGTGGGTTTGTGATCATGGACGAGGGTGATGTGCACTCGGGTCCCGCCGGCTACTCCCCCAACACTGCCTACCCAGAGACCCAATACGGCAGTGGTTTTGACGAGGAAGCGGAGTGGAACCAGTAGGTTCCTGCATCAAACCAAAGATAGTGATCACCCAGACCGTTACACACTGGCAACCCAAGACCAGAGCTAGTACCTGCACTCACACCTGGCCTTGATACTCTCAAGGCTCGACGAAGGAGTGGCATGGCAGAGCTTGTTGGCGTCTATAGCGCGGATGGTGGCCTTCTTGCTGAGTTTCGCCGAATGCTCGGCCGACGGGTGGGCTCTCACGCCTGCTGGCTCTCCCAACTGACCCACTCACCCGCTAAACCCACCTCCGAATGGCAAGCCCTAGTGAAATCACTCGAGACTGAGTTTGGTCACACCTTTTCCCTCGCTTTTCGCAACACGAGGACTCCCGAACAGGAAGCCGCCAGCTCTGGACGAGAGCCCTGCATACTCATCGATGACGGCCAGGGCCATCTCAGCATGATTGTCGACTGGAACGATCTCGAGCTTGCAAAGGGTGATATCGAGCGATTTGGTCGGATTCTCCGTTCAAAACTGCTGATGTATTAGACGTCACGCCGCAGTGTCGGTGGTCGCTCCTAGGTTTTTTCTCATGGCGGCACACTGCGGTTTTCCTTTCGTCGGGTTCTTGTTGTCTCCTTTCTGCCCGCAGTGTGTCGCCAGCCAACTCTCGGGAGGCACTCTCTGATGCGCACTCTCCTTACTGCTCTCATGGTTCTTTGGTTACTGGTCGGGTGCACAGCACCCGACCAGCCTGATCCCACGGACACGACCACACGGGATACGTATCTTGGCTTCTGCCCCGATGTGATGTATCAGATCGCCCAGTACCACGAAGGATTTGACCGACTGATTGAATCCGATGACCCTGCCGACTTCAATCAGGTCCGAAGCGCCTCACTTCGCATGGCAGGACTCGCTGAGCTCGCATCCTGGCGGGTAGGTGAGCCAGTGCCCCTTGAGGGCCAGTGGCTCCATGACCTCGGCGTTGCGGCAGAGGCCTTCTATCGACTCAGCACCCCCGAGAGCACCGCGGAGGAACAGATCATGGCCTTCGACGCTCTGTTTTATGGAGTTATTCGTGCCGAGACGTTCTGCGCTGAGGCAGCGATCTGATGGAGACCCTGTTCTTTATGTGGTTGACCTATGTTGCCGGTGGCGCCATCATGGCGGGACTTGGCTGGCTTGTGTCGAGGAAAAAGTAACGTCACCAGACCGTAGGAATGTTTGGACCCAGTGTGATGATCTGTCCCGCATCTCCGACGGTGATGCGGGCGCTCAGACGCAGGCCGGCGCCACCTCGGTGTTTGCCCTGGAACACCACGTCATAGTCCCCGGGTTGGAGGGATGGCAACAGAGCTCTGGCTTCCAAGTTGCCCCTGGCATCCACCACACCCTCGGCGAGCACTCGGGATGTGGTGTTGGTCGCCTGGTTGGTGATGGTGAGGAGATAGGTGGAGGTTATGGCCACCCGGTCACTGCCGTAATAGACGGGTGAGCCCTCTGCCAGTCGGCCCACCGGACCTGCGACGTGGAGGTATATGCCGGGCAGGCCTGCATCCTGGCTCGATTCAGAACCACCGGCAGCAGCAGGGTTTGGATATGCATAGATGCGAGTCCAGCCAGGATTGGTGCTTGTTCCGTTTTGACCACCGATGGCGATAGTTGCCCCGGTCCCGCTAATGGCCACCGAGTTTCCGAAATTCTCATCGACTGTTTGGCCATCAATGCTCGAGCCGAGCTGGGTCCACGTGTTACTCGAGTACTCAAATACGGAGGCACGTCCGGCGTTTGTTCCCCCGGTATCGTGCAGGATGGCACCCACCACGAGGCGGTCTCCGCTGTCGTTCAGAGCCACACTGATTCCAAATTGATCATTGGCACCATCACCCGGTATATCGGCACCCCATTGTGTCCACGAACCAGAGCCCCATTCAAAGACGTGTGCGCGCCCAGCATCGGAAAGGGAGTCAACATCATGAAAAATTGCTCCCGCTGCGACCACTGAACCGGAGGCATTCAGCGCCACGGAGTAGCCCAACCGATCCTCCGCGTTATCCCCGTATTGAGTCGCGCCTCGTTGACCCCAGGCTGAGCCGTCGTAGTCGTAGACCTCAACGGAGCCAACATTTGAGCTGCCTGGGATGTCTCTAGTTCGTGAACCCACCGCGACCGTTGACCCATCGTCATTGATTGCCACTGAGTTCACTCTCCCAGCTTGATCGCCAAATGCCACACCTTCCATTTGCCCTCGAGCACCTCGCTGAACCCAGGTGGTCCCGTTATGTGAGAAGACCGTGACTTGGCCCGCTGAAGCATCACCATTGATATTGGCGTCAGTGGGAGCACCCACAGCGACAATCGCACCATCTCCACTGAGCGCCACCGCGGAACCAAAAAGGTCGTTACCTGATGCTCCGTCAATGTCGGGAGTTCTCTGAACCCAGTTGCCGCCGCTGAAGGTGAAGACCCTCACGTGGCCGGAACTCGTGCCGTTGCCATCGTTCTCGGGTGCACCAACCGCCAGAGTCAATCCGTCGTTACTGAGGGACACCGAACCCCCAAAATAATCCCCGACCGCCTCGCCAGCGAGGCTCGAGCCTTTTTGCACCCATGATCCGCCCGACAGCTCAAAGACACGCACCTGACCTCGCAACGACGCTGTGCGCCATTCACCTACCGCAACAATCGACCCATCATTGCTGAGTGCCACAGAGTAACCAGACTGGTTCCCATTTGCTTCACCATCGATATCTAGACCTACTTGTTCCCAGTCGTTTGCGGCATACGCCGGGGGACTTGAATGTGTCAGAACCAGGGCGGTCAGAGTGACAAGGGCCACTGCGGTGAGGAAACGAAACATCAGACTCTCCTGTGGGTCTGGGCTTACAAGGAAGCCAACAAACCCTGGCAGAGCAGTCTGCTGTGGCACTTTGTGCTTAGGAAGACCCTTTCATGAGTTTTCCGCGGGAGCAAGGCAGATCTGTGCTTGACGACATCACGGACTATCGTGTGGAAGGGAAATAAGGAGTCGCATGTCGCTGGAACACGTGGTCGATATTGATCTGCGCTGGGGTGATGCTGACGCTTTTGGTCATGTCAACAATGTGGTGTTCTTTCGCTACCTCGAGGAAGCGCGTGCACGGGTGATTCCTGACTCCGGGCCAGGCTCCACGATCCTCAGTGGCGGACTCGTGGTGGCAGAGCAGCAACTGAAGTACCTCGCTCCCCTGCACTACCGAAAAGCACCTGTTCAAGTGGGGATGACGGTGGACCACGTCGGAGGCTCGTCCTTTCGACTCGCCTGCAGGGTTTTTGATG
>JANQZT010000010.1:0-7748 GCA_030728325.1 Pontimonas sp.
ACCTTTCGAGCAAAGAACGGTCCGCGATACACAAAACCGGTGTACGCCTGAATCAGGGTCGCCCCGTTGTCCAGCAGCCTCTGGGCATCATCGCCGCTCATCACTCCGCCAACGCTGATAACGCAATACTCGCGGGGCAGAGTGTGACGAACAATTCTGAGAACATCCACCGAGCGAGCCGCCAGCGGCGCTCCCGACAGCCCTCCCTCCCCCATTCGGGCCACAACGTCAACCGGTGTCGCCAAGCTCTCCCGAGAGATTGTCGTATTCGTTGCCACGATCCCAGCGAGACCTAGGTCACACACAACATCGACAACTTCGGCGATAGCGTCATCACTCAGATCTGGAGCAATCTTTACCAGCACTGGGGTGTCCTCCGAGTGGTCACGCACAGCCCGCAAAATGGGCTCCAGCAAGGAGCGCTCTTGAAGGCCCCGTAGACCAGGGGTGTTGGGGGAACTGACGTTCACCACCAGATAGTCGGCATACTGCGCAAGCGCTGTAGTGCACGCCACATAGTCATCCGGAGCATTCTCCTGGGCCGTGGTCTTGTTCTTGCCAATATTGACGCCGATGATGGGAAGTGGCACCCCGCGAGCTCTCAACGCTTTCAGCCGGCGAGCAACAGCATCAACTCCGTCATTGTTAAACCCCATCCGATTGATGAGAGCAGTGTCCTCGGGTAAGCGGAATAAACGGGGACGCGGGTTTCCTGGCTGCGCCTTCGGGGTAACGGTCCCCACTTCCACGTGCCCAAAGCCCAACGCGTGGAACCCTCTGATTCCCACAGCATTCTTATCGAAACCTGCGGCTAGCCCCAGGGGGGACTCAAACGTTGACCCCAACGTTTCCACCCGCATCGCTGGAGACAAAGTCTTTTCTGGCCGAAGGAGCAACGCTCCCAGTGGAGTGCCCGCCAAGCGGACGACCAGCATTCCCAGGTGATGCGTAAATTCAGGGTTGAGGCGCTTCAGGACAGAGAATAGAGCCTCGTACATCAGCTCTCCTCAGCGGATTCAGCTGTCGATGTGCGAAGCGCTTCGATGGCCTCCTCGAAATCATCCAAGCTCTCAAATGCCTGATACACCGACGCAAACCGAAGGTATGCGACTTCGTCAAGCTCTCGCAGCGGTTCCAGTATTGCCAGACCGATTTCATTTGCATCCACCTGGGAGGCGCCGGTCTGGCGGATAGTTTCCTCGACCCTTTGTGCGAGCTGGGCAAGATCCTGATCGGTCACCGGTCGACCCTGGCAGGCTTTCTTCACACCCGACGCGATTTTCTCTCTCGAAAAAGGCTCCGTCACTCCGCTGCGCTTAATGACGCTCAAACTCGCGGTTTCTAGGGTGGAAAAACGGCGACCGCATTCAGGACATTGCCGTCTACGACGGATGGAGACTCCGTCATCACTGGTTCGCGAATCGATGACTCGGCTATCGGGATGGCGACAAAACGGGCAGTACATGGTGGCCTAAGCCTATAGTTCGTCAGGCTCGAGGAAGCGGGTGGTCACCGCGTCGCCGTGCGCTGGAAGGTTCTCAGCCTGGGCGAGGGCCACAATAGAGTCCGCCACCTGACCCAAGGCAGCTTTGTCATATTCGACAACCTGTTGGGATCGAAGGAATGTCAACGGTGACAAGCCTGAGGTGAACCGGGCTCCGCCTGCGGTCGGGAGAACGTGGTTTGACCCTGCCAAGTAATCACCAGCACTCACAGGGGTGTAATCACCCACAAAAATTGCCCCAGCATGCCGAATAGCTGGCACAACGTCATCGGGCGATTCCACCATGATTTCGAGGTGCTCAGCAGCGAGTGCATTGGCAAGATCAACTGCTTGGTCCAGAGTGTCCACCACGAGAATCGCCGATTGTTCACCTCGCAGAGATGTCGCGACTCTTTCTGAGTGATGTGTCAGTGCAACCTGACGCGTCAGAGCAGCTTCTACCCTGCTTGCAAGTTCTCTGGAAGTGGTCATGAGGACTGCGGAGGCCAACTCGTCGTGCTCAGCCTGTGACACCAGATCGGCCGCAATGAACTCTGGGTGCGCGGTGTCATCCGCAAGGATTCCAATCTCGGTAGGTCCCGCTTCCGAATCAATCCCAACCTGGCCTCGCACGACCCTCTTTGCCGCAGCGACATAACGGTTGCCGGGACCAGTAATGACCGACACCGGTTCGAGGCCGAGGTCTCGAACCCCCCACGCCAGTGCCGCAATAGCGCTCGCCCCGCCGATTGCGTAAACCTCTGAGACGCCCAGGAGCTCGGCGGCCGCGAGGATTGTGGGATGAGGGAGGCCTCCGAACTCTTGTTGCGGGGGTGAGACGAGAACGATGTCAGGTACGCCAGCGGCTTGCGCGGCAACAACGTTCATCACCACGCTGGAGGGGTAGACGGCCTTTCCACCAGGGACGTACACACCGGCGCGATCGACGGGCATATACCGAGTCGTGACGGTGCCACCCGCGTTGTAGGTCGTCGTGGAGGACTGGGGCACAGCATCCTCTGACGCCGCGCGAACCCGTCGGATTGACTCCTCTAGAGCTGCCTTCACGGACTTGTCGAGCCCGGAGAGCGCACCTTTGAGGGCTGTGGCACTCACCCGAAGGTCGTTTACCTCCACACCATCAAAAGCGAGAGCGTGGCGCCGCAGAGCAACGGAACCCTCACTCTTCACCTCCGCCATCAAGTCAATGACGGTCGCATCGACCTCCGCAGCCCCCAGAGTCACCCGAGGAACAAAACTATGAGCGTTCGCAGCAGTAAGCGCGACACCCCTGAGGTCTTCTATCCGAATCATGGCTCCCTCATCGTATCGGGGGTGAGGGAATAAACCCGGGGAACTCTGACTTAAGATAGAGGTGATGACAACTACAGATGCTCTCCGCCCCTCCGAAGCTTTCCTCGAATCTTTCCGCCGTCACGGTGCTGGAATTGCAGTGGTAACACTGCGGAAGAAAGACGGGTCCCCCACAGGATTTATTGCCACCTCCTTGGCCTCACTGTCGGCGAACCCTCCAGTGGCGACGTTCAACATGGCTCAAACCGCCAGTTCCTGGACATCTGTGTCTGTCGATACTCCGATCCTGATTCATCTGTTGTCCGTCGACAACGTAGATCTCGCAAAAAAGATCGCGGGAGAGTCCGATCAGCGATTCGATGGGGATCATTGGCACGAAGGTCCTGATGGACTCCCACTCCTGAAGGGTGTTCACGCCTGGATGAGCGCCACCGTTGTGGCAATCACCGAGGTGGAGTTCAGCGCCATGGTGGCCGCTCGCATCACTGGCGGTGCGCTGGGCGAGCTCTCCACTCCCCTGGTGTACTCAGAGCGCGACTACCGCGCTGTGACCTCGCTTTAGCGGCTCAGGCAGTGCGATCCGAGAAGGCTCTTCACTTCACCAATCAGGTCCTCGGTCACGCTGACGGTCCGTGGAAGCTCAAAGACTCGAGCGACTCCCGACTTGATCAGTCGTAACCGAACGGTGGCCTGTCCTTCATGACGACCTAAGGCTTCGTCGAGGGCCGTCAACACGGGAACAGTCGCAAACGACTCCGGGACCGTGAGGGTCAGTGGTTCATCTCGAATATCCCTTGACACATCCAGGGGAATGAGCTCAATAGCGTGCAAACCGAGTCCATCGTCTCTCCGGGACACCCGTCCGCGCAGGGAGACAATCGAGTCCTCGACCAAATCGGTCTGATAGTTCTTATACGTCTTGCCTAGGAACATGACCGCGACTTCGCCACCAAAGTCTTCAATAGTGACCTGCGCGTAAGGATTTCCACTGGTTCTGGCAACCCGGTGACTCACCGATGTGACAAGACCGGCGACGGTCACCGATTCGCCGTCTTCCCTATCGGACGCAAGGAGCTCAGCAATAGTTACCTCTGCTTCAGCGGCCAAGGTGACCTCTAAGCCTGCGAGAGGGTGGTCGGAGACATAGAGGCCCAGCATGTCCCTCTCGAGACTCAAGAGCTCTTTTCGGGACCACTCGGGCCGATCTGGCACTATTTGGGTGGAGCCAGTTCCGGCTTCCTCAAACAGGCTGTCAAAATCAAACCCGACGTCTCCGTGCTCTTCAGCTTTCTTATCTCGGGACGCAGATTCCACGACTGATTCATGAATATCAAACAGTGCGCGGCGAGTGTGTCCGAGCCCATCAAAGGCGCCCCCTTTGATGAGAGATTCCACGGTGCGCTTGTTGAGCACGGTCGAGGGAACCTTTTTGATGAAGTCGTGGAACGAGGCGAAGGCGCCCTGAGACTCGCGGGCGTTCCGAATTCCTTGCACAACGCCGACCCCCACGTTACGGATCGCGGCCAAACCGAAGCGAATATCCTCGCCTACCGCACTGAAAGTGGCAATCGACTCATTCACATCAGGGGGAAGAACCTTGATTCCCATCCTGCGACATTCATTGAGATAGATGGCCGACTTGTCTTTCTGGTCGCTCACACTGGTGAGCAGGGCCGCCATATACTCCGCCGGGTAGTGGGCTTTGAGGTAGGCGGTCCAGTAGGAAATCATCCCGTACGCGGCGGAGTGAGCCTTATTGAAGGCGTAGTCCGAGAAGGGCACCAGCACTTCCCACAGGGCCTGAATGGACTGATCGGAGAAGCCGTTGCGGCGCATGCCCTCGCGGAACGCCTCGAACTGAATATCGAGCTCTTCTTTCTTCTTCTTTCCCATCGCCCGTCGCAGCAGGTCCGCTTGAGCCAGGGTGTATCCGGCAAGTTTCTGGGCAATCTCCATGACCTGCTCTTGGTACACAATGAGGCCATAGGTCTCCCCCAGCACCTGCTCGAGGGCGTCCGCTAGCTCCGGATGAAGCGGAGTGATGTTTTGCTGCCCGTTCTTGCGCAACGCATAGTTGGTGTGCGAATCAGCACCCATCGGTCCCGGTCGATAGAGAGCCAAGACCGCGGAAATGTCTTCAAAACTATCCGGTTTCAAAAGTCGCAGCAGACTCCTCATCGGGCCGCCATCCAGCTGAAAAACACCCAAGGTGTCCCCTCGGCTCAGCAGGGAGTATGCGGCCGAATCGTCGAGGGTGAGCTCCTCCAAAACAGGTCGGTGCCCGCGGTTGAGCTCGATGTTATCTAGAGCATCGTCGATGATGGTGAGATTACGAAGCGACAGGAAGTCCATTTTCACTAGGCCTAAGGCCTCTGAAGAGGGAAAGTCGAACTGGGTGACAATCTGACCATCTTGCTCGCGGCGCATAATCGGAATGATGTCGAGCAAAGGATCGCTCGACATGATGACTCCGGCAGCGTGAACACCCCACTGTCTCTTGAGGTTCTCCAGGCCCAGAGCTGTCTCGAAGACCTGCTTGGCGTCGGGGTCTGACTCCACGAGCGTTCGCAGGTCGGCTGCTTCCTTATAGCGCTCATGGGTTTTCTCCAAGACGCCATCGAGAGACATCTCTTTGCCCATCACACCTGCGGGCATCAATTTGGTGAGTTTCTCCCCCATTCCGAAGGGGAAGCCCAACACGCGCGCAGAGTCTTTGAGGGCTTGTTTCGCCTTGATAGTGCCGAACGTGACAATTTGCGCAACCCGATCATCACCGTACTTATCGCTGACGTACCGAATCACTTCTCCGCGGCGACGCTCATCAAAGTCCACATCAAAGTCGGGCATGGAGACCCTGTCAGGGTTCAAAAATCGCTCAAAGATAAGCCCGTGCTCGAGCGGGTCAAGCTCGGTGATCCTCATGGCGTAGGCGGCCATGGAACCAGCCCCTGACCCACGACCGGGACCCACTCGAATACCGTGTTCTTTCGCCCAGTTGATGAAGTCAGCAACGACAAGGAAGTAACTGGCAAACCCCATCTGCGAGATCACACCAATTTCGTACTCCGCTTGCGCTTTCACCCGGTCTGGGACCCCACCGGGATAGCGGACGGCGAGACCCCGATGGACTTCCTTCTCGAAATAGCTGGTCTCGGACTCACCCTCTGGGACCGGGAAACGTGGCATGTAGTTTGCCGATTCGTCAAAGGCGACCGATGCACGCTGAGCGATGAGCAAAGTGTTGTCGCACGCTTCCGGAAAATCCGAGAACAGCGTCCTCATTTGCGCCGCTGACTTCACATAGAAGTCTGTGGAATCAAACTTGAATCGTTTGGGGTCATCCAGGGTGGATCCAGATTGAACACACAAGAGTGCCGCATGGGCTTCGGCATCGTCTGCTTTCGTATAGTGCAGATCGTTGGTTGCCAGCAGAGGGATACCCAGCTCCTGAGAAATGCGAACCAGGTCTGACATGACCCGCTTCTCGATTCCTAATCCATGATCCATGAGCTCAACGAAATAGTTCTCAGCTCCGAAAATATCCCGAAACTCAGCTGCGGCCTTCAGAGCCTCGTCGTACTGCCCCAGTCGCAAACGTGTCTGCACTTCGCCGCTAGGACACCCAGTGGTGGCGATGACTCCGGAGGAGTAGGTCTGGAGGAGATCGCGATCCATTCGAGGTTTGAAGTAGTAGCCCTCCAAGGATGCCAGCGAAGACATGCGGAAGAGGTTGTGCATACCTTCGGTGTTTTCCGCCAACAGAGTGAGGTGGGTGTAGGCGCCAGCACCGGAAACATCGTCCTCTCCCCCGGAGCCCCACTTAACCCGAGTCTTATCTCCCCGAGGGGTTCCTGGGGTGAGGTAAGCCTCGATACCGATGATGGGGTTGACCCCCGCAGCAGTCGCTTTCTTCCAGAACTCGTAGGCCCCAAACATGACCCCGTGGTCGGTCATGGCGACCGCGGGCATCTCTTGCCGAGCTACCTCATCAACCAGGTCAGAAATTTTGGCGGCACCATCCAACATCGAATACTCGGTGTGCGCGTGAAGGTGCGCAAACGAGTCGTTGGAAGGGCTCACAAAAGACTCCTAGGGGGTCGGGAATCTCTAGAGTAAACCGGCGAGGCACCGGTCGCCGAAGGCGCCCCGGTACTCACGCCCTTAAGCGCTCAAGTGCAACATTAAGGTCGTCAGGAAATCCACACTCGACGTGAACCAGTGCACCTGTGACGGGGTGGGTGAACTCGAGCTCGCTCGCGTGGAGCCACTGACGACTCACCCCTAGGCGCTCGGCCAAGGTCGGGTCTGCCCCGTACAGCGTGTCACCCACGATGGGGTGGCGGTGCGCACTCATGTGCACACGAATCTGATGCGTGCGACCCGTCTCCAAACTCACCCGCAGGAGTGTCGCTCCCGAAAACGCCTCCACCGTTTCATAGTGAGTGATGGAGTCTCTTCCCCCAGCAACCACCGCGAACTTCCATGACGAGGAGGGGTGCCGCCCAATGGGCGCATCAATGGTGCCGGTGCTGGGGTCGGGGTGCCCTTGGACCAATGCGTGGTAAATCTTGTGCACTTCGCGGGCCTTGAACGCCCGTTTCAAGCGGCTGTAGGCAACTTCGCTCTTCGCCACTGCCATCAATCCGGAGGTGCCCACATCCAAACGATGGACAATACCCTGGCGCTCGGGAGGCCCGGAGGTGGAAATTCGATATCCAGCACCTGCCAGAGCACCCAGAACCGAAGGGCCGTCCCAACTCGGCGCAGGATGAGCCGCTAATCCCGGGGGTTTATCGACCACCACGACGTCGTCATCGTCATACACAATTGCCATCGAGTCCACGACGATGGGAACGATGGTGGGAGCCTTCTTGGGCTCAAAGGTGACCTCAAGAATGGCGCCGGCGCGCACTCGTTCTGACTTCCCACCCGGTGAGCCATCGAGCAAAGC
>JANQZT010000010.1:7848-9314 GCA_030728325.1 Pontimonas sp.
GCGTGCTCGGTTTCCGCCTCCTGCACAATCCGCGCTGCCTGAGCGTGACCCTCGGCGATCAATTCATCACGCTTCTGGATTCCTTCGCGCACGTGCTCCTCGTGGAGCCTACGAGCGAGCTGCAGCAAGTTATTGGCATTTTCCGCCTCGACCACGTCTTCACCGGCAGTGGGGAGCGGACTCACACCCACAGAACTCTGTGATCCGCCCGAACGCTGAAGCTCAGCAATGCGAGCC
The DNA here is from genome assembly GCA_030728325.1 of Pontimonas sp. Lineage (GTDB taxonomy): Bacteria > Actinomycetota > Actinomycetes > Actinomycetales > Microbacteriaceae > Pontimonas. The sequence goes on from JANQZT010000010.1 coordinate 8,086, forward strand.
TCGCTAGCAGCAAGTTTTTGAGTCATTTCTTCGTTCTCTGCAAGAACGCGGCGCATCTCCACAACCACTTCGTCAAGAAAGTCATCGACCTCATCCTGGTCGTAACCTTCGCGAAACTTGGTCGATTGAAAACGCTTGTTGACGATATCTTCAGCTGTCAGAGCCATGAAAAGTACCTCGTTTAGTTCAGGGTTGGGATCCGGCGGTAATCATTGAGATCTCTGAAATCCCGGAGCCCAGCCTAGCGCGCTGTCTCGGAATTAGGCGAAACCTAGCGGAAAGATCCCACGACGGAGAGCATGATGAGCGTTCCAATCATCAACACACTCCATCCCAGGTCAATTCCCGCACCACCGAAACGAAGGGTGGGGACCACACGACGAACTGCGGCAAGAGGACGATCGGTCACGCTATAGGCAGCTTCAGCAGCTACCAACACAAGTCCTTTGGGTTGGAAGCTCCGGGACAACACACGAATCCAGTCAAAAATGAACCGCACCCACATCGCGATAAAGAAGATGTAGAGCGCAATATAGACAAGCGTTGCGAGACCGGAGACCATGGTGCCTATTATGCCGGGCTCGACCCGAGAGAGTGCTTAGTCGACGAGCGAGGCGTCGAGCTCAGACTCCACGCCATCACCCTCGCCGCTCACCAACACGTGGGAGGGAGAGAGCAAAAAGACTTTCGGCGTCACACGCTCGATGTGGCCGCGCAGTCCCTGGGAAAGACCACTCGAAAAGTCCACCAAACGGCGAGCTTCTGATTCGCTCATCTGGGTCAGATTGATGATGACGGGAATTCCCTCGCGGAAGGTTTCCGCAATAGTCTTCGCGTCGTCATACTTCTTGGGATGCACGGTCAAAATCTCGTTCACATCACTCACCCCGTTTTTGGAGCCCCGACGAAGCGGAGTCACGGTCGCGCGAGGGGCTGGCTGGGTACTCTCCTGGTGAGACTTTGAGGACGGCTGGTCGTCAAAAGACTCCTCGGCTAGTCCGAGAAATTCAAGTGTCTTACGTAGTGCGTTTGCCATTGTTGCCCCTTGTTCGCAGGTTGACTCTTTAAGGCTAGGCGCCCTGAGGTCTTTTCCCGGTAATTGCGGTACCAATGCGCAGGTGTGTCGCGCCGCGCTCCAGTGCCTCGACAAAATCACCTGACATTCCCAAAGACAGCTCAGTGGCGGCCGGGGCGACTCTCAGGAGATCCTCTCGATACGACAGCACACG
>JANQZT010000010.1:9414-46924 GCA_030728325.1 Pontimonas sp.
CAATATGCCGCAACCGCCCGCGCCTTGTTGGATTGAAGTTGACCCACGAAATGCCAGGTCAGATCAAGATCGGCCACTTCGAGCTGTTTCGGAGCGGCGTCCTGATGGCGATTCTCTCCCACATGACGGACCCCCAACGCATGAAGCTCCCTGACCAGGCTTGCCGGATGAAACTTGGTCACCACGATGGTGGTGACCTCCTCAGGATCTCGACCGCACTTCTCGCAGGCTTGAGCTATCTCTTGCTCAACGCGGTGCCAACGATTCGCGAGCGTCTCGGACACCGGGGCCCTTATCGAAGAAATTCTGGGACGTCGAGCTCGTCGTCCTCGTCAGCCTCCGCAGCGAAAACAGGAGCCTCCTCCGGCTGAGCGCCGGGACGTTCCTCAGAGGGCAGCAGCCAAGACTCTTCGGCCTCGGGAGCGGAGCCAGAGCTGGCGGGCGCTCCCTCTGGTTCGCTAGCTGTCACTGGCGTCGCGACGGAGCGCTGCTGTGACTCGTCAAATCCTGCCGCCACCACGGTGACTCGGACTTCATCGCCCAGCGAGTCATCAATAACTGCACCGAAGATGATGTTCGCGTCGGGGTGTACGGCTTCTTCGACGAGTTTTGCTGCGTCGTTGATTTCGTAGAGACCCAGATTCGATCCACCTTGGATGGACAGCAGGACACCCTGCGCGCCCTCGATGCTCGATTCCAGAAGTGGCGACGCCACGGCAAGCTCAGCTGCCTTGATGGCGCGGTCTGCGCCCCTTGCCGATCCAATCCCCATGAGGGCGGTTCCAGCATCCTGCATGACCGACTTCACGTCAGCGAAGTCCAGGTTTATGAGACCAGGCGTGGTGATCAGGTCCGTGATTCCTTGCACACCCGCCAACAAGACGTGATCGGCCGTCTCGAACGCCTCCAACATGCTGATGGTGCGATCGGAGATCTCGAGCAGACGGTCGTTTGGAACCACAATCAGAGTGTCAACTTCGTCTTTCAGAGCTTGAACACCCACCTCAGCCTGGGACATCCGACGCTTCCCCTCGAAGGCGAAGGGTTTCGTCACGATACCGACAGTGAGAGCACCGATTGATTTGGCAATGCGAGCAACGACGGGTGCGCCACCGGTTCCGGTACCACCACCCTCTCCCGCGGTCACGAAGACCATGTCGGCGCCTGCGAGCGCTTGTTCAATCTCTTCCTGGTGGTCTTCTGCTGCCCGACGGCCGACCTCAGGGTCTGCCCCTGCGCCCAATCCCCGGGTGAGGTCTCGACCCACGTCCAGCTTGACGTCGGCGTCACTCATCAACAAAGCTTGCGCATCGGTGTTGATAGCAATGAACTCAACGCCTCGCAGACCGCGGTCGATCATGCGGTTGACGGCGTTGACGCCACCGCCCCCGACCCCTACTACCTTGATCAGCGCGTTGTAGTTGTGTTGACCGGACACCGGTTCTCCTTCGTGATAAACCTTCAAGCTCTAGTTGAAGATGAGAGTTTTCTTCACTTTTTGCTCTCGACTGACGGTAGGGCGCCAAGGCCCTTCGTCGAAGGAGGCTCTGGGCGTGTCGCGGAACCCGGTTAAGGCAAGGAAAACTCAGCCTCGGGCACGAACGACCATGCTCTCCGGTGTGGTCACATCAATGACCTTAGATTCTTCAGAATCCAGAGCGATCAGGGCGGCTCTCAGAACTCGCGCTTTCTCAGGTGAACGCTCAGACGAGCCCCACACCACTTCATGCGAACTTCCGCGAATCGTGAAACGAACATCATCCAAAGTGGTGGCCGTAATGCCCTCCACCTGTCCCAGAAGCTCATCAGGGAGTGTGCGCAAAACCCGAGTGATGGCTCCAAAGCTCGGAGACGTCGGGTCGGCCGCGACCAAAATTCTGGGGAGTCCGATGGGCAAGGTCGCCTCCTGCCACAGTGTTACTCCCGCTGCATCGACCACGTCGAAGGCTTCCCCGGCCAATACGGCACCGAGAGGTTTCCGCTCGATGATTGTCACCACCAGGGTTCCCGGCGGCTCGATCCGCGTTTCAAAAGCCTGAACCAGCGTGAGAGGCTCCAAGGCGATCTGAACGCGCTCATCATTCACACGCGCGAGCGGCTCTCCGTACAGACCCGAGAGAGCGTCTGCGACAGCCTGAGAGGTAACCCGATCGCCACCCTCTACACGGACCTCCCGAAACGCGAGAAGCGGTGAGAGGGTGAGAACCACCACACTCACCATCAGCAGGCCAATACTCCCCAATGACACAGCCCAGGTAATGCGGCGTCGCCTCGTTGCCTCGGTGAATCGTCGATACTCTGCTTTTTCTGCCGACACCCGCTGTTTGGTCGCCGTTTTCACCCGAGCAGCGGGCTTTGAGGAGCGCAACGTGCGGGGTGAGGACTTCCGAGAGCCTTTGGACTGAAAACCCTCGGGCCTATCCACCAGATGCCTCGTCGGCTCGTCGTTTGGTCGCCAAGAGTAGCGGGACAATTTGGTAGAGGTCACCCGTCGACATCGTCAACACGATGTCTCCTGGCTGGGCCCGAGCCACCGCCAACTCACACGCACTCTCCCAGTCCGGCTCAAACTCAAATGAAGCGCCGCTGGCCATTTTCTGGAGGATGAGATCAGTCGTCACACCCTCAATCGGATCTTCGCGGGATCCAAAAATGTCCAGAAAAATCGTGTGGTCGCTTCCCACAGAGAACGCGCCTGCGAGTTCACCCGCCATGTATTGCGTGCGGGAATAGAGATGGGGCTGGAACATGGTGATGACGGATCCCTCCCCCACCACAGCGCGAGCAGTCTCCAAGGCCGCTGCAACTTCGGTGGGGTGATGAGCGTGGTCATCATAGAAGCGAACACCGCCGATCTCGCCATGGAACTGGAATCGTCGATCAGCGCCACGGAACCCACTCGCCGCGCTAGCAGCCTCGTCTAGCGAGTATCCGCTCGCCACAAGGGTGGCAATCACTCCGGTGGCATTGAGGGCATTAAGCCGGCCAGGAACTCCAAGCTCGCACCGCGCGCTAGCACCCTGATAGGTCACGGTGAAGCTCGCTACCGGACCTGCCACCAGATCTGTGTGCACCACATCAGCGCTCGGGGTGGACCCATACGTGAGAGTGGCGACGTCGTCGCCGAGCCTGGTGGCGAGATGCCGGGTTCCCTCATCATCAGCACACAGCACCACTGTCTCGGTAGCGCTGCGCGCAAACTCCTCGAACGAGTCGTAAATGGCGTCGAGGGTCCCATAAAAATCGAGATGGTCAGGAGCGATATTGGTCACCATCGCGACGGCTGGTCGATAGTCGACAAACGAGCGATCTGACTCATCGGCCTCAATGACAAAGAGCTCGTCCTCTCCCCAACGGGAGGAAACACCCCACTCGCTCACCACACCGCCGTTGACAGCGCCAATCGGGCGACCGGACCGATCGAGCGCGGTCGCCAGCATCGCAGTGGAGGTGGTCTTCCCATGAGATCCCGCCACCGCAAGAACTCTCTTGCCCCGGATAATCCAGCGCAACGCCTCCGAGCGATGCAACACCTGGAGTCCTCGAGCGCGGGCCTCCATCAACTCCGGGTTGTCCTCACGGACAGCACTAGAAATCACGACAGTAGTGGCCTCTCCGAGGTGGGCAGGATCGTGCCCCACCGAGACTGTGATGCCAGCAGCCTGAAGAGACTCTGTGACTTCTGACGCAGACCGGTCAGACCCCGATACCGTGAGCCCCCGCTCTGCCAATACCCGAGCGATTCCGCTCATACCTGAGCCGCCGATGCCAATGAAGTGCACCGTCCCTAACTCATCGGGAACAACGCGACCTAGTTCTGGTCTGACCACGAGGGAGCCTTTCTGCTCGGGGCGCTTGCCCGATGCATCATCTGGACAAAAGCTTCGGCGGCGTCCTTTCTCCCCAAGCCCTGAGCGCGTTGCCGCATACGCTTCACAGCAGCGTCATCTCCGAGCAACGGCAACACAGTGGCCCGAACATAATCCGGAGTGAAATCGCTGTCAGTGACCAAGACAGCGGACCCAGCCTGCAAAGAATCCCACGCGTTCTTCTCCTGCTCACCGTTGCCCACCGGGTAGGGAACAAAGACCGCGGGCAAACCCAAGAGTTGAACTTCCGACACCGTGGCTGCTCCAGCGCGAGAAATCACGGCAGTGGCCGCCGCGAAGGCCAGATCCATGCGATCGCAGTACTTCAGCGCCACATAACCCGGTGTTTCGACCGTTGGCATCGGGTTTCGATTGCCCACAATGTGAAGAACCTGCCACCCGGCGGCAAGGATGTCCTCCACCACTGCCTGAACCGTCGAATTTATCGACACCGAGCCCTGCGACCCGCCTGTCACCAGCAGAGTCTTTTTCCGGGGAGACAAACCAAAGTGCGCCCGAGCGGCAGACAGCGTCGGCGTTGATGCGGGGTGAGTAATAGTGCGCGGCATCGGCATTCCCAGTAGCGTCGCACCAGGGAGTTTGGTCAGCGAAAATGTTGTCACGACGTGCGGCGTGAGCCTGGCACCCCAGCGGTTGGCGAAGCCGGGAACAGCGTTGGCTTCATGTATCACCAAGGGGACCCGAAGCGCCCAGGCCGCCACATAAACCGGCGCAGAGACATAGCCACCGAAGCCCGCCACAACATCAGGGCGGTGCGAGCGAAGGAGCCGCATGCTCCGCAAAACAGCCCCCACAAATCGCGGCCAAAAGAGCAGGGCTTCGGCATTCACTCTCCGGGGAAAGGGCAACCTCGCAATGGTGTTCAGGGTGAAGCCCGCCTCGGGGACCAGGCGAGTTTCCAGGCCCTCTTTCGTGCCAATCACCAGAATGTCCCCCGGAGTCGACGAGCCCTGTCGCACGAGCTCATCAGCCACCGCAAGCAGAGGATTCACATGGCCCGCGGTACCCCCGCCGGCAAGCACCACCCTCATCATCGAGAGGAGCTCCGTCGGTTCTTACCTGCGGTAACGGAGATTGCATCGTGCCTATTCACAGACATCACCACTCCGATACCGATGAGAGACGCCATCAAGGCCGATCCCCCGACCGACATGAAGGGTAACGGCACGCCAAGGACGGGAAGGACCTCAAGAACCACGGCAATGTTGATCAATGCCTGACCGATCAACCAGACCATGACTCCCCCAGTGACGAGACGGGCAAAAGGGTCTGGCTGTGCGCGCACCAGCCGGGCCATCACCACCGCCAGAATGACGAAGGAAATAATCACCATGCTGGTGCCAATAAGACCCAACTCTTCGCCGACGATGGCAAAAATGAAGTCGGTTTCAGCGTGGGGCAACCAGGACCATTTAGCGCGGGAGTTCCCCAGCCCCACACCGAGGACTCCTCCAGAACCCAGCGCATAGGTGGAGTGAACGATCTGCCAACACGTCCCCAGATAGTCCTCTTCGGTGCAGCCTGAAAACCAGGTCATGATGCGGTTGATGCGGGAGGGGCTCAACATGGCCAACATTGCTACTCCAGCAGCAATCACTGCCACAACAGTGAAAAGGTGGCTCAGTCTCGCTCCCGCAAGAAAGACGATCCCCAGTGCAATCACGACCATGACTCCCATGGTTCCCAGGTCTTGCCCCATCATGACCAAGCTCAAGGCAATGAGAACTCCCAGTCCCAGCGGTCTCATGAGGGTGCGGTAATCCTCAACCTGATCGATGCGGTCGGCAAGAATCGCCGCCATCCAAATGATCATGGCAACCTTCAAGATTTCCGAGGGTTGCCCGGTGAAACCGGCGATGTTGACCCAGTTGGTGTTACCGCCGGAGGTAATTCCCAGAGGAGTAAACACCAGACCCTGGAGAAGCAGAGCCACGAGAAAAATCGTCGGGGCAAGTTTCTTGAGGGCCCGTGCAGGGAATCGTGAAATCACCAGCATCGCAGGGATACCCAGCAAGACCCACATCACCTGACGGAAAAAGGTGGCAAAGAAGTTGCCGTCATTACCGAGAGCAGACCCCACAAAGGACGAGGAAAGAACCATCACCAAGCCGAAAATGACCAGGAAAAAAACCATGGACACCATGACCACGTAATCGGCGGATTCCCGGCCAAAAAGGCGCTTAACGCTGACCGTCATACGGGGTGCAGACGGCTTGGATGCGACTTGAGTCACTGGCCGTTCACCTGCTTTCACCCACGGAACCTTCATCCCACGGTTGATGGATGAGGATTACCCTCAATTGTGCGGGGAAAACACCGAAAAAACCGCTAAGGCGCGCCGATTAGACGCCACTGCCCTGGCGCTTAGGGAAGGCTCAAGACACCAGCTATCAGTGCCGGTGCGACGTCTTTGGAGCGAGTGATGGCGATCGCTGCGAGGAGTGCCGGTAGCTGCTCGGGAACCTGCCACCCCGCCTCGCGCACTTCCTCCAGTGTCGAAATCTCAAGAGCTTGATGAGCGCGATCATCGAGAAATGCTCGGTCCACGATGATCCCCTCTACGAGGCCAATATCGCTCATTCCTGGCGAATCAAGTCCCAGACCAATCGCTCGCGCTCCCTCGACCACATCGGCATCGTGAACCTGCGCCTCCGTGGGGCCGACACCTTTGCGGTAAACGCAGGCCTGGGTTGTGCCATCGAAAAACACCCCGCTGTCATCTGTCCCTTCGGTCTCCAGCGAGACAGTAATCGAGGGGCTGATGTAGCTCTGTGGAAAACGCTGGCGCCACTGAAGGGAGGAGGCGGACACCTGCACAATCAGCGCGGAATAGGCCCTGGGTTCACGTAGAGCATCGAGAACCGGCGGGGCCCCGAAGCCGACAACCCTCGTCGGGACTGCTGCGGCCTGAAAAATACGCTGAGCGATGTCTACCGCGCTATCGCTCTCGGCGCTGTGGCGGACCATTATCCAGTCTGCTGGATCGCCCGCCTTGTCCCGGAGTCTCCACGCAAGCTCAAGATCCGACCACAAGGGAATTTCCGATTCCACCAGTTGCTCGATGACAGGATCATCAGGCTTCACTCCTGGGGATACAACCGCGAGGTCCCATGAGCTAGCTCCCACAACCTCTACGCGACGAGCCGCCTCATCGACAGTGACCTTGGCACCCACGACTTCGGCGAGTTTCACCAGGTCACTGTTCGCTGTGACAGCAACGACCGAGACGTCGCACCCCAGTTCACACAAAGTGTCAACCAGTGCGAAGCCTGTCTGGCCCAAGCCCACCACAACAACGCGGAGACCCGTCCAGGAGGAGTGCCAACTGGTGAGCCCGGAAAGGGAGTCCTCACTCAACGACTGAGCCACTCCAGGTAGAACAGTCCCGCACCCACCGCCGCGAAGAGGCCCGCGATGAGCCAGAATCTCACCACAATGGTGACCTCAGCCCATCCCTTGATTTCGTAATGGTGGTGCAGAGGAGACGAGTAGAAGATTCTGCGCCCCCCGGTGGCCTTGAAATACAAGCGTTGAAGAATCACAGACCCGGTCAGGATGACAAACAGTCCTCCGACAATGGGAAGCAACACCTCGGTCCGCGAGAACAGGGCAAGCGCTGCCACCCCACCGCCCAAAGCGAGAGACCCGGTGTCTCCCATGAAAATCTTCGCCGGGGAAGTGTTCCACCAGAGGAAACCAATCAAGCTCGCCGCCACTATGGCGGCAACCGCGGTGAGCTCGAGCGAATCTCGAACCTCGTAACACTTATAGAGAACATCCTCGTCGGGGAAGGCTCGGAAACATGACTGGTTGAACTGCCAGAACGTGATCATGACGTACGCAACAAACACCAGGATTGTCGCCCCGCTGGCGAGCCCATCCAAACCATCGGTCAGGTTCACCGCATTGGATGTTCCCACGATGATGAGAGTTGCCCACACCGCAAACGCCACAACCGCTGCCCAGTAGCCCCATTGCACGAAGGACAGAAGATCTGCGCCTCTCACGACCGAAATTCCTTGAGCGGCGGGGGTTACTCCGTTCTCATCGGGGAAAGAGACTGCCCCCCAAGCGAACGCCACTGAGACCGCAAGTTGACCAATAACTTTCCCGCGCGGCGATAGCCCCAGGGACTGCTGGCGTCGCACTTTGGAAAAGTCGTCCAAGAAACCGACCAACCCCAAACCCACCATCAGCCCGATGACGAGGAGCCCGGAAGGGCTTGGCATGCGACCCTCGATCAGATGGGCACCGAAAAAGCCAAACAGCACCGCCAACAGAATGACGATTCCGCCCATTGTGGGAGTGCCGCGCTTCACATAGTGAGTCTTCGGGCCATCTTGACGAATGAATTGTCCCCACCCTATTTTCGCGAAAAGACGAATAAAAAGTGGGGTGAGGAACAGGGAGAAGCCCAAGGCCAAGGCACTACCCAACAACAGTATTCTCACGAGAGGTCGGCTTTCAGCTTCTCAACCATCTCGGACAAAGGCTCATCGGTGCTCCCGAGAACAAGGACAACGTCTCCCGGCCTAATGTGCGCACGGATGTCATCGTACGCGCTGTCGCTGTCCTCGCAGAACCGCGACTCTCCATCCCAGGAACCCTCCATACCCACCGACAGGAATAAGGCCCTGGCTCCTCGACCTACTGCAAAGACCTGGGTCACATTAAGTCGAACCATGAGAGCACCAAACGCACTGAGATTGTCGTAGTCAGATTCCCCCGAGAAATCGAGAGTTCCGGCGACAGCCACCACCCGACGGGTACCACGGGCGAGTGCGGAGACTGACTTGGTGATGTCCACAGCGGGCGAAGCCTGGGTGACATGAGACGCATCGACCAAAATCACGTCGTTGGACATCAGACTTCCGACTGGCAGCTCTTCAGAAGCCCCGAGCGTGATCGCTTCCTTGAGTGCGTCCATCAGGCTCGAACCGAGCGCTAGCTGGTCTCGCACAATACCCAGTGCCGCATCTCTCGCCTCGAGACTGATGCCCCTAATGCGCAGTGTTTCCGAGGCGTCCCCAAGAGTCAGTTTTGCGCCGGTGGACTCCCAATCCAGCCACTCCTCCGTGACCTGCAGTGCGCTCATGATGTCTTGCCCCACCCTGCATCCTGGAGAGCCTGTCGAGCTTGTTCGCGCGCCGAGTAGGGAATTTTGACCCCTCCGATATCGCGATAATCCTGAGAGCCCGGTCCGCTCCACAGGATCGTGTCGCCCTCCTGGGCGAGAGACACGGCGAAACGGATGGCCTCACTGGGGTCGGGGATTTCGTGCACTGGAACCCCGTGGATAGCGCGCGCGCCCTCGAGGAGTCCCTCGCGAATCACGGTCGGATCCTCCCGACGGGGGTCATCATCGGTAATGATCACAACATCGGCATGTTCAGCTGCGGTGCGACCCATGATGGGACGCTTCGTCGCGTCTCGGTTCCCAGAGGTTCCACAGACCATGATGAGCGAGCCAGAGGTTGATGTCCTCAGAGCCGAGAGAGTCTGCTCGTACGCATCCGCACTTCGTCCGGCGTCCACATAGACCTGAGGTCCTCGTAAGCCTGACACCCGCTCCATTCGCCCCGGGATAAAGACTGGAATTCCTTTTGTTCCAGGGCCGAGCACTGCCAGCTCCTCCCACGTGACACCAGAGCGAATAACCATCACCGTCGCCAGGGCAGCATTAGCAACCATGTGGTCTCCTGTCAGGGGGACCACAATCTCCCCCTTGGCCCCCTCTGGGGATTCCAGGACGAAGGTTGTCGACTCGCCCTGAACATCCACGATGTCCCACGACCACTGGGCCGAAGCGCTCCCCCGGCGGCCGAGTGTGGTGCAGGGAATGGTCACCTTTGAGGCAAGCTTCTGACCCCATGTCGTGTCCACACACACCACTGCCTCTCGCGCTTTCTCAACCGTGAACAGCGCGGCCTTGGCCTCGAGATAGTTGTCCATCGTCTGAAAATCCTCGAGGTGGTCATGACTGAGGTTGGTGAAACCCGCAACATCACACACCACCTGGTCCATGCGATTCTTGTTCAGAGCTTGGGCGCTGATCTCGACCGCGATCGCGCTCACGCCTTCCTCCCTCGCACGCGCAATCATGGCGTGGGTGTCCGGCGCCTCCGGTGTGGTGAGCGTGCTCGGAAAATTCTCACCGTTTACTTGACGAAGTGCCGTCGTGGATAAGGCCGTGCGCGCCCCCAGACCCCGCATGATCGCTTCGAGCAGGAACGCGGTCGACGTCTTTCCATTCGTGCCCGTCACGCCCAAAATGGTGGGCACGGAGTCAGGGTGTGTTCCATAGATTTCTGCCGACACCGCCCCCACAAGAGCCCGAGGATCCGGGGCCACGAGAATCGGCACCGAGGAATCTTCGAGCGCAGCCCAACCCTCTTCGTCGGTGAACACAGCGACTGCACCCGAGGCGAGGGCGTCGGGCCAAAATTCGCTCCCGTGACGATTCACACCCCGCACTGCCACAAAGAGGTCACCGGCCTGCACTGCAGAGGACGCCAGCGCCACCCCTGTGACACTCACGTCCTGACCACGGTGCTGAAGTCCGAGTGCGAAGGCTAGAGAACTGAGAGTCTTTGGCGAGGTGGACAGGGGTCGCAGCGCTCGAGCTTTATGCACGACTACACCCCTCCTTGGGGCTCCGTCCCCCCGGCTACCAGGTTAGCGGGGGAAGGATGGCTGGCTCGCTAGATGGGGCAACACGGTAGTGCTTGAGGACGTGGGAGAGGATCTCGTGGAATGCGGGTGCTGCGGCGGTCGAAACTCGAGACGTCTGGGGCTTATAAAAGCTGACCAACACCACATATTCGGGATCTTCTGCAGGCGCCATCCCTGCGAGCGAAATCACACGGTCATCGCCATATCCACTGGACGTGGCAATTTCTGCGGTACCAGTCTTTGCCGCAACTCGGTATCCAGGAATTTCTAGAGTGTTGCGAAGCGGTCCCTGCGACACGATGGTCTCCATCATTCGCACGGTCTGTTGAGCGGCGCTTGCCGAGACAACCTGGACAGGTTCCGCAACAGGCTCGGGAACGAACTCCCCCTCATTGGTCATACACCCGTCGACCAGTCGCAGTGGGACTCTTACCCCGTCATTGGCGAGCGTTTGATAGGACGACGCCATCTGCGCTGCCGTGACTGATATTCCCTGTCCGAAGAATTGGTTGTATCGGGTCACCACGTCAACTTGGTCAACCGGCAAGACCTGACCAGAGGACTCTCCCAAGAAATCGATGCCGGTGACTTCACCGAACCCAAATTCGCGAAGATAGTTGGTGGCTTCCGCTTTTGGCATACGGTCGGCGAGGACCGAAATTCCGGTGTTGGAGGAGGTGTGGAGCACTCCAGCCGTGGTGAGCTGACGATCATCAGCGACCAGGAAGTTCTTGATGAAGCGACCGGGGTAGACCTCATAAAACCCGGGGGCAACAATCTTGTCCTCTGAGTAGGTGTACCCACCATCAATGAGCATCGCGATTCCGACGGATTTCATGATGGAGCCCGGCTCATAGGGTGAGCTGAAGGAACGCGCACCCATGAACTCCACCGGAGACTCTGAAAAGTCATTCGGGTCAAAAGTGGGCCAGTCAGCAGCCGCGAGAACGTGCCCATCATCCACCCGGACCACCATGGCCGATCCGTATTGGGCGCCCAGCCTGCTGCCGTGTTCTGCCAGCGTTTGGAGGACATACCACTGGAGGTCACTGTCAATAGTGAGCTTCACGTCACCACCGTGAATGGGTTCCTCCACGAGTTGAGTGGTGCCGGGGAGTCGAATACCATCGGCGCCCTTTTGGTACGTCGCAGTCCCGTTGATGGCACGCAAGCACGGGTCATATTTGCGCTCAACGCCAGCGAGGGGTTCGTCCCTTCCGAGCATGCCTGTGAGGTTCGCCGTGACGGGGCCAAACGGGTAGGTGCGCTCGCGCACCAAATCCATTTGAAGCCAAGGATTGCGCAGTTCTCGCAGAACTTGTCGGTCCTCTGGGCTCACGCCCTTCACCAGGTAGGTAAAGTGCGCCTCGGGGTCGCTGTTCACTGCGTAGAGCAACTCATCCGCGTTCGCCCCTGTAATTAGCGCAATCTCCGCCATTGCTGCCATGACTGTGACGGTCTCACCGTCACGACGGAAGTCCCCCACCTTGCGAGGGTCTGCGCTGACGTCATATCGGTCGACATCCGTGGCCAAATCATTTCCAAAACTGTCGACGATCGACCCGCGCGAGGCCCAGATAACCTCACTGGTCGTGCGAATCTCCGCAGACTGCTCTTGAAGCTCCGCGGCGCGCACCACTTGAACATCAACGAGTCGGGACACCAACAATCCCGCCATGAGGAAGACAACAAGAAGCGCAATGCCCATGCGGCGACTGGAAATGCGCTGATGTGCCATCGTGTTCCGTCTAGCGCGTCACCGGAGAGGGAATAGAACCACCAAACCGGGGCGCAGGCGCCTCTGCTACCGCCACCGTCGAAGCCGTGGGCTCAGCAGTCTGGGGAGCGCCAAGGTCAGCGGTCGGGGGTGCCAAGACATCGGTCGCGTCGGCTTCGAGTGCTGTCGCCGTGGAAATTGTGAGGAACACATCCTCCACAATCTCGGGCGCGACAACCGATTCGGTCCCTGCTGTCACCGCAAAAATTTGACCGCTCGCCGTTGCTTCCGCAGGAATCGCCTCTCCCACGACGGCGCCATCAGAGACTCTGATGTAGGCGGGGTTGTTGTCCGGCACCATGCCCATGGAACCTGCCAAGGTGGCGAGGGTGTCAGGGGCAACCAGGGCGCTAATTTCCTCGCCCACAATCTGTTGCTGCTGCTGACTGCCTCGAAGGTCAGTTTTCAGTGAGGCGATTTCATAAGCGCCACCTGACACCGCAATGGAGAGCAAGAGTTGTCCACCTAAAATCGCAAAAATACCGGCCAGCAGCACCACGATATAGCGGAGCTTGGGAACAGCGTCCGCCTTCGTCTTCTGGCGTGTCGAGGACACTGCGCGGGGCTTCATTGCCCGAGGCGCGCTTCCGACACTGGGAGCTAGAGCAGTCATCGAGATACCTCTTTCACTTTCTCCCCTGCCCGCAAACGGACAGAGGCACTTCGGGGGTTGGAGGCAATTTCCTCGGCGCTTGCCACCTCGGCGCCACGCGTAATCTCACGAAAACTTGGAAGGTGTTCAGGGAGCTCTCGAGGCAGACCAGCGGGAGCGCTCGATACGGAGAGCTTCCGAAGCTCCCTCTTCACCAGGCGGTCCTCGCCCGAGTGGTAGGACATGATGGCTACCCGTCCCCCGATGGCGACGCGATCGAAAGCAACGGGCAGCGCTCTGGCCAACGAATCAAGCTCCTGGTTTACCGCCATCCGAAGCGCTTGAAAGACCCTCTTTGCCGGGTGGCCTTTGTCTTTCAGGGCGTAAGGCGTCGCTTCTTGAAGCACATCGACGAGATCACCGGTCCGGACAATTGGTGCCTGCAAGCGACGCTCAACAATCGCTCGCGCGTAACGCTTGGCCAGCTTCTCGTCGCCCATGCGGAAGAAGAGATCGGCCAGGTCAGCCTCCGTGAAGGACTGCAGGATGTCGGCGGCGCTGACATCATCCTGAGGATTCATCCTCATGTCCAGCGGTGCGTCGTGCGAGTACGAGAACCCGCGTTCGGGCTTGTCCAGATGCAGGGACGAAACACCTAAGTCGAACAAGATGGCACCCGGTGCCTGGTCAGGAACGTGCTCATCCAGCGCGGTGTCCAGCTCGTCGTAGCGACAGAGGGAGAACATCACCCGATCGCCGAAAGGCGCAAGGCGCTCGCGAGCTTGAGCCAGAGCTTCCGGATCGCGGTCAATACCCAAAACCCTCAGCGCCGGAAGTGAGGCCAGGAACATTTCGGTGTGCCCACCGAGCCCGAGGGTGGCGTCTACCAGAATGGGCGATTCCCCGTGGAGTGCTGGGGAGAGCAGTTCGAGAGCCCTTGGCGCAAGGACGGGTATGTGTGAGTAGGTAGCGATCATGATTTACCCGGTCTCCCTGGAGTCAGATTCCCTTCCGTGTGATGACCTGGGACCGGGGAAGGTGACACAGGGCTCACGGAGGGGAGTCAGACTTCAGGGCTACAAAAGCCCAGGAATCACCTCCTCTTCGGTGTCAGAGAAGGCTTGCTCGCGTTCTTCGTAGTACTGATCCCATGCGGTGGAAGACCAAATCTCAGCTCTGTTGCCGGCGCCAATCACTGTCAGTTCGCGCTCAAGCCCTGCGTAGTCGCGCAGCGCCGGAGGAATCGTGACCCGGTTTTGCTTATCGGGGATTTCGGAGGAGGCGCCTGACAGAAACAGACGCAGAAAGTCTCGACTGGCCTTCGAGGTCAGGGGTGCCTCTCGAAGCCGCTCAACGTGGGCATCGAAGTCTTTAGAGGTGAAGACGTAAATACATCTCTCTTGACCGCGGGTAAGAACCAGACCATTCGCGAGCTCGTCGCGAAATCTTGCGGGGAGAATCACTCGGCCTTTGTCGTCGAGCTTGGGGGCGTGCGTACCCAAGAACATGGTGCCCCCCTTTCTTGTCCGGCCACGAGAAGGTATTCACCACTTTACTCCACTTTGCTCCAAATTCAACCACTTTTAGCTTTTTTCTTCCCCGCGATTTGTGGATCAGCTCCACCGGTAGAAACCAAGCAAATACTGGGCGCACGCGAAAAAACCGGCCCAGAGGGCCGGTTTTTCGATTCCTAACGAAAGTGGGCTAGCGCTCCACTAAGGGCTAGAGGCCTTCTCCGCGCTCCCTGCGCTCCCACCGATCATTGAGTCGATCCATGAAGGACGACGAACCCGCAGGGCTCTTCGCCCGAGGTGCTGAGGGCGGAGTCGATCCGCCATCAGAAGAGGCGCCCGGAAACGCCACCGCCACCATGACGCCGCCGAAGAGAACACCGAAGCCCACAATCCCCACCAGCGTGATGTCGAGAGACACCCCCACCACCATGGTGACAATACCGACTAGGCCCATCAGGACGCCTACCGCAATGGCAGTGTAATTCGGCGCCCTCCGGAAGTCCGAGGTGCTCATCACGTCGGCTTCGTTCTTGTAGAGGTTGCGCTCCATTTCTTCGAGCAGACGCTGCTCGTGCTCAGAAAGTGGCATGGTGTCCTCCCCACGGGTGTGGCTGATTTTCTACAGAGTGTACGCAGATTTCCTGAGGATAGGCTAGGTGCGTGTCAGCGCAGATGAAACTTGTCGATGTAGTCGACGCCCGCATCACGTCCTTCCTCGAAGCCCGTTCAGAGGAGATGTCTCACATCTCCCCCGACCTCGAGCACATCCTGGCGTATGCCAACAGCATGCTTCGCAGCGGAAAGCGCTTCCGCGCTCGCTTCTGCTACTGGGGCTGGAGGGCAATCGATCAGGAAGTTGAGGGTGACCCTTTCGGGGGTGTCGAGACACTGGAGGACGCATCGCCGGTCATTGCCCTCGCTACCTCGTTGGAGGTTTTTCACGCAGCGGCACTCGTCCATGACGACATCATGGACAATTCCGACACCCGTCGCGGACTCCCGGCAGCTCACAAAGCATTTGAGCGAGTTCACCGCGACCGCTCCTATTCCGGATCCACAGAGCACTTCGGCACTTCGACAGCTCTCTTGCTGGGCGACCTCCTGTTGGCGTGGAGTGACGACCTCCTGACTCATGCACTCTCCACGGTGCGCCCCGAGATTGTGGCGGCGACCCGTTCTCAGTTCTCGACCATGCGTCAGGAAGTAACACTGGGCCAGTACCTTGACATCCACGAGGAAGCAGCGTGGCATCATCACGGTGAGAGCGAACGGCTGGAGAGAGCGCTCAGAGTCGTGACCTATAAGTCAGCGAAGTACAGCATGGAAGCACCCCTCCTGATTGGCGCTTCGCTCGCCGGTGCCACAGCCCAACAGTTGGAAGATCTCTCCTCCTTCGGCCTACCTCTGGGAATCGCCTTTCAGCTCCGAGACGATGTGTTAGGTGTCTTCGGTGACTCGGAAGTAACCGGGAAACCTTCAGGCGACGACCTGCGGGAGGGCAAGCGCACCGTCCTCATCGCCCGAGCAGAAGCTTCCATGCCCGAAAGCGCGAAGCGTGTTTTCAACGAACTCTTGGGAGACCGAACCCTGGACCCAGATCAGATCGACGTCATGCAGTCCACGCTCAGAGATACGGGTGCATTGGATGAAGTGGAAGAGATGATTCAGCATTACGCCGATACCGCCATGGCGGCACTCGAGAGCGCGCACATCACGGAAGGGGCTCGGGCCGAGCTCCGCCGCCTGGCAGATGCGGTCACGAGGCGAAACTCCTAGAGGGCGAGGGTTTGCGCGAGTCTTCGAACTTCCGTCTTGCGCCCGTTCCTGATGGCATCGATGGGGCTGGTTCCCAAAACATCATGAGGTTCGATCAACCACTGGAGCGCGCTCTCAGGAGAGAAACCTCCATCAATGAGCACGAGAGCAGTGCCCTTGAGGTCTGCGACAGGGGAACCCTCATCCAGAAAGATGTCAGGAATCCGAAAAACCCCCTCTTCTTTTCGCCCCAGTAGCGCTCGGTCTTCGACCAAGCGATGCACTTTGCCGGGGGTGAGCGACAATCGGTCGCATACGTCAGGGACACTGAGCCAGGTGATGGCAGAGGGGCTTGTCACGTTGATAAGGGTCCCACGTTCTGCTCCTCGAGCGCCAGTGGGGACGCAGGGGGTTTCCAGCCCTCATGTTTCCAACAAGTTAACTGCTGTAACATCTGTCACAGTGATTGACGCAGGTATCATCCTGTGACACCGTTGTTGCACGGAGCGTCGCTACGCCCGTCAGCGCTGTGCCACGAAACGATGGAAGACATGACACACCAGGACTCCCACGCTCAGACCACTGAGGCATTCGAGGAATCTCTCGAGCACTCAGTTTTTCGGGGTCTTTCTCCACGGCTCGAGACTTTTCAGGAATGCGAGAGTGCCTCCGGCGCTGTGTCTCGAGGTCTCATGGGCGCGCTCCCCTTCGTGATGTCGGGAACACTCGCAACGAGCGCAATTGTTACACCTGGCCTCGTTCAACACTCCGCCCAGCCTGCGGAGCCAGGTGCCAGCGCTGATCACGCCAATGATCAGCGTCCAGGATTTGGTGAGCGACTCTCTGGAGCTTTTCTTCCCGTGGCCCATTCTGTTCTCTCGACTGTTCGACCCGACCTCCCCGCGACCTACGTGGTGCAAGGAGGCGACACTATTTCCTCTATTGCCGACAGCTTTGGAATCCCGACACCCGCCGTCTTGACCCTCAATGCGTTGAGTTGGAACGCTGTCCTTCACCCGGGACAGGTACTCAAGCTGAGTGCAGAGCCCACGAAAAAGGCAGCAGCGTCACCTGCTCGAGTGGCAGGCAATGCTTACCTTGTCCAATCTGGCGAAACAATGAGCACCATTGCCGATCGTTTGGGGATATCAACAACCGCCCTCACTCAGGCCAATAATTTGACGGAAGATTCCACCATTTATGCGGGTCAAATGATCCGCATCCCAGGCTCCACCGCTCCCGTCGTGGAGCGTGACGCTGAGCTCGTCATGCCGGCCCTAGCATCCGCCCCGACCATCATCCCCGCCTCCGTTGAATCCACTGACCAGGTGATGTCCAGCAATGACGAGAGCGAAGATCAAGAGCAAACCTCGAGTGATTCCCCCGAGGTTTTTGATGCTGCCGATATCGAGCTAGCCGAAAAGCCCGCTCTGATTACCGTCAAGGTACCCACTCCTCAAGCCCCCGTTGCGGCAAAGAAGGTCACGCCCGTTGCCACTCCTGTCGTGAAGAAGGAGACGCCTGCGCCGAGCCCGGCACCGGTAACCCCTGCGGAATCTGAGCCTGAAGAGAGCGAAGAAGAGGCGGAGCCCACATCTACTATCGGGCAACCTGTGACCGGCAGCGTGACGCCACTCAACGATGAAAGACGGACCAACGCGCAAATCATTGTCAATGTTGGGCGGGAGATGGGAATCTCCGACTACGGAATTGTGATTGCGCTCGCCACCGCCATGCAGGAATCCTCGTTACGCAACATCAACTGGGGAGATCGCGACTCTGTGGGTCTCTACCAGCAACGTCCCTCCTCCGGTTGGGGAACTGTCGAGCAAATCATGGACCCGGCATACGCAACGCGCCTGTTCTTTGGTGGCCCCAACAACCCCAATAAAGGTAAGACGCGAGGATTGCTGGACATCTCAGGGTGGGAGTCCATGGCCTTGACAGTTGCTGCCCAACGAGTTCAGATTTCTGCCTACCCCGATGCTTACGCAAAGTGGGAGCCCAGTGCGTGGGCTTGGCTTTATGAATTGACCTAGTGGAGTGGCAACCGCAGGGCTGACTAAGCCCTGCGTACAATCCGAAGAATGGATACTCCACCTACTGATCCGCTCCTTGGCAGGCTGGTGGATAAGCGCTATCTCATTGAGAGCAAAGTAGCTCGCGGTGGCATGGCGACCGTCTATCAAGCGATGGATCAACGGCTCGAGCGTCCTGTGGCCATCAAAATCATGCACCCTCACCTCGCCGAGGATGGCGACTTCACGAAACGTTTTATCCAGGAAGCTCGCCAGGCCGCGAGACTCGCCCATCCCAACATTGTCAACGTGTTTGACCAGGGGCAAGACGGTGCCATCACCTTCATCGTCATGGAGTACCTTCCCGGCATCACCCTCCGGGAACTGCTGCAGGACTTTGGAGCTCTCACCCCTGCACAAACCGTCGACATTGTTCGCGCAGTCCTGCAAGGCCTCGACGCGGCCCATTCTGGAGGTATCGTCCATCGAGACCTCAAACCAGAAAATGTCCTCCTCGCCGATGACGGTCGCATCAAAATCGCCGATTTTGGTCTCGCTCGTGCCTCAACCCACAACACCGCGACCTCGCAGGCCCTCCTCGGAACCATCGCTTATCTCAGCCCTGAACTGATCAGTCGTGGTGAGGCTGACTTGCGCAGCGATATCTACGCACTGGGCATCATGATGTTCGAGATGCTCACCGGTTCCCAGCCTTATCAAGGCGACCAAGCGGTCACCATCGCCTATCAACACCAGAACGACATTGTCCCCCCGCCCAGCTCAAAGAACCCGGCGATACCGGCGCAATTCGATGAGCTCGTCGATTGGTGCACAAGGCGCTCACCTGACGAGCGTCCCCCTCACGCCAGGGCTGTCTTGGAGCACCTGGTCGAGGTTGAGAAACTTTTGGGTGCCGCGTCACTGGCCACCGCGACGATGGATCTAAATCAGACAGTGGCCATGACGCAGAGACTGTCTCCTTTGGATGCCCAAGACACAGAAGTCTTGGATCCTAAATCTGCTGTCTTCGACGGCTTGGAGCCTGCGCCCACCCAGGCCATCGCCATAGACGAGCTTCCCGCGCAAGAGCCAGTGCGTGATCGGCGACCGCCTCGCGGGAGGCGCCTCGCACTCCTCGGAACGCTTGTCCTACTGCTGGTACTCGGTGGAGGCGGTGGGGCTGCCTGGTGGTGGTTCACAGGCCCCGGCGCGATGGTGAGCGTTCCCGACGTCTCCGGGACATCCGTTTTGGAGGCAACAGCGACTCTGGTGGAGGCGGAACTCACAGTCTCCGAGGCAGTCTTGGAGGAATTTGACCTCGTGCTCCCGGAGGGGACAGTGAAAGGTACAACACCTGCTGCAGGCACTGAAATCGAGAAACAAAGTGAGATACGCCTCATCGTCTCGTTGGGTCCAAACCCCGTGGCTGTTCCCGCAATATCTGGACAAGCCCTGGACGAGGTACGCAGCGCTTTGGAGACCGTGAACCTGATTCTGGGAACAACAAGTCCCGAGTTCAACGACTTTGTCCAGCGAGGCTCAGTCCTGCGTCTCGTGGATGAGGCTGGCACCACTTTGGCAGCTGGATCGCAAGTGCTTGCCGGTTCCACGGTGAACGCAGTGGTCTCCGCAGGAGCGCTGCCCGATGTCACGGGGCTACCAGTCGATGAGGCCCGAGAGATTCTCCAAGACGCTGGCGTTACCGGAGTCGTCGGAGGTGACGGTGCCTTCTCGGACACTGTCCCCGAAGGCTATGTCGTCGAAGTTTCTCTACCTGCGGGAGCAACACCGCGCCCCGGTGACACCCTCACTCTCATCGTCTCCCGAGGCCCAGAGCTCGTGATGGTTCCCGATCTGGTCGGCGAGACCATTGCGGACGCCAAAGACATTCTGGAGGGACTGGGCTTTGAGGTCGAAGTGCGCTCAGAATTTCCCGAATCCGATTGGGATCGCTCGTTTGCGCGCGTCACCAGCCTGAGCCCGAGCTCCGGTCAGGAGATCGCCAAGGGCGCCCTGGTGATCATCCGCAGCTTCGTTTAGGAGTGGCTCAGTTCCTCCGCGACCAAGAACGCAAGCTCTAGGGACTGCTGGTGGTTGAGTCGCGGGTCGCACAAAGATTCGTATCGAGTTTCCAGACCCAACTCGTCGATGTTCTGGGAACCCCCCAAACACTCGGTCACGTCATCACCGGTCAGCTCAACATGGATTCCACCAGGGTGTGTGCCCACCTCGCGATGAGACTCGAAGAAGCCCTTGACCTCGTCGACAACATCATCAAAGCGGCGGGTCTTGTAACCGGTCTGAGTCGTGATGCCGTTGCCGTGCATCGGGTCGGTGACCCACAGCGGGGTGATGCCTAGCTCTTGCGAGGCTTTCAACAGCGGTGGCAGTTTCTCGCGAATTTCTCCCGCCCCCATTCTGGTGATGAATGTCAGGCGACCTGGTTCACGCTCGGGATCCAGAAGGTCGGAGAGTTTCTTCAAAGTGTCTGGGGTGCTGGAGGGACCGAGTTTTACCCCGATGGGGTTTCTCACACGAGAGAAGAAGTCAACATGAGCGCCGTCAAGATCTCTCGTCCGCTCCCCAATCCACAGGAAGTGACCAGAGGTCACGTAGGGCAGACCTGTCCGCGAGTCAATGCGCGTGAGGGCACGTTCGTATTCCATCAGCAAACCTTCATGGCTCGCATAAAACTCGACGCGCTTGAGTTCATCAAAATCAGCGCCCGCGGCTTCCATAAACTTCACCGCTCGGTCAATCTCGCGGGCCAAACCTTCATAGCGAGCATTGGCGGGGTTTTCTGCGAAACCCTTATTCCAGCTGTGCACCATCCTCAGGTCAGCAAAGCCACCTTGGGTGAACGCTCTGATCAGATTCAGCGTCGAAGCAGCAGTGTGGTAACCCTGGAGCATTCTGGAGGGGTCTGGGGTCCTAGACTCCTCCGTGAAGTCATACCCGTTGACAATGTCTCCGCGGTAGGCGGGCAATGTGACACCATCGCGCGTTTCGTCGTCGTTAGAGCGAGGCTTGGCAAACTGGCCTGCCATCCGACCCATCTTCACAATTGGAAGTGACGCGCCGTAGGTGAGCACCACCGCCATCTGAAGGATTGTTTTGACACGGTTTCGGATCTTGTCGGCGGTGGCGCCAGCAAACGTCTCAGCGCAGTCGCCGCCCTGGAGCAGGAATGATTCACCTCGAGCGACGCGAGCGAGCCGGTCACGCAACATGTCCACTTCACCGGCAAACACCAAAGGTGGCACGCTGGAAAGCTCAGCAACGACAGCCGCTGCCGCGCTGGGGTCTGGCCACTGCGGTTGTTGCTTAATGGGCAGGGAATGCCAATGATCCAAACCCGCAACGACTTGGGGGTCTGGTGTCACGACGTTCTCGCTGTAATCCACGGTGTCCATTTCTCTAGCGGCTCGCGGCCGAAGAACAGCCTACTGGAGGCTTCGTGCGCGCTTCTGTGTCAGGCCTGTTGGCTTCGGATGGTGGATGCATAAACATCCACATACTCCTGCTCGCTGAGCTTGTTCATCTCATAGATGATCTCGTCCGTTATCGAGCGCAGGACAAAACGGTCGCTCTCCATCCCCTCAAAACGAGAGAAATCGAGTGGTTCGCCGATCACCACACCCACTCTGTGCACCTTCGGGATGTTGGATCCCAGAGGCATCACTTTCTCGGTTCCGATCACTGCTGCAGGAATCACCGGCACGTGAGCCTCAAGAATCATGCGGGCCACCCCTGTTCGCCCTCGATACATCCGACCATCCGGGCTCCTGGTCCCCTCGGGGTAGATCGCCAATACTCCGCCATCAGCAAGAACTTGAAGGCCCGCGTTCAGTGATGCTTCTGACGCTTTCCCCCCAGAGCGATCAATGGGGAGCTGTCCTGCGGAAGTCAAGAAGAAGCGAACAAACCATCCTTTGATGCCCTTCCCGGTGAAGTAATCACTCTTCGCCAAGAACGCCATCTGGCGGTCGATCATCAACGGCAGAAAAACTGAATCCACAAACGACAAATGGTTACAGACAACGATCAGTGGTCCCGTGCGAGGAACGTTCTCGAGCCCCTTCACCCAGGGGCGGAACACCGTGGTCAGCAGGGGTCCAATGACCCAATGCTTCATCAACCAATAGAACACATGCGCCTCCGGAGTCGGACTTCCAGACTAGGCCTCTGAAGCCACCCGCGCACGGGCAAGGTCTGCAGCCCCCACAACTCCGGCACTGTTCCCCATGGTGGCAACAGCAATATCCGCAATCGGTCTTTTGTTTCCGGCCCCGTAGGTCTCCCTAAAACTCTCTCGAATGGGAGCCAACAAGAGCTCACCTGCACTGGCAACGCCGCCACCGATGACGATGCGTTGCGGGTCTGTCACCGCCACCAAGGAGGTGATTCCTCGCCCAATCGCCCGCGCAACGCCTTCCAGAGCACCAAGAGCGTCGGGGTTCCTCTGAACGAGCAATTCCGTGAGAGCTGCCTGCGTCAGAGAATCATCACCCAGGCGCTCTTTCGCGTCGCGCATTAGGGCTGTTCCCGACGCGTACTGCTCAAGGCATCCGTAACTGCCGCACCCACAAAGACGACCTCCCGGCTCAATGATGATGTGGCCAAGCTCTGCTGCCATCCCAAACCCGCCCACCAACAACCGCCTATCATCAACGAGGGCTCCTCCCACCCCGGTCCCAATGGTGAGCATCAGCATGGACGTTACATCGCGCGCAGCACCGAATCGAAACTCACCCCAACCCGCCGCATTCGCGTCGTTTTCAAGAACAACGGGAACACCAAGACGTTCAGTCACGGCCGCTTTCAGAGGGAAATTTTGCCAGGCGATGTTCGGAGAGAAGAAGATGCTGTCGCGCTCGGCGTTGAGAAAAGCCGCCACGGCAACACCGACGGCCGAAAGCGTCTCCTTGCCACCCAGCTCGTGAAAAATCTCAGCCAGGGCGTCCAGGATGCCCTCCGGGTTATCGGGTGTGGTTGGGCGCGATGCCTGAGCGAGAACCTCGCCGTCTGGAGAGACTCGGGCTCCCGCAATTTTGGTTCCACCAATGTCTAACCCAAGCGCATCCACAGCCGATAAGTCTAGGCGCTCCACACCGGCTGGTAACGCGCCAGAGCTATGCCCTTCCAAACCACTCAGAGTCACGAATGGCCTGTAACGCGTGTTTCTTATGCTCCGGCGCAAGCCCCTGGAAGTAGAGAACTCCTTCGAGGTGATCAAGCTCGTGCTGAAGAGCCTGAGCCATGAGACCCTCGCCTTCAACCTCGACACGGTCTCCCTCGAGGGTGAAACCTTCTGCCATCGCGTGCGGGTAGCGCTGGCGCGGGTAGGTCAAGCCGGGAACCGAAAGGCACCCTTCCGACATATCCTCGGGCTCGCCCCACACTCTCACCAATCGAGGATTCAGGAGATAACCCACCGCCCCATCGATGTTGTAGCTAAAGGCCCGGAGACCCACACCAATCTGATTCGCAGCAACACCAGCCCTGCCCGGGATTTTGACGGTATCCAAAAGGTCAGTCACCAGTTCTCGACTGCGGGGAGACAAAATATCCACGGGGTCCGTGGGGCTCGTCAGAATGGGGTCCCCAAAGAGCCGAATGGGACGCTCGGCCATTAGCGGACCGAAGAGTCCTCAGCCACTCCCTCGACAACGAGCGCCGCCAACTCACGCGCGGCCTCTCGCGTGTAGGGGCTCAAGCGAGACCAGTCGACGATGGAACCGGCAGCCAGGTAGGGGTCGTAGGGAATACGGACAACATCCCTCACCCGAGACACAAAGTGCTGTTCAATTTCGTCGAGCTTCACGACGTTGGTGCCCTGCGTTGCCGTGTTCAAAGCCACGACAGCTCTGCGAACTAGCTCTCCGTAGCCGTTAGCTTCCAACCAGGTGAGGGTCTCCGAGGCGAGTCTCGCCTCATCCACACTTCCACCCGAGACAACGACGAGTCCATCGGCGCGCTCCAACGTGGGTCGCATCACTGAGTGGACGACACCCGTTCCGCAGTCCGTCAGAACGATGGAATAGAACCGAGCGGCCTGGTCGGCAACAACGTTGTAATCGTCCTCATCGAAGGCTTCTGAGAGCAGCGGGTCGGTGTCAGAGGCCAACACATGGAAACGTGTCTTGTCTTTTGAGACGAGCTCTGCAAAATCGGTGAAGGAGGAAATACCTGAGGCAAGATTTACGACATCGCGCACTGTGGCGCCGGTGGACCTGGCGACACGTTCGGCAAGGGTTCCCCGGTCTGGGTTCGCATCAATGCCGAGAACGCGATCGTCTCGCACTTCGGCGAGAGCCATGCCCAAGAGCGTGGTGACGGTAGTTTTGCCGACTCCACCCTTCCGGGTGAGGACTGGAACAAAGCGAGTTCCCTGCTCAAAGGGGTGAGAAATTCGGCGATCCAACGCTTTTCGCTCACGGACCGCTCGGGAGTCCCCCACGTTGATGGAGTGGAAAGAGATTTCGTAGAGGAACCTTTGCCAGAACCCTTCGGGAACTTCGCGGTAGCGACCAGAGGAATCGATCAGGCGATCATCAGTCAGCATCGCGGCCGGCTCAGGAGCATCCCCGCGTGCCTCAGCGCGACGGTGATACAACTCGTCACCTCCGGGCTTGACCGCGAGGGTGATGCTCTCATCCCCCATTACCTCCGGAGCACCCGCATCCACGGTCTCAGCATCCACTGAAACTTCCACCACCTCAGGCAGGTCCTCTGCTGAAGGAGTGGAGTCTGTTTTTTTGACCATGGAGTGGATCCTTGTCTCACTTATGTGGGGGAAGACTGATTCTAACTGTTGGAGCAGATAACCAAATGTGTATTAGTCAGCCGCGATCTCCAGAATGAGATCTCCCGCTTCCACTTGCTGAGTCTTGGGGATTGCCCAGCGGGCCACGACCCCTGAGACAGCTGCGCTGATTCCTGCTTCCATTTTCATCGCTTCAATCGTGGCCACCACGTCACCCTCAGCCACAGCGTCCCCCACGTCTGCAGACACCGTGACAACTCCCGAGAAGGGGGCAGCAACGTGACGGGGGTTCTGAGGATCAGCCTTTTCGGCGTGAGTCACCTCAACATCTATTGACGTGTCACGAATGCTGATCGGTCGCATCTGGCCATTCAGCGCAGCGACGACTGTCCGCATACCCCGGTCATCAGGCTCTGAGATTGATTCCAGGGACACATAGAGACTGACACCCGGCTCCACCTCCACGACCGATTCTTCACCGAGTGGGAGCCCATAGAGGTAGTCGCGGGTCTTGATAACGGAGACGTCACCAAATGCTTCCTGAACTTCTCGATACTCCGTTGTAGGGCCCGGGAACAACAGGGTGTTGAGCATGTCTTGTCGATCTCTGCCGGGCACAGCGAGTGCAGCTTCTTGCTCCTCCGTGAGATCGGTGAGAGTGGGCTTTCTGGTCTTTCCCTCGAGAATCTTGGAGCGGAAAGGCTCAGGCCATCCACCTGGCAGGTCACCCAGCTCCCCCGCCATGAAGCCGACAACTGAGTCGGGTATGTCATAAGCGCCAGGGTTTGCTTCGAAATCTGCAGGGTCAACATCCATGGCCACGAGGTGAAGTGCTAGGTCTCCAACCACTTTGCTCGAGGGTGTGACCTTGGTGGGGCGACCGAGCATTCGGTTTGCTTGGGCGTACCAGTCCTCGATGTCTTCGAAACGATCCGCAAGACCCAAGGCAATCGCTTGCTGCCGGAGATTGGAGAGTTGCCCACCCGGAATCTCGTGGTGGTAAACGCGCCCTGTGGGCCCGGGAAGGCCCGACTCAAAGGGAAGATATGTCTTCCGTACTGCTTCCCAATAGGGCTCAAGGGCGGAGACTGCACTCAGGCTCAGGCCGGTGTCTCGCTCGGTGTTCTCGAGGGCAGCGACGAGAGAAGACAGAGACGGCTGGCTCGTAGTCCCCGCCATGGCCGCGTTCGCGGCGTCGACAGCGTCCACTCCGGCGGCACTCGCGGCCAAGAGTGTCGCAAGTTGCCCGCCTGCCGTGTCATGGGTGTGTAGGTGAACAGGAGTGTCGAATCTTTCCCTCAGGGCGGCCACCAGTCGGGAGGCAGCTTCTGCTCGCAACAAGCCGGCCATGTCCTTAATGGCCAGGATGTGGGCCCCTGCCTCCACCATCTCCTCGGCTAAACGTAGGTAATAGTCGAGGGTGTACAAATCTTCTGCCGGGTCGAGCAAGTTTCCGGAGTAGCACAACCCCACCTCCGCAACCGCGGTACCGGTCTCGAGCACAGCATCGATTGCGGGACGCATGTTGGTGACGTCATTGAGGGCATCAAAGATGCGGAAGATATCGACGCCGCCCGCTGTTGCCTCTTGAACAAAAGCGTCCGTTACTTGAGTGGGATACGGGGTATATCCCACGGTGTTTCGGCCACGCAACAACATTTGGATACACACATTGGGCAATCCTTCACGCAATGCGTGGAGGCGGTCCCAGGGGTCTTCCCCCAGGAAACGCAGGGCAACGTCATAAGTCGCCCCTCCCCACGCTTCGATCGAGAACAACTGCGGAGTTGTCGCGGCCACTGCAGGAAGGACCTCGATGAGGTCTTTGGTCCGGACCCTGGTCGCAAGCAACGATTGGTGAGCATCACGGAACGTTGTCTCTGTGACTGCCAGCGCACGAGAAGCACGGAGATCTTTCGCAAAACCTTCCGGACCCAACTCCATCAGACGCTGTTTTGATCCAGCGGGGGGCGTGCTCGCGGCAACTTCTGGCAACTTGGTGATCGGATCCACGACTGAGGGGGCATCTCCGTGAGGTTTGTTAACGCTCACGTCAGCAATCCAGGTCAGAAGCTTGGTGCCGCGGTCTTTACTCGAGCGCGATCGGACAAGATGGGGCCGCTCGTCGATGAACGAAGTGGAGAGATCGCCGGCGAGGAAGGCCTCATCATCGACCACTGCCTGGAGGAAAGGAATATTGGTGGAGACTCCTCGAATCCGGAACTCTGCAAGACCTCTCCTGGCGCGAGAGACGGCTATGTCGAATGTTCTCCCTCGAGTGGTCATCTTGGCCAACATCGAATCGAAGTAGGGAGAGATTTGGGCTCCCTGATTGACCGTTCCGCCGTCCAGTCGAATTCCTGCCCCGCCAGGAGAACGATAGGTCGTTATTTTTCCGGTGTCGGGTCGGAAGTCTGCTCCCGGGTCTTCGGTCGTAATGCGACACTGCATGGCAAAACCGCGCAGCACAATGGACTCTTGTGAGAGCCCGATTGACTCCAGGGATTCACCGGAGGCAACCCGAATTTGGGTGTGGACGAGGTCCACATCCGTGACCTCTTCAGTGACGGTGTGTTCCACCTGAATCCGGGGGTTCATTTCAATGAAGACGTGTTGCCCGGCTCGTTCTCCTGCGGTGTCCACGAGGAACTCCACAGTGCCCGCATTCTCGTAACCAATCGACTGGGCGAAGGCGATCGCATCCCTCAGAATGGCCTGCCGAATGGAGTCATCAAGGTTCGGAGCCGGGGCGATCTCAATGACTTTTTGGTGGCGACGTTGGACCGAACAATCGCGCTCAAACAAGTGCAGCGTGGTCCCCTGCTTGTCCGCCATGATTTGGACCTCGATATGGCGTGGTCGAACCACAGCCTGTTCCACGAACATCCGGCCATCACCAAAGGCTGTCTCAGCCTCTCGCATGGCCGCTTCGAGAGCAGGCCTCAGGTCTTCTGGTGTGTCAACCCTGCGCATACCTCGGCCACCACCACCGGCGACAGCTTTCGCAAAAATCGGGAAGCCAATGTCCTTGGCCGCGGCGACAAGCACATCCAGGTCAGTTGTCGCTTCGCTGGAGGCCAAGACAGGAACGCCTGCTCTGATGGCATGCTCCTTGGCGGTGACCTTGTTCCCTGCCATCTCCAGGACCGAGGCAGGAGGGCCCACAAAAACTATCCCTGCCTCTTCACAGGCCCTGGCCAAATCAGGGTTCTCGCTCAAAAACCCGTATCCCGGGTAAATGGCATCGGCTCCAGAGAGCTTCGCAACCCGCATGATCTCGTCAATGGTGAGGTACGCGCGCAAGGGATGGCCAGGTTCGCCAATCTGATACGCCTCATCCGCTTTCATGCGATGAAGGGAAAAACGGTCCTCGAAGGGATACACCGCAACAGTTTTGAGACCCAGTTCGACGGCAGCCCTAAAAGCACGAATCGCGATTTCGCCGCGGTTCGCCACAAGAATTTTGCTGACCATCGATCGTGCCTTTCTGGACAGCCTGCACACTCCCCCGCCTGGCGTCCTTAGCCCTAAGCCTAGCCAAGGCTAAGCTAGCCACGATGCGCGTAATTAGTCTGAGTTCACTCAAAGGTGGCGTCGGAAAGACCACCGTGACTCTCGGGCTTGCCTCAGCCGCTTTCGCGAGGGGCCTCAAGACCCTGGTGGTCGATATGGATCCACAATCAGATGCCTCCACCGGGATGGATGTCATTGTGGGCCGCCATCTCAACATTTCCCACCTTCTCGCCTCGCCACGCTCCTCACAGGTGAAGAACGCCATTGTTCCCAGTGGCTGGACAAGAAGCCATAAGGGAACAGTCGATGTTCTCCTGGGTTCTCCCTCCGCCATGGCCTTTGACTCCCCCAGCCTCACGAAGCGGGAGATTTGGCGTCTGGAGGAGATTCTGGCCGCCGTTGAGGATGACTACGACATTGTGTTGATTGACTGCCCACCCTCGCTCAATGGGCTCACCCGCATGGCGTGGACGGCGAGCGACCGTGTAGCCGTAGTGACGGAGCCAGGGTTGTTCTCTGTCGCGGCGACGCAACGAGCATTTAGAGCTGTTGATGAGCTCAGGCGTGGTGTGTCACCTCGGCTGCAGCCCCTCGGAGTCATTGTGAACAGGGTGCGCCCGCAGTCGATTGAACACCAGTACCGCATCGACGAGCTGAAGCAGATGTTTGGCGCTCTGGTCCTGCAACCCGAATTGCCGGAAAGAGCAGCTCTTCAGCAGGCGCAGGGTGCTGCCAGCCCTCTTCACGTCTGGCCCGGGGAAAGCGCGGAAGAGATGGCCATGAACTTCGACCTGATTTTGGACAGAGTTATTCGCTCAGTACAACTGGCGACACCCGAGTCCGCCTAGCTAGCGCGCTGATTACGGCGGGCCGCAAGCTCATCACGAGGGTCAATCCCCGCGTTTGTGGCTTCCACTGAGACGAGAGACGACTCAACCTCGCGCAGGACTTTGCCCACTGCGATACCGAAGACACCCTGTCCGCGGCTCACCAAGTCGATGACCTCGTCGTTGGAGGTGCAGAGATAGACGCTAGCTCCATCGGACATCAGAGTCGTTTCCGCCAAGCCGGTAATGCCTGCCGCCCGAAGTTGCTCGACCGCGACACGAATCTGCTGAAGGGAGATTCCTGTGTCGAGAAGACGCTTCACCAGCTTCAACACCAGAATGTCGCGAAAACCATAGAGACGCTGTGATCCGGAGCCGTGAGCGCTCTGCACGGTGGGTTCCACCAAGCCGGTGCGAGCCCAGTAGTCGAGCTGACGATAGGTAATTCCGGCAGCGCTCGCGGCAATCTGGCCGCGGTATCCCTGCTCTTCTTCAATAATCGGCAGGCCGTCGGTGAACAGCAAATCCTTGGCGTACTGCTCAGTGGTGTTGTCTGAGGAAGCCATCTCTCACCTAACCTTAATCTTCAACTTGACCCTTAGGGGTGCCCGCTTACGATACCCGCAAACGGAAACTCTCGTGGCTAAGAAGCCACGCTCACCCTCTGGCGTGTCGCCAGGGTGGCTTCTATGACTCTAGCTTGTTGATGGCGTCCCTCGTGAGGACCTGCCGCAGAGTGCTCAGAATGTCAGAGAGCTCACGGCCTTTGTCGCGGAACTCATCTCTTGACATTTTTTTGCTCGCACTTCGAGACGCGCTAACCGCCTGAGACACGAGACCCACCTCGCGATCGACTGCCAAGCGCATCCCGCGAAGGTGGCGAGGTTCCAGCCCAAACTTTGACGCATCCACAATGGACTTCAACACCACAGCGTCGTGCTCCGAATAGATTCGCTTCGGTTCAATGAGTCCAGCGGTAATCGCTCCCTCCAAGACACTGGCGAGCGCACCGGTTTGATCCAGCAGCTCCTGCTTGGTCAACCGCTGTGAATCAATGACCTTCACGCTTCCCGTCACCGGGCCGGCATGAGGAAGAACAGGACTCTTACCCTCGTCGAGTTCATCGAGGTACTGCTTGATGACACGCAAGGGAAGGTAATGATCGCGCTGGACCGTCAACACAAAACGAAGACGATCAACATCGGAGGAAGAATACGTCCGGTAACCCGCGGGGGTGCGACCGGGAGAAACCAATTCCCGATCCTCGAGAAAGCGGAGCTTGGAAGGAGAGAGGTCTGAGAACTCGGGAGTCAGTTTTGCCAAGACTTGGCCGATCGAGAGAAGCTGGGGTCTGCTGCTTTCCGACGCAGATCGCCTCGCTGCGTTCGCACTCATGAGGCGGGTTCTCCAGCGTCTCTATGTGAACGCGACGCGTAGAAAGTCATGCGAAACTTTCCGACCTGAACCTCGGCGCCATCGTGGAGCAGGGCCTGATCAACGAGGACACCATCAAAGTAGGTTCCATTGAGAGAGCCCATGTCTTTCACCTCGAAAGAGCTACCGTGTCGGACAAATTCGGCGTGACGCCTGGAGACCGTCACATCATCGAGAAAGATGTCAGCCTCAGGGTGCCGACCCGCAACCGTGGAGTCTTGGTCGAGAAGAAACCTGGCTCCCACGTTCGGGCCTTTGCGCACGATCAGCAACGCTGACTCGGCCGGAAGGGCGGCGATAATTTCCTGCTCTTCCAGGGAGACACCTGACTCAAGTCCCTGCAGCTTCTGCTGGAACTCCGGACCAAACTTCTGTGTTGGGTCGGGGGCCCCTGGGCTGTCCGGGCCGGTCGGTGTCTCGCTCATTCCACTCCCTCGATGGTCGAGTTCACCCTATCTCAAGAAATGACCCTCTCGCGAGTCGCCCTCCGTGCAATCGCCACGGCGTCAAAAAGGTAGGAAAAACCTACGACCCAGTAGAGCACCACCGCGGCCAGAGCGATAGGCCAGGCAATCATCATGAGGACTCCCCCGACGCTTTCAGAGACATACTCGCTGACCATCACACTCAGGAGGAACAGCGGAAGCACAAAGAGCAAACCAAAGGTCGCGACCTTTCCCCACCACTTCACGGGGAGTGTCCCTGCGCCAAACCGCACCATCACCAGCCCGCCTACCCCCAAGAGAGCATCACGAAGCATCACGGCAATCACAAACCACCAGGGCACAACGTCCTGGATAGCCAGAGCAATAACGGTCGCGGCGATGAAAAGCCGGTCAGCAAAAGGGTCGAGGAACTGACCCAGCTTGGTGATTTCATTCATCCGACGGGCGATCATGCCATCAACGAAGTCGGTCAGGACGGCCACGACCAAGAGGATGAACGCCGGAAGTAGACGGTCCTCGATGACCCACCAGAGAAAAACCGGAATCGCCATGAGCCGAAGAACGCTGACGACGTTAGCCAAGGTGAAAACCTTGGAGCTTGCGACCTGCTCATCGACCATGGGCTCAGTGTAAGAGTGAAAAATGAATTATCAGGGACTTCACAGCGCCACTCGTGCCGAGATACCCGCTACCAGGAGAAGAGGGAGTTAGCCTGTGGTCATGTCGTGCATCAGATTCAACACCACTGCCATGAAATCCCAGCTGGACGAAGCTCGCATTGCAGGTTTGGGTAACGACCCGGTGGCCTCTTTCCTCTCGCCGGAGATCACGGAATCCAAGGTGAAGCGCATCGTCACGATGTCGGAAGACCCGAACCCAAAAATTCGAGAAAGCGCGGCACTCTCGTATCACGCCCCGCTGTCGGTGTATGAAAAGCTCGCGAAGGACCCCGACGAAGGGGTCCGTAGTTGCCTCGCTCGCAACCAGACAACGCCCTGTGATGTGCTGCGCACCCTCGCGAAGGACTCGTCCGAAACGGTTCGCGCTTTTGTCGCGATCAACTATTACGTCCCCGAGGACGCCATGGAAGAGCTAGCGAAGGACACTAGCCCCACCGTCCAGAAGCTCGTCGCGTGGAAAGCGTCACTCAAGGAAGACGCTGAACTCGTTTCCGCTTAATCCCCGGCTTGGTGCCACTTCTTCGGAAGCACAGCGGCGATCGCAACGAGCGTTTTGTATCGAAAGCTCGGAATCGTCACAGCTCTGCCAGCTTCCACTGCTGTGAGTGAGCGCTCCACAACGTAGGGGGCGCTCAACCAGAGGAAGCTCGGAAACATGGTGATATCCATCTTCATCCGTTGGTGAAACTCCGTCCTGGTGAAACCGGGCGCCACTGCGCTGACATGAACGCCTCGAGATTTGTAGGTGGCGTTGAGAGACCGAGCCATAGTCAAACCCCACGCCTTGTGCGCTGAATAGGAACCCCTCGCCAAGTAGCCCGCAACGCTGGAGACAAAGACAACCCTGCCTTCACCCCGCTCGAGCATTCCCGGTAGAACGGCCTTTGTCAGCTCGAGCGGAGCGGTGATGTGGATGGTGAGGTGATCTCTCTCCAGAGAAGCATCACTCTCATCCAGGTGTCCAGGAATTCCATAACCGGCATTGTTGATCAACACCCGAATGGGTTGGGCGCTATCGCGCAGCCGCTTGGCGACTCGTGCGACATCCCGAGATTTATGAAGATCGGCGAGAAGCACCTCACACTTGACCGAGAACTCCTGAACGATAGAACCTGCAAGAGATTCGAGGCGGTCACGGTTTCTAGCAACCAGGACAAGATTGTGGCCCGAGCGAGCCAAACTGCGGGCATATTCAACCCCGAGCCCGCTACTTGCGCCGGTGACGAGCGCCCACTGTGCTGTGCTCATAAGTTCGAGGTTAGAGGCCAGCTCGCTCAGGTTGAGAGCGCCGGAGCGCCCTCTCCACCGCAATCAACAGGACAACGAGGAGGAACCCTCCCAGAGCTAAACCTCCGACAACAAGCACATCACCCTCAGGTGCGAGAAGCTCTCCTCCATCACCCTGCCATGGCCACAATGCTCGAAGAGAACCCACCATCAACCCCGTCATGATGGCAAGGGTGATGCTCGAGTGGTTTGCCAGCAACCATTGGAGCGCTGTCACAAAAACGCCGAGCCCGAAGATTGCACCAAGAACAAATACTCCGAGGTAGGCATAGTCTC
Source organism: Pontimonas sp. (assembly GCA_030728325.1). Lineage (GTDB taxonomy): Bacteria > Actinomycetota > Actinomycetes > Actinomycetales > Microbacteriaceae > Pontimonas. Next base: position 42,862 of record JANQZT010000010.1, read on the forward strand.
GGTCGTTCACCGCGGACAGCGTCGGTTCATACATCCCTAATGTCAACAAGAGATATGACCCGGAGACACCAGGAAGCACCAGAGCGCAGACGGCGAGGGCAGCTGCAGGGGCAACCCACAGGAGAGAATCGCTGGGCACTGTTGCTCCAGGTAAACCAAGAGCGACAAAGACCAGAGCGGAGCTTGCGAGTGCCGCAAGCCCCAAAAGCCAAGACCACCCAGACCCCACCATCTGAATGGGCACCCACAATGACGCGAGTATGAGGCCCGCAAAGACTGCCCGGGTGTGGATCGGATAGTTCTCCAACACTGGCTCGAGAAACCAGGCGCCGAGGAAGATTCCTGTCACCATGCCCAAAGCCACAGGAAGAACCACGGGCCAGGAGACCTGCCGCCACGGCCCTCGCATCGCCGCAGGACCAGAGCGAACACCAGAGAGCACGACCTGTACCAAGCTTGCCGCCGAGCGGATGAGAGCGCGATACACCCCGACTATGAGGGCGATCGTGCCACCACTCACGCCCGGCACAATCTCGGCAAGCCCAATAAGAAAGCCCCGAATCGCATTAAGCACGGCGCCGACAAAGTTTGTCATCAAGACTTCCCTTTCCTATGGCACCCGCTGAGTACTGCTTGGAGAGTAACGAAGTGGCGTGCTCGGAGAGGTAACTACTCGCCGAGAAGGTCAATTATTTGGGGTCCGGCCACAATGACAACTGCGAGCAGAGCCACAACCCATCCCACGATGCGCCAGGCTCGGACACGCTTGTCGTTCTCCTCAGCCATCGCCCCAGTGTATTCGGGGACGAAGCATCTCGGCGTGCGCACCGAGAAACAAGGTATCGATTGGTGCCTCGGATCTGGTGGGCACGGAAAGACCAGTTAAGCCAACGAACCACTGAGCTACTACGCTCGGGGGCCATGAGCAACTACAGCGTGACCAACATTGGGCCCCTGGATTCTTGGCGTGATCACTTTGGGGGATTTGTACCCGCCACCACTCGAACAGGCAGGCGTGTCGTTGACCATGAGCTCGACGGAGACGTTATTGGTATCTCCGCCACGGCATATGAACCGGGCGAGCAAGCTGGTTACTGGCACAGCCACTCGGAAATCGACGAGGTATACCTGTTTCTCGAAGGCGAAGGGCAGATGGGCCTTGACGACGAGGTCATCGATGTCCACCCTGGAACTGTCGTTCAGGTTGGAACCGGAGTGATGCGGACCTGGCGGTGCAAACCCGATAGCCCCACTCAATTACGGTGGCTCTGCATTCGGGCTGGAGTTATACCCCTGCCCGCCATCCCTGATGATGCAGTTCCGATTACTGACATCCCTATGCCGTGGTAGCGAGTTCTTGGCGCGCCTAGCGCTACCGGGGCTTGCTATCGTGAAGTCTCAATCGCACCAAGCCGCGGTGTCAGGCAGGCAGGACTGACGTGTCTGGCTAACCCATAAGGAGAGCGCATGTTGAAGAACATTGATCCAGTGTTGACCGGAGCGCTTCTCAAAGCGCTGGACGAAATGGGACACGGGGAGAAACTTGCTCTGGTCGACAGGAACTATCCGAGCAAGAGTTCCGGGGCTCAAGTTATCCATCTTGGTGAAATTGGAATCGTCCGGGCAGCCGAAGCGGTGTTTGGGGTATTTCCCCTCGATTCGTTCATTGACAAGCCGCTGTTGCGAATGGAGGCGGATGACCGCTCCCCTGCAACTCCCACCCACGAGGGGGTGTTAGAGGTAGCAGCACGACATCACCCCAAGCCCCTGGAATTCCAGCTCATCCCTCGACCTGATTTTTATGAGGAAGCGACAAGCTGCCTACTCATTGTCCAGTGCCTAGAGAACGCTCCCTATAGCTGCTTTATTGCCCAAAAGGGCACGGTCTGAGTGGGATGACACCTCCTGCCGACGGAATGAATCTTGACGGAGTCACGAGGCTTATCGATTTTGCGAAGCAGTCGGCTCTGACCACCACAGGATTTGGCCATCTCGACAATCGAGGCGACGTCGATTCTTCTCTTCCCCCGTCACTCATGATCACGGCTCGGATGACCTTCAGCTTCTCTATCGCGGCTGAGCTGGGATTCGACGAGTGCGCCACTCTCGCCGCACGAGGCATTGGCTCTTTGGCCCATGACTTCTTTGATCCAACACACGGCGGCTTCGTGAGCGTACCCGCATCTCACCCCGGTGATGGGACAAAAAGTGCCTACGACACCACGTTTGTGCTTCTGGCCGCCTCGACCGCTCACGCCATTGGGGTCACGGGTGCTGACCAGGTTCTGGACCGCGCACTCGATGCACTCTTCACACACTTTTGGAGAGAGGACCTTGGTATTTTCGCGAACTCGTTCAACCAAGACTTCTCGGTTGCAGAGCCCTATCTTGGCGCCAATGCAAACATGCATGCCGTGGAAGCACTGATAGCCGCAAGTACTGCCCTGAGAGACAGCTCTCTCATGGCACACGCACTCAGGATTAGCGACTTCATGGTGAATCAGCAGGCCCGAGAGTCCGAGTGGATGATGCCGGAGCATTTCACTCCGCTCGGCGAGCCACACCCAGCCTTCAATGCCGAGAACCCCGCCGATGAATTTCGGCCCTATGGTGTCACCATTGGTCACCTTTTTGAGTGGTCACGCCTTCTCCTCGAGCTGCACCACAGCGGGATCGACAACGCACACTGGATACCCGAAGCGGCGATTAACCTCTACAACACAGCCAAGGAAGTCGGCTGGGCCGCTGACGGCGCAGAAGGCTTCGTCTACACCGTGGATTGGGAAGGTCAACCAGTTGTTCGAGATCGGATGATGTGGGTGGTTGCAGAGGCCATCAGCGCTGCCGCCCAGATCGAGCAGAGCAACCTCCTCGAGACAGCACAGGGTGACGTAGCAGCATGGACCGCTCATCTGGCAACGATGTTTGAGGACACAGAACACGGCAGTTGGCATCACCAACTGGATGCCGAGGGCAAACCCTCGTCAACAATTGCCCGGGGAAAGCCCGATGCCTACCACCTTCTGCAGGCACTCCTGATCCCCCAGCTCCCCCTGGGATGCGGGCTCCTCGATCGCATCCACCAGAACCAGTCACGCACTTCTGAGAACCCCTAGAGGTTCTCAGTACAACGAGCTAGCACTCTCCTTAGATGGGAGACAGCTGCTGTTCGGTATCGGGAAGATCGATGGCACCGGTCATCAGACCCACCGAGTCATTCATCGACGCGGACTTGGGTGTGACCACGGCAGCCCGCTTTCCAAGTCTTTGCACGTGGATTCTGTCGGCGACCTCATACACCTGTGGCATGTTGTGAGAAATCAGCACCACTGTCAGACCGCGATCCTTGAGGTCCTTGATCAAGTCGAGGACCTTCGCCGATTCGCGCACTCCCAGAGCAGCAGTCGGCTCGTCAAGAATGATGACCTGGCTTCCGAACGCCGCCGCACGAGCCACCGAGACAGCTTGGCGCTGACCACCGGAGAGCGTCTCTACGGCCTGGGTGATGTCTTGAAGCGTGCTGATTCCCAAGCTCTCCAGGTGCTCCGCTGCTTTCCGGCGCATCCCCTTCTTATCGAGCTGACGAAAAACGGATCCCATGAAGCCCTTTTTGCGCTCTTCTCTGCCCAAAAAGAGGTTTGACGCAATGTCAAGTGCTGGGGCAACCGCGAGAGTCTGAAACACTGTTTCGACTCCGTGGCGTCTCGCGTCCTGAGTGCTCTGAAAGACGACCTCTTCACCATTGACCCACATCTGACCTTCGTCAGGGGTGTGGGCCCCGGCGAAACACTTGATGAGGCTTGACTTACCAGCACCGTTGTCGCCAATGACAGCCAACACCTCGCCGGGAAAGAGATCGAAATCCGTTCCATTCAGGGCTGTGACGCTACCAAAGCGCTTTACGAGGCCACGCGCCTTAACAATGGGCTCCGTCATACTTTCACCTTTCTAATCCACTGATCGATTCCGACAGCGACAATGACCAAAATTCCAATGGAAGCGGTCCGGTATGCCTGGTCAACTCCCGCGAGAGACAAGCCCATCTCGACGGCCACAACGATCA
>JANQZT010000011.1:0-492 GCA_030728325.1 Pontimonas sp.
CACCATATCCATCTGCTCAGTTGATCTAAGCCAGTGACTATCTTCCGTGACGACTCTGACGAGCTCGGGATTGTTAACCGACGCTTTGACTGCAGCGGCAAGCTGGGCCACCCTCAAGCGAACTGAGCCACGAGCTCGATACCCCGCTCGGTAGACGAACACCAACGGGCGCTCAAGATGCCTTCCACTGCCCTCCGCAAATGTGAAGTGTTCGCCACACCAACAGATATCAGGCAAGGGCCTAACATGCCAGCCACGACTGATCACATCCACTAATGCGCCACCGGCAAAGTGTTGTGACTGGAACCAGTCCGGTTCCAGAATTCGATGCGCATCAACTTTACGTAGCACTTCGGGACGCGTACGCCAACTCTCGGCGCACGTCAGTACGATCTGTTCGAGGTGATAGAAAAAATCGTATCGATGTCCGTACAGCTCGAACATCAACCGGAACAGGCGTGGCCAATGTTCACCGAGCCGTTCGTTGAACAG
>JANQZT010000011.1:502-5164 GCA_030728325.1 Pontimonas sp.
AAAAAGGCCGGATGTAGCTCTGCATTCCTCTAGACATTAGTGTGGTCTCGCTCTTGCTCGATCTAGTCTCGCCGGTCAACGACAGATTCGATGAAACACACTGATTTGCTCACACGTCGACGCTACCCCGTGTTGGGGATTTCGCTGAACCAATCTCTTGTCACCGGGAACCACGGTGTGACGACAGAACTAAACTCTCCATAACGAAAGGGACCGGGACGCCGAAGATGACACGCTCGACTGTGCTCTCACAATGGCTCGCCCTGCAAATTCGAAAGATACGCAAGACAAAGAACTTTCGCTTAGCAATGTTTGTGTACCGGACGTTCGATGCTTTTTTCTCGTCGATGTCCCGGATTCAAAACCTAGTTGAAAGAGCAAGCAGGCGAAAGCTTCCTGCACGAATTATCAGAGTTCACGGGGTCCGATCTTGAGGATACGGAGGTGGACTTCTCCGGCTCTCTACCTTTGCCCGGCGCTTCAGCCACGTCGCAGTTCCAAACTCCAAAGGGTCTTTTTCCATATCCCCTCAATCCGACAACGTCGATTCGCTGTACCTCATTGAGAACGACCCTCAGTGGCGATTAAAGATGCTCGAATTCGCAGCCAAAAGTGGGGCAAAAACCATCTTCTTTGGGTCTGAGGATTGCACTTTTCCTCGACAGACTGATGTTCGGTGGAGTTCATTTCGTGATTCGGAAATTGCGGATTTCAGAAAGATCATCGACACCTCGCACGCCTCCTGGTTTGTGGAGAATCTAGACACCCCTTTCCAAGGAGTGGAAGCAATCCCAGGTGGACTACTCGGAAACGGCCCTATGCAAACGTGGAGGGTCGTTAGCGGAGGAGACTTTGAGGAGAAGAGGTACAACGGAAAGCTAGTACTGATAAGCCACAGAATCCGATCCGACCCACAATACGATTCCCGACGTAAAGTGACCGGACTGGGAGAAGATGCCTGGTCAACTTTCTCCCACGTCATTCGACCTGTTGAAGACGAAAACCTCACCGGGACCGAGATGGACATTACCGAGTGGAGAAAACTTGCCAAGCAATTCAGTTTTGTTGCCTGTGTGGAGGGCGGGGGTCTAAGTCCAAGCCCAAAGTTCTTCGATGTGCTTGTTGGCAAGTCAATCCCCATAATCAGGGAGTCCGCAATTAGCCCGGTTCACGAACTGCTGCCCTGCGTTGTGGTTCCCACCTGGGAGGACAAGGCGCTCACAGAAGACTTCTTACTCCAAAAATTGGATGAGATTCGAGGTAAGTGGAAGAACTGGTCTTCGGTATTCGAGCGGCTCACGAATAATTTTTGGGCCGACTACGTCTTCAGCAGGAGCACCAGATGAGTACGCTCGCCGACGTTGCAAAACTTGCTGGAGTCTCGAAATCAACGGCATCGAGGGCTCTCTCAGGCCGTGGTTCTGTGTCTACGAGAACTCAGGAAAGGGTTTCTGCGGCAGCAGAAGAGCTCGGCTTTGTTCCCTCCAGTGCTGCCGAAAGTCTCGCAACAGGACGCTCGCGCAACATCGCCGTGGTGACTCCGTTCATTAACCGCTGGTTTTATGCAGAAGTCATCGACGGAGTGGAGTCGGCACTCATTGGCGCCGGGTATGACCTCACCTTGTATCGACTCACCAATGACACAGACCAACGCAAAGCCTTGTTTGAGTACTTCCTCGTAAGAAAAGGGGTGGACGCGGTCATCGCGCTGACTCTTTTCGTCAGTGATGACGAGGTTCAGAGGCTTCGAAAGTTGGGCAAACCCATCGTCGGAATTGGAGGTCAGATCCCCGGAATCCCGACCTTCTCCATCGACGATGTAAGAACCGCTAAACGGGCGACAGAACATCTCCTCGAGTTAGGTCACACCAGACTCATCCACATCGGTGGAGACCAACAGAAACAGCTGGACTTCGAGGTTCATTCGAATCGACTAAAAGGCTTTCGCGAAGCCCTGAGGGAGGCCAACTTAAGCCACTCCGATGATTTTTTCGCCGACGATTTTGACATCGCGGGAGGTTACCGGAGCGCACTGAAGGCTCTTCGTGATCCCCAGTCTCGCCCCACGGCGATTGTCGCAGGTTCGGACGAAATCGCCATTGGAGTGATGACAGCCGCTCGGGAACTCGGAATCCGCATCCCAGAAGACCTCTCCATCATTGGAATCGACGGTCATCCTCTTGCCGAAACGTTTGGTCTCACCACCATGAATCAGCATCCTTCTCGCCAAGGAAGTATGGCTGTTTCTGAGGCTCTCGCTCAGCTGGGAGGAGCGTGGGATGAGTCTGACGATTCTCACCTCGAGCTCCAAGTTGATCTCAAGATCCGCGCCAGCACAGCTCCACCTCCCGATTAACGACTGTGGGCGCCCACCGAAGTGAGCGCCCACAAGATTCTCAAGGTGACTACTTGAGGGTGACGGTTCCGCCAGCCTCTTCGAGAGCAGCCTTGGCCTTCTCAGCGGTCTCCTTGTTGGCTCCTTCGAGCACAACACCGGGAGCGCCGTCAACGAGTGCCTTTGCCTCACCGAGACCGAGGTTGGTGAGTGCGCGCACCTCCTTGATGACCTGGATCTTCTTGTCGCCAGCAGCTTCGAGAACGACATCAAAAGAGTCCTTCTCTTCAGCGGCTCCGCCAGCGTCGCCACCAGCAGGTGCAGCACCTGCAGCAGCAACAGCAACGGGGGCTGCAGCGGTAACTTCGAATACCTCTTCGAACTTCTTCACGAACTCGCTGAGTTCAATGAGTGAAAGCTCCTTGAAGCCTTCAATGAGCTCATCAGTTGAGAGCTTGGCCATGATTTCTCCTTAGTTTTTCTTGGTCGAGTGAATACCGCTGGGACTATCCAGCGGACTCTTGCTTCTGGCGAAGGGCGTCGACAGTGCGAGCGGCCTGCGCCAAGGGGGCAGTGAACATGTATGCAGCGCCAAACAGCGAAGCCTTGAAGGCGCCTGCGAGCTTCGCGAGCAGGACCTCTCTGGTTTCGAGGTTTGCCAGTTGCATAACTTCTGCTGGGGAGATGGGGGCGCCATCGAAGTAGCCACCCTTGATCACCAGCGCGGGGTTGTCCTTGGCAAAGTCACGCAGGCTCTTCGCAACAGTGACGGCGTCGCCGTGCACGAATGCGAGAGCAGAGGGGCCAATGAGCATGCCATCGAATGCATCGATGCCTGCCTCTTTGGCCGCAATCTTGGTCAGCGTGTTCTTCACCACGGCATAGGTAGCGTCGGCCTGAATGCCTCGACGCAGCTCTTTCAGCTGCGCGACACTCAGTCCGCGATACTCAGTAAGCACAATGGCCGATGAGGTACGGAAGTGTTCCGTAAGCTCGGCGACCGTTGCTTCCTTGTTCGCCATGGTGCTCCTTAGTACGAATGATGTGGATGCCTCGTCCACCGGACATGAAAAAAGCTCCGGCGCGGGCGCACGGAGCAAGAAATCGTGGATGATTTTCTACTGACATACACCTGCGCGGGCCCTCAAGATTGCTCTTGATGCTTCGGTGCCAGGAGATTGCTCTCCCACCACGACCGGCGGTCTTCGGCTAGAGAAGGCTATGGGATTACAACAGTTTTCGCAACCTTGGGCGTCGGCAGAGTCACCGTGAAAACAGTCTTCCCGGGCTTTGACGTGAGAGTCACTTCTCCTCCGTGGGCTTTCACAATCGTGTCCACAATGGAGAGTCCGAGCCCCGTGCTGCCTGAGGACCTGGCTCGGGAAGAATCCCCTCTGGCAAATCGCTCAAACAGTTTCTTTCTCGCGTCTCGCGGGATTCCGGGGCCAGTGTCTTCCACTTGCAACACCGTCTTGTCTGCTGATTGTTTGACCCGAACCTCAACCGAAGTTCCCGGGGGAGTGTGGACGCGAGCATTGGCGAGCAGGTTCACCACCACTTGGTGGATGGCTGAGCCATCTCCGGTAATGACGACAGGCTCCTCTATCCCCTCAGCGCCCCATTCATGCTCGGGGCTGGTGACATAGGCATCAGAGAGTGCATCTCTCACAATCTGGGCAAGGTCGACGGATTCCATCTCCAGAGTGTGACCTTCATCGAGTCGAGCAAGGAGAAGAAGGTCCTCTACGAGAGATGTCATCCGAATCGATTCAGACTCAATGCGATCCAACGCCTGTTTCATGTCGCTCGAGAGCTTCTCACCCCCGCGTTTCGTCAACTCCGCATAGCCGCGGATGCTGGCAAGAGGTGTCCGTAGTTCGTGGGAGGCATCCGCGACAAACTGCCGCATCTTCTCTTCGCTCTCAAAACGAGACTGAAACGCCTCATCTACGTGATCGAGCATGAGGTTAAGGGCCGCGCCCACTTGACCCACCTCGCTCTCGGTATTCGCGTATTGAGGGGGAACACGAAGCGCCAGTCGCACATCACCTCGGTCAAGGGGTTGCTTAGTCACCGCAGAAGCAGTCTCAGTGATGCGGTCCAACGGCTTGAGAGCGTATCGAACGAGCAGTGCTCCAATGCTCGCGGCAACCATCACCACGATGGCCACCACAGCGATGATGATGATGTTCAATCTGGCAATCGTGACTCGAATTTCCTGGAGGGGAAGGCCCACCACAATCTTCGCGCCCTCGATGGTGGCAACCAACAAGGTTCGGTATTCACCCCGACCATCGAGAAGCCGCACGATCTCCGGTTCACCGGGG
>JANQZT010000011.1:5264-9310 GCA_030728325.1 Pontimonas sp.
CCGGCCACAAACTGTCGGCGGAGCGTCGTCGGTTTCGCTCGGAGTATTCCCGGGAGCGGGATGGAGGAGGTGACCACTTAGTCGCCGGGTTTGATGATGTATCCCACACCGCGAACAGTGTGAATCAGAGGCGGCCCCAAAGTGTCAATCTTCTTCCGCAAGTAGGAAATGTAAATCTCGACAATGCTTGCTTTACCGCCAAAGTCGTAGTCCCACACACGGTCCAAGATATTGGCTTTGGAGAGTACCCGCTTGGGGTTTCTCATCAGATACCGCAAAAGCTCAAATTCAGTGCTGGTCAGCTCGATCGGAACGCCAGCCCGGTGAACCTCATAGCTGTCCTCATTCAACACAAGATCTCCCACACGGAGTTCGGCGTGCTCGTCCTCGGTCACTCCAGCTCCCGCACGACGAAGGATTCCGCGGAGCCTGGCGACGAGTTCCTCGAGACTGAAAGGTTTCGTGACGTAGTCATCGCCTCCAGCAGTAAGCCCTGCAACACGGTCATCCACGGCATCCTTGGCCGTGAGAAACAGCACGGGGAGTCCCGCGTGAACACCGCGGAGGCTTTTCATGAGGGAGAGACCATCACCATCGGGGAGCATGATGTCCAACACGGCGATATCGGGAGCGAAAGTCTTGACATGGTTCATAGCCTCGGCCACCGAGTGCGCGGTTTTGACGTCCCAGCCTTCATAGCGGAGAGACATCCCTACTAGGTCGGCAAGGCTCTCTTCGTCGTCCACCACGAGAGCCCGCATAGGGGACCCATCAGAGTGCGACAGTTTCTGAGAGGACTGCTCGATACCTGTGTAATCGTTCATGCTCCCTAGGGTCCCACCACTCTCTTGGTGTTTTCTATGAGAAACCTATATGTGAGCTCTAGAGAACTTTTTCCCGGACAAAATCCTCTTCGAGGCTGTCCCCTACCTGGAATCTTCGCTCACCAACCACCAGAAAACCATTTCGCTCATAAAAAGTGTTCGCACGCTCATTCTGTTGGTTGACCCCCAGCCAGACTGATTGTGCGCCCTCGGCCCGAGCATTCTCAACCGCAACGCTCATGAGCTGCTGCGCGATACCCGAGCCATGTGCGCTAGCTCGCACATAGATTTTCGATATCTCCACAGTGGGACGTGCCGATACAGCTTCCGCAATCACCAGATCATCCGGCTCGCCACTCACACTCATGACATATCCCAGAAGCTCGTCCCCGTGACCCCCGAACCAGATCCGAATCCGAGGATCAGCGAGGTATGCCTCGAATGACTCCGGAGATAACTTCGCAGTACAGAACTGGTCGATGTTCTCCTGCGTAGTGCCAGGAGGGCAGGCAAGCGGAAATGTCTCGATTGCGAGCGCAGAAACACGATGAGCATCAGCGGGCAGTGCCCGACTGATGCTCATCGATGACACCGATTTAGAGTGCGTTGACGTCCAGGGGGATGCCAGGACCAAAGGTGGTCGACACGGCAGCCTTCTGGATGTAGCGACCCTTGGAAGCGGAAGGCTTCAGGCGCTGAATCTCTTCGAATGCGGCAGTGAAGTTCTCCAGCAGTTGGTCCTCGCTGAAGCTTGCCTTACCGATGACGAAGTGCATGTTGGCGTGCTTGTCGAGCTTGAACTCGATCTTTCCACCCTTGATATCTGCAACGGCCTTGCCCACATCGGGGGTGACGGTTCCGGTCTTCGGGTTGGGCATGAGGCCACGAGGACCCAGGACCTTACCGAGAGTTCCGACCTTACCCATGAGCTCTGGTGTCGAGACGGCTGCGTCAAAGTTGGTGTAACCACCAGCAACCTTCTCAATCAGCTCATCGCCACCGACCTCATCAGCACCGGCTGCGAGAGCTGCCTCTGCTGCAGGGCCCGTCGCGAATACGAGGACGCGAGCGGTCTTACCGGTTCCGTGGGGGAGGCTGACGGTTCCACGAACCATCTGGTCAGCCTTGCGCTGGTCAACACCAAGCTTGATGGCCACCTCGACGGTGGAATCAAACTTCTGCGAGGTGGTTTTCTTCGCGAGCGATACTGCCTCGCTGGGTGCATAGAAGTGGCCTTCTTGCACCAGGGCCTTGGCGGCCCGGTATGCCTTGGATTTTTGCGCCATGTTTGTGTCTCCTGTACTGAGGTCGCGGTATGTGAGCGTGGCTCGCTCTCCCGCTGAATGAAAAAGGGTGTTAGCCGACGGTGATGCCCATGCTGCGGGCAGTACCTTCGATGATCTTGGCGGCAGCCTCGATGTCGTTGGCGTTCAGGTCAGACTGCTTTTGCTCAGCAATCTGGCGGACCTGTTCGGGGGTGATGTTGGCCACCTTGTCAGTGTGAGGGGTTCCTGAACCCTTCTTGACGCCGGCAGCTTTCTTGATGAGCTCCGCAGCGGGAGGGGTCTTCAGCACGAAGGTGAAGGACCGGTCCTCGTACACAGAGATTTCGACGGGAATAACGTTTCCGCGCTGATCCTGCGTTGCCTGGTTGTATGCGTTGCAGAACTCCATGATGTTCACACCGTGCTGACCAAGGGCCGGACCCACGGGGGGTGCCGGGTTGGCAGCGCCAGCCTGAATCTGGAGCTTGATGAGGCCCACAACTTTCTTTGCCATTGCTTTTCCTTTTCTTTATCGAGCACGACGCTCCGCCGTGCGCTCCCACGTTCGTGGCATATCCACGCCGTGGTACCTGTGTTTAGAGCTTGGTGACCTGGTCGAATCCGAGTTCGACAGGGGTCTCACGTTCGAACAACGAAACAAGCACCGTGAGCTTACCGCTTTCGGGCTTGATTTCGCTAATGGTTCCGGGAAGCCCCGCGAAGGAACCTTCCTTGATGGTGATGGTTTCTCCCACCTCGAAGTCGACCTCAGCAGGAAGCATGCGGGAGACTCCGCCGCCCACGCTGACTGCTTGACCCTTGATGGGTGCAGCCTCAGCGACCTGGACGGTGGACTTCAACATCTCGAAGGCTTCCTCGAAACGCAGCGGGGTCGGGTTGTGGGCGTTCCCCACGAAGCCGGTCACACCGGGGGTGTGGCGAACAGTCGACCAGCTGTCTTCGTTCAGGTCCATCCGCACCAAGACATAGCTGGGGATACGAACGCGAGTCACGAGCTTTCGCTGACCATTCTTGATCTCGACGACGTCTTCCATCGGAACCTGGACTTCGAAGATGTACTCCTCCATAGCCAAAGAGGTCCGACGGTTTTCGATGTTGGACTTCACGCGCTTTTCAAAACCGGCGTAGGAGTGGACGACGTACCACTTGCCAGGCTTGCGACGAAGTTCACGACGGAAGTCGGCGTAAGGGTCTTCCGCCTCTGCTGCCTCATCGTGATCAGCGGTGTCTGCTTCGTCATCGGTTGCTTCCGCAGCGGCGTCCGCTTCTTCAGGAGAATCAATGTCGAGGGCATCCTCGACGACAGCGTCAGCCTCTTCATCCGACGAACTCTCGAGAGCCTCAAGGGCTTCGTCCACGTTCACGCTCTCGTCATCGACGATGTGCATGGCCTCGTGCTCTGCAGAGTCAGAGGAGTGCTCCTGCTGCTCCAGGACCATGCCCTCCTGCGCTTCATCCTCTTCGGAGGACTGCTCCGCGGCGGTTGCCACATCGATGTCGTAGCTCTTGTCTTCTGACACTGTTTTTCTCTCTTTTCTCTTGAAGGCTTAGCCGAAGAGGCTTCTGCCATCACCAAAAATCCAGGAGACACCCCACCCAAAGAAGATGTCCAAGACCGACACAAACGCCATCATGATGATGACGAATACCAAGACCACCAGCGTGTAGTTGATGAGCTCACTACGGGTAGGGGTGACAACCTTGCCCAGCTCATCAATGACCTGGCGGATGAACAAGACGAAGCGGGCCCAGGCACTCTTGCGAGATTCACGATCACGCTTCGCCTTACCGACGAGGTCGTCGCCCGCTTCTTCTGATGACGTTGTCGCCACGATGTTCCTTACGTTGTTGTGTGGTCACTCCCCGTTACGGCGTAACGAGTTCGCAGGGCGGACAGGACTCGAACCTGCAACCTGCGGTTTTGGAGACCGCTGCT
>JANQZT010000012.1 GCA_030728325.1 Pontimonas sp.
ACAGCCTGAAAAGCAACCGAGGCCGGGTCTTGACCCTCTTTGTCCGGCCCCACCAGGGGAACACCGGCTCGATCGGCCCAGGTAGTCAACTGCTCGACCGCAGCAGCACGGAATGTGTCCGCGGCAGCGATCACGACGCTGCGACCTGCATTAGTCAAGAACTTGGCAAACTTCCCGATGGTCGTGGTTTTCCCCACGCCATTCACGCCGACGACCATGACCACGGCGGGTCTCTCGGTGAGGCGCAGAGTCGGGTCATATTCCGCGAGCTGAGCTTCGAGAGAGTCCTTCAGGATGGCCTGAACGTCATCGGGCTTGGTGGTCCCAATACGGTCCACCTCCGCACGAACTGAAGACAGAAGAGCATCGGTGACGTCGGGGCCAAAATCAGCACCCAGCAGAGTGTCCTCTAAGTCTTCCCAGGTCTGCTCGGTGATCTCTGGCTGAGACACCAGGTTCCGCAGCGCTTTCCCGAGTGACCACTTGCCACTCCCCCAGGCCATGACCTAGTCCTCGCCCGCTGGTTCAAACTCCAGCGCCGGCAAAGTCTCTGAGGATTCTGGGCTTTCCTGGGTAGCCAGAGAATAGATCTCCAGGGAGACAATTCCGACGCTGAGGGCTCCCGCCAGGGCGATGAGTGCCCATCCGATGCGCTGATTGTTGCCCATAGGCCCAGAGTACCTCTCGCCCCTATGCGGCGGGAGCCTCAGAATCCTTCACCCGTTGACCCACCACAGCGCTCACACCGTCCTTGCGCATAGAGACTCCATACAGGGCGTCGGCAATCTCCATCGTGCGCTTCTGGTGGGTGATGATGATCAACTGAGAGTCATCACGAAGCGTCTGAATCACAGCCAGCAGGCGTCCCAGGTTGGAGTCATCGAGCGCCGCCTCCACCTCATCGAGGATGTAGAACGGGCTGGGGCGCGCCTTGAAGATTGCGATCAGCAGCGCCACCGCCGCCAGCGAGCGCTCCCCACCAGAAAGTAGCGACAGACGTTCGATCTTCTTGCCGGCAGGCTTCACCGCAACATCAATACCGGTAGCGAGCAGGTCTTCTGGCTCGGTCAGCTTCAGTGATCCGGTTCCTCCGGGGAAGAGAATCGGGAAGACCTCATCAAATGCCTTTTGGGTGTCTGCAAAGGCTTCGGCAAAGATCGTGTGCATCGTCCCATCGAGCTCGGCCATGATGGCTTCAAGATCCGATCGGGTTTTCTTGAGATCCGCCAGCTGTTCCGTCAAGAAGGTGTGACGAGACTCCAGTGCCTCAAACTCTTCGAGCGCCAGCGGGTTCACACGGCCGAGCTGGTCGAGAGTCCGCTCTGCTTTCTTGAGCCTTGCCTCCTGTTGGCTGCGCACGAAGGGCATCTCCTCGGCGCCCTCCTCGGTGCCATCGGGGGGCACCATCTGGTCTGGCGAGTATTCGGACAGCAGAGCTTCCTCGTCGAGGCCAAGCTCCTCCAAGGCGCGCTCCAACAGGGTGGTGCGCTGGAGCTTCTTTTCATACACCTGCATCTCTAGAGAGTGCACCGAATCCGTAATCGTGGTCAGGCGCTCGCGCACGGACGTCTCGCTCTGGCGCAGAGCCAACAGTTCCTGATGGGAGGCCTGGCGAGCTGCCTCCGCGGCAACCAGAGCGGTGCCTGACTCCTCGACACTCGCGGCAGCAACCCGGAGGGCTGCGGGAAGGAGAGCGAGAACCTGCGAGGCTCGCTTCGCTCTGCGCACCCGCTCGAGGTGTCGGGCCTGTTCGCGCTCCCGCGCGAGCTCCTCCTGCTTCACCCGAGCAACAAGAGCTTCCACCTGATCACCCAACGCTGCGGCGCGCTGACGCGCGGCCTCCAGAGCGATGCGCGCCTCCACCTCTTCGGCGGCAATAGCATCCACCAGGGCGCGGGCTTCGAGACGCTTCGACTCGTCCACACCAGGGCGGGGTGTCTTTTCGAACTCCTCCAGGGCAACAATGCTCGCCTGGTGGTGCTCCCTGGCACCCACCAACGCTGCTTCAGAATCAGCCAGGGACTGTCCCAGTCGCGTGATTTCCTGCTGTGCGGCATCGAGTGACGCTCGAACCCTCGACACCTGCTCGCCAAACTCTGCTCGTGATGCGTCCGCTTGGCGAAGATCGGCCAGAGCAGTCTTCACCGCCTCAGCAGCCTGAGTGCGCTTTGCCTGCGCCTGTTCTGCATCAAAAGCCAGTCTTTCAAGCTCGGTGGAGAGCGCCTCCAGAGTGGTTTTGGTGGCATCGCGCTCAGCAGCGAGCTCAAGGCGACTCTGCGCCTCACCGGAGCCCGTGCGGACGACGTGCTCACCGAAGACATCGCCCTCCCGGGTGACCACGGTCACGCCGGCGGGAACACTGCCCCAGGCTTTCTCTACTGCCGCGAAGTCATCAGCAACATAGGTGTCCGCCAGGAGCGCCAAAACACCACTGGGGCCGCTCACCACGCTGGTCGCTGGGGTGAGCCCCGGGATGTCTTTCGCGGCGACGCTAGAGCCATCCGCAATGACGAGCTCCATGCGGTGATCAGTGCCAGCCCTGGAGGACACCACCGAGAGAGCATCTTTCTTGCTGCTCACCAAGTGAGCGTCCGCGAGGGACCCCAGTGCCCGGGCGATTGCCGTTTCAAAGCCCTTCTGGACGCTCAACGCGTCGGACACGCTACCGGTGACACCGGGCAGGGAGCCAACGTCAGCACTCTCAGAGTCGCTGCGCAAAGCGAGCTCCAGTGCGGACACCGTGGCGGCCAACGCCTCCCGCTCACGCTCGGTGGCGTGGAGGGCGTTCCGGGTCGCTGCCTCTTTCTCCTCGGCAGCAGCCAACACCTCTTCCGCTTCTGCGAGAGCTTTCTCGAACGCTTCCGCCACAGCGTCGGGGGCCTGATCCTTGGACGCCTGGACTTCCTGAAGGGCTTCCTCGGCATCGCGTGCACGGTCGGTGGCGTTTCGCAAAGCAGTCTTCTGACGCTCCACGTCTGCCACGGCGGTGTCGACCCGGGAGCTATGAACCTCAACCTGGGACTGGGCGGTGCGAAGCGCCCGGTCCCACTCTTCCACGGCAGCTGTTGCTGCCAGAACATCCTGATCGAGAGCCGCGAGAGATGCACGTGCGGTGGCGAGCCGGGACGATATTTCTCCCACCGTGCTCTCCTGGGTCGCCATGGCGGCGATGGCCTGATCACGCTCAGATTCTTTGTCGGCGATCATCTCGGGAGTCACCCCGGAGGAGACAACCTCTTCGCCATCACCCTCCGCCACTGCTCCAGATCGCTCTGTAGCCAAAGAGTGCAGGGCCTGCAAGCGCTCGTGAACCCGACGCAGGGAGAAGTCGATACTCCGAGCAGTGTCGAGCTCCACGTCGTTGATGCCCGACTCGAGCTGGGCGATGCGGCGGCGGTATCCATCGAGTTGCTCTTGGAGCGTGGCACGCTCCGTGCCGCGCTCTTGCTCGCTCTGGTGGAAAGACTCCAGTGCGTGGGTGAGGGACACCAGATCATCGGCGAGGACACGCGCTTTGGCATCCCGGACGATGGCTTGGATGGTTTGCGCTTGCTTAGCGATTTCTGCCTGGCGTCCCAGCGGGGTCAGTTGGCGACGAATTTCGCCGGCGAGGTCGTTCAACCGGGTGAGGTTGGCCTGCATGGATTCGAGTTTGCGCACCGTCTTCTCTTTGCGGCGGCGGTGCTTGAGAATTCCGGCAGCCTCTTCGATGAAGCGTCGACGGTCTTCAGGGCTCGCGTGCAAAATCTGATCGAGTTGACCCTGACCCACGATGACGTGCATCTCTCGACCAAGACCACTGTCACTCAGGAGCTCTTGAACGTCGAGAAGTCGACAGGGTTCCTTGTTGATCGCATACTCGCTCCCCCCGTTACGAAACAGGGTTCGGGAGATGGTGACCTCGGTGTAGTCAATGGGCAGAGCGCCATCAGAGTTGTCGATGGTGAGAATGACTTCGGCGCGACCGAGAGGCGCTTTGTTCGCGGTTCCCGCGAAAATGACGTCCTCCATGGACCCACCGCGAAGCGTTTTTGCACCCTGCTCACCCATAACCCAGGCGAGAGCGTCCACGACATTGGATTTTCCGGAACCATTGGGCCCCACCACACAGGTGACACCGGGTTCAAAGTCGAAGGTGGTGGGTTGAGCGAAGGACTTAAATCCCTTAAGGGTGAGGGATTTCAGATGCACCTGCCCACCGACCTTCCGAGATGACGCGAAGAAAGTGTGCACTTCGCACCCTCAAACCTACCGGTTTCTGGGGGTCCTTTGGCAGGAGGGGCACCGGTGGGAGGAGCGGTTCATGAACGGTTCACGGCGGATGATTCCCCCACACCGATCACACGGTGTTCCCTGACGCCCATAGGCGTGCAGGGAGTGCGCAAAGTAGCCGGCTTGGCCATTCACGTTGACGTACTGGCTATCAAAACTTGTCCCACCCTCCGCCAGCGCCTTCTGCAACACCGCTCGCACTTCGCCCAGCAGATCTCGAACTTTGGCAGGCGTGAGCCTCCTCGTGGGGGTCAGGTAGTGCAGCTTCGCTCCCCACAGCGCCTCGTCCGCATAGATATTGCCGATGCCACTGATCAGATTCTGATCCAAGAGGGCGCGCTTGATGTCGGTGTTTTTGGCTCGCAGCGCCCGGGAGAACGCACGGTCATCAAAATGCGGATCCAGAGGGTCTCTCTGGATGTGGGCCACAGACCGAGGAATACGAGAGTCATCAGAGCCCCTGCCTGCGGGAGCCCCATCCGCGGTGGGAATCAGCTCATCAATCGCCATGGAGCCAAAAATTCGCTGATCGACGAATCCGACGACCATCGGATCCCCCTGGGCAGTGGTGATGTCGAATCGAATACGCAGCAGTGACCCAAAATCGGAGCTCTCATCACCCACAAGCACTTGGCCACTCATCCCCAGGTGCACGACCAGGGCTTCCTGGGTGCCGTGGAGCGGAAACCAGAGAAACTTGCCGCGGCGAATCGCTGCGTCGACGACCTGACCTTCGAGGCGCTCGACAAAATCCTCCGGCGGACCCGGGTGACGCTTCAGGCTCCGAGGCTCCAGAACGTCGACCCGGTCAATTCTCGCGCCCCGGAGCGCTGGCTCGAGCCCTGCTCGCACCACCTCAACTTCGGGAAGTTCAGGCATTGCTGGAGCGTGGCCCGCGGAGAGAGTCCAACGCTGCCTGGGCGGCCGCTAGCTCAGCAGCTTTCTTGGAACTGCCGGTGCCGTGTCCCACGGCGGTGCTGGAGCGGTCATGACCATCCAGGAACACATCGGCGGTGAAGACTTTCTGGTGATCAGGGCCTGAATCGGTGATGTTGTATTTCGGGACACCGTGATTGTGGGCGGCGGCCCACTCCTGCAAAGCAGTCTTGGGGTCACTGGATTCGCGCAACTCGTCGGCGCGCTTGACCAAATCCCCCATCAGGCGATGCACCGCATCGTGGGCGGCCTGCGGGCCCTTATCCAAAAAGATGGCTCCTACGAGGGCTTCCAGGGCGTCTGCCAACAGAGAGGGCTTCTCGCGACCACCGGTGAGTTCTTCTCCGCGGCCCAGGCGCAGGTAGCCGCCGAGGCTGATGCCTCTCGCTACCTCGGCGAGAGCACCGGTGGAGACAATGCTCGCGCGACGCTTCGCCAATTCACCTTCGGGAAGGTCGGGGTAGTGGTGATACAGCGCAGCGGTAATCGCCTGGCCCACGACGGCGTCGCCCAAAAATTCAAGGCGCTCGTTATCGAGTCCCCCCTGCTCGTACGCGTAGGAGGAGTGGGTCAGCGATTGCTGGAGAATCTCCGGCGACAGATCAACGCCCACCGCGGTGAGCAGTGTGCTGGGGTCCAAAGCCTCGGAGGCTTCGTCGATACCCTCTGGCACGTTAGACGTCGGCGACCTTGCGGCCCTTGTATTCCATGAACAGCGGGGTGCCAGCAGAGTCCTCGACCACGCGGGCGCGGTGCGGGAGGCTGTAGACAGTCTTGCCGTTCTCGACGCTCTTGACCAGGGTGGGTACCTCAGCCTTCCACGCCGAACGACGGTGACGAGTGTTCGAGCGCGACATTTTCCGCTTGGGTACAGCCATGATCTTCTGCTTTCGTAGGGGTCTTAGGGTTTCTCAGGATCAGACTCGAGAAGCTTACTGAGTTCCTGCCATCTCGGGTCAATCTCATCCGCCACGTTCTCACCCGGTGGTTCTGTGCGCTTCTCGCCAGTGGCCGGGTCTAATCCGTAGCAGTCCTCTTTGCACACAGGTTGGAAGGGAAGTTCAAGAACAACCGCATCCCGAATGATGTCCTCAAGATTGAGGGAGTCATCCACCACCGTGTACGAATCGGAATCGGTAGAAGAATACGCGAAAAGCTCCTGAAAATCGACCCGGAGCTCAAAGCTGAAGGGGTCAAGACACCGCACACACTCGGCGTGAGCCTCCACCGCGACATCCGCGGTGGCCAAAATACCCTCATGGAGACCCTCGAGACGCAGCTCGAGAGTCATGGGTGTTCCCTGGGGAACAGTGGCCATCGCCTCACCGTACTTTTCGGGTGCCACCAGCTCGAGCGTGAGCTCGCGCATCTCCCCTGCCTGGTGGACAAGGTCCTTGACCCCTACGACGAGAGGATTTTTGCTGGTGGCCATGCCCCCAGTCTAGAAGCCCGCGGCCGTGAGAGCTTCGTCGTAGATGTGAAGCGCGGTCTCAATCTGCTCGGGCGTCACAATCAGCGGGGGAACCACGTGAATCCGGTTATCCACCACAAAGGGCAGAAGCTTCCTGGCCACCATTTCACCCTTCAGGCGACCCATGGCGCCTGCATCGAGTGGGGACTTCGTGACGGGGTCCGCCACCAAGTCCAGGGCAAAGAAGCAACCAAGTCCTCGGACATCGCCGATGACGGGGTGCTGGGCCTGGAGGGCGAGAAGGCCCGGACGCAGGTGATCCTCACCCATGGCCTTCGCGTTCTCGACCATTCCCTCGTCGGCCATGGCTTGGAGGGCTGCATTGATGGACGCCATTGCGAGGGGGTGACCGGAGTAGGTCAAACCGCCCGGGAACATGGTGTCCTCAAAGAAGTCAGAGATGCGCTGGTGGAAGATCACACCACCGACTGGCACATAACCGGAGTTCACACCCTTGGCGAAGGTGATGAGATCCGGCACCACATCGTGAGCGTGGAAGGCGAACCAGTGACCGGTCCGACCAAACCCCGCCATGACTTCATCGAGAATCATGACCAGGCCATAGCGATCGCAGAGCTCGCGGACACCCTGGAGGTAACCAGGGGGCGGGACCATGATGCCGGCCGTTCCCGGCACGCTCTCGAGCAGGATTGCCGCAATCGTGTCGGGGCCCTCTGATTGGATCACCCGCTCGAGGTGATGCAGGGCGCGCTCACCCTCCTGCGCCTGGGACTCTGACCAGAACTCGCTGCGGTACGCGAAGGGCCCAAAGAAGTGGGCGTGGTGGGTGGAGTACTCGTTGGGTTGGCGACGCCAGTCACCGGTTGCCACAATCGCTGCCCCGGTGTTCCCGTGATAGCTGCGATAAGTGGAGAGCACCTTGTTCTTCTTGGTGAACAACCGGGCAGCCCGAATCGCGTTCTCAATCGCATCAGCGCCACCGTTGGTGAAGAACACTTTCTGGAAATCTTTTCCGGCGAGCTCCACAATGCGCGTGGCGGCTTCAACGCGGGGCTCGGAGGAATAGGCAGGTCCGACGGTGGCAAGCGTCTCCGCCTGCTCTTGAATAGCCTTCACCACAGCGGGGTGTGAGTGGCCAATATTGGTGTTGACCAACTGGCTGGAGAAATCGAGATACTCGGTGCCCTCGGTGTCATAGACATACATACCCTTGGCGTGCGAGACCATCATCGGAGCAAGAGTCCCCTGCACGGACCACGAGTAGAAATTGTGGGCCTTATCGAGCTTCTTCAGCTCGGCGGTGTCCTTCGATGCAGCCACCATTTCTCCTTCACTCCACGAGTAGTGAGAACAGACTAAGGCAACTCTGTCTTCGCCAGATAGTCAGCCACGGCGGGGGGAACATACGGGGAGACATCTCCGCCGAGCGCTGCCACCTGGCGCACCAGAGAGCTTGACACGTGAGCGTTCGCGGGGTGAGGAAGAAGGAAGACAGTCTCCACTCCGGCGAGGTTTCGATTCACAATTGCCATCGGCTGTTCGTAGGCAACATCCACTTGGGATCTAATGCCTTTCACCAAGACACTCGCCCCCACATCGGTGCAGTAATCCACCAGCAATCCCACGCTCCACGATGTGACGACCAGTTTTCCTTTGAGCCCCGCCTGCGCAATGGCCTGCTCCAGCAGTGTCACCCGCTGGGCGATAGGGAACATGGCCTCTTTGCCGGGGTTGTGAACGACGACCACGTGGACTTCATCAAACAGGCCAGCAGCACGTTCAATGACGTCCAAGTGACCCAGCGTCACCGGGTCAAAAGACCCGGGAACAACAGCAACAGTGCTCATGGAATAAGCCTAGCGAGGTCCATGTTTCAGGGATATGACATCGAGAGCATTGTCTAGTTCTTTTCCAGATAATCCTCGGAGCTCTCATCCAAGCGCGCCTGGATGGTGGCCAACAGCTCGGGATGACCCGACAGGTCGGGGTCCGAGGCGAGAATCGTCTCGGCATACTCCCTCGCCCGATCAATCAGCTCACCATCACTGGTGACCCGGACCAGCCTCAGGCTGGAGCGTCGACCGGATTGGCTAGCCCCCAACACATCGCCCTCACGGCGAAGCTCAAGATCCTTGGCCGCTAACTCAAAACCATCCAGGGTGCTGGCAACAGCCTCCACCCGCGCCCGGGCAGTGCTGCCCTCCTCGGCGTGGGTGACCAGTAAGCAGGTCCCTTTGTGTCCGCCTCGACCCACGCGACCGCGCAACTGGTGGAGCTGGCTCACCCCAAAACGATCAGCATCGAGAATCACCATGATGGAGGCGTTCGGGACATCGATTCCCACCTCAATGACCGTGGTGGCCACGAGAACATCGATGTTCCCGGCAGCAAACGCCTGCATCACCTCGTCCTTCTCGGCAGTGGGCATCCG
>JANQZT010000013.1 GCA_030728325.1 Pontimonas sp.
AGCCGGGAGACACCCTGCACAACAAGACTGAAAGCAATCTCGTCCCGAACGCTCCCTGCCAGGAAAAGGCTGCGGGGATCGTGAGGGACATAGCCCACTGATGACGGGCTAAGCGACAATACGAGCGAGCCGGTTGTGGGCACCGAGTGGGGGAAATCTAGTACTCCCGCGAGCGCGTCCATGACCGATGTCTTGCCTGCTCCCGTTTCTCCGGTAATCAGGACCACGGAACCGGGAGGAACAGTCCAGGAAATCTCCGACACCCCTCGGGAGGGAATCGAGAACGCATCCAGCTGAACGAGGTCCTTCCGCTCTGATCGAGTCTCCTCCCGGCTTGCTACAACGCCCCTGGCATGAAGAGCCTTGGCGATTCCCACAGCCCGCTCAAGTGTTTTCTCCAAGAACGGGACAAACAGTACCCGCCGTGTGGCGATTCCTCGAACCTTGGCAAAGTATCGGGTTCGACGCGCACTCTCGACCAACAGTGGGAGGGTCGCCACAGCGATAACAAAGGCGACGACAGTGGCTTTGCCCCATCGAACGCGAGGGATGAGAAAGACGACGGACCGGAGATCGACCATAGCAACAATGGCCCCTGTGACAAGGATCACCGCTGCAAAAGGAAGAGCAGACCACGCTGCGGCGACAAGCCCTTCCACGGTGACCGGGCCAAAGAGCACAATATGACTAAAGGGGCCAGACAGGCGGAGCCTGGGAAGAACCCACAACACCGTCTCTCCCGATGTGGCTCCGCCCAAGGCCGCCCGATAGACCATTCTCATCAGCACAAACCCCAGGGCAGCCAGCATCGCTACCGCGATGAGAAAGGGTGGTGTGGGTCGAGTCATGGGCTAGGGATCAGAAGGGACGGGAGTCTCTCCCCCCGTGGAGAAGGCCAAGCCAACAGTCATTCCTGGCTCCACGGGCAGAGTTGCGACACCTTCCTCGGCATACGACCACTCTGCGTCACCATCGCTCTTGACCCACAGAGCCCAATACGCAAAGGCAGGGGGCATATCGGCACAACTCTCCAGGTGAGGGTCTTCCCCCTCCACGACGAAAGCTTCGTCCTCGGAGGGCAACCCGTTCACCCGACAGACGACCTGATCGCCATAGGTGTCAGTTCCTTCGGTGGTGATGCCAGCAAAACGGAGAACATCTGTGGCCACTGCACTCGGGTCAGAAAACTCCACACAGGTGACATCGCGGTCACTCGAGAGAATGCCGTAGTTCACCATGACAGTGACACCCTCACACGCTTCGGGGTCACCCAAGGTGAAAGCTTCCGCAGGAGAGGCCGCACACCCCGCAAGAACCAAGAGTGATGATGCTGTGAGAGCGAGAGCAGAAGAGCGCATTTCTTTATCCTCCGGAGATGAGACTCATCCGGGGCTCCGGTCCCCCTAGCCTAACTGCCCGCCTGGAGCGCGTCGTCAGAAAACGTCATCTTGGGCGCCTTAGGTCGACCAGCCCGCGTCAACAGTATGAACAGGGGGACAACGAGGAGCCCGACAATGTTGTTGGTCCCCCACTCAATGGGGCCAGCCACAAACAGGGCATCTGCAGGAAGCGCACCACCCTCATACCCGACCACTAAAGCGGCGAAAAGGTTGTTCGAGAGGTGAGCCCCGATCGCAACCTCGAGGGATCTATCTCGAACAGTGACCCAGGCCAGGGCAAACCCGACGGAGAAGTATCCAAGGAAGGCGCCGAGAAAATCTCCTGCGACTTCAGGGTTCAAAAGATGCGGCAGAGAGAATGCCACACCACTGATGATGGAGAGCACGAGGATGTTGCCGATGCGCTTACCCGCCCACTGGAGAATCCAGCCTCGAAAGAAGAGCTCCTCTGCAGTGGTCTGGATGGGTAACAGCAACAAACCGATGATGGCGAAGGGAATGAAGGTCTCTGGTTGATAGTTGAAGCGATATTGGTCAGGAGTGGCAATCAAGCTGATCACGACAGGGCCGCCAATCAGAATCAACCACACCCAAAAACCCAGTCCTACCCGCCACCAGCGGAAATCTTCCACTGTTGAGAAGAGATAGCGAAGCTTCACTCCCAAAATCCAGCGGTAAGCAAGGAGAACTCCCACAAACAGGGGAACAAAGGTAATCAGGGCAAAGAACAGGAAACCCCACCCGGGCATCGCGCCGAGGACATCTCCCCCGTCGACCAAAACTGAGGGGTTGACCCCCGTGTAGGGAAGGAATAGGAGTCCCAGCAGAGAACCACCGACGAGCCAGAGCAGAAGAATCACGATGGTTCCCAGGAACCATCTCCATCCCCGGATGGGAGTTGGTGTCGTATACCGGGGAAGCGTGGAGCTGGTGCGCCGTCTCATGACCTCATTGTCGCAACAAACCCTGAGGACCGAGCTCGGTCAGAAGCGCCCAGCAATCTAGGACAGAATGGAGACTCCCTGATTCCCGAGATTTCCGTGAGGCACAGTGTTTCCATGAGCGATATTCGCGATGACACCCTCTCTGGTTTTCAGCAGATTTTTGGTTACGAAGCTCACGGGCTGTGGTCTGCCCCTGGAGAGTTGAGCCTTCTCGGCGATGATTCTGACTATGCCGATGGTTATGTCCTCTCGATTGCAATAAACCGTCGGACCGCCGTCGCAGCCGGAGTCAGAAAAGATCGAAAACTGCGCGTTGCCAGCACGGAGGCCGACGAGATTGCAGAAATCTCGCTGGATTCTCTCGAGCCCGATGCCGTGCACGGGTGGGCTGCGTATCCCTTAGGGGTAGCTTGGGCCCTTGGCCAATTTGGTGCAGACATTGCGGGAGTCCCTGGTCTTGACCTCTTCGTTGACTCCGACGTCCCGGTAGGGGTGGGGCTTGGCTCATCGGCTGCACTGGAAACTGCCATTGCCGTTGCCCTCAATGATGCATGGCAGTTATCGCTCGACACCACCACACTTGCCCGTGTCACCCAGCGTGCGGAAAAGTCTGTCGTGGGACGAACGACCGGCTTGGGTGACCACATCCCCTCGTTTGTCGCCGAAGATGACAGTGCCATCCTGTTTGATAGTCGTTCCCTCGATTACGACCCGGTAAAACTCCACATGGCTGATGCTGAGCTCGCCATTCTTGTGATTGACACCGGCATTGAGCGCGCAGAGCCTCTCGACACCCTCCGGTTTAGCGAACGCGAGCAAGCGGTGGATGCCATCGGAGTTCCCTCACTACGGGATCTGTCCCCCAAGAGCTTGCCGGAGCACCGAGATTCGCTCTCCGACACCGTCTACCGACGGGCTCAACACATCGTGAACGAAAATCACCGAGTCCTCGATGCGGTGAAGGCTCTGCGGAATGACGGGGTCTATGCCCTTGGCGACATTATTCAGGCATCACAGAGCTCGTTGCGAGACGACTATGACGCATCCTGTTCAGAAATAGACCTCGCTATCGAGACTGCTCTGACCAACGGAGCGCTCGGTGCCCGCATGATTGGACTTGGCAACTCGGGAACCGTCTATGCGCTTCTCGATGAGAGCACAATTTCAAGAGTTTTGGTCGGACTCGATGGCGCTTTCTCAGAACACGGTTTCCAGGCCCCGGCGACCTATGTTGTCGGACCCTCGAGAGGCGCCCTTAGACACTAAGGCCGAGTTTTTGTGCCGTCGTGGTGAGGGATTTGAGCGCCTTGTCGGGGTCAGCCGCAAGAACTGAGCCATAACTCGGGACCATCTTTTTCAGGGTGGCCCGCCACTGGTCAATCTTCTGGGGAAAACATGTCTCCAACACATCAATCATGATGGGGGCTGCCGTGGAAGCTCCTGGCGATGCCCCTAAAAGGCCAGCGATACTGCCATCGGCACTCGCCACTACCTCTGTCCCAAACTGGAGCACACCACCCTTCTGGGGGTCAGGCTTGATGACCTGCACTCGCTGACCTGCGGTCAGTTCATACCAATCATCCGGATCAGCGGAGGGGTAGAAATCCCAGAGTGCCTGGAGTCGCTGCGATCGTGTCGCGAGAACCTCTTTGATCAGATACGTCACGAGTGAGAAATTCCCTACAGCGACGCCGAGCAGCGGGATGATGTTGTGCCATCGAATTGACTGGAAGAAGTCCAACCAGGATCCCTGCTTGAGAAACTTCGGAGTAAAGCCGGCGTAGGGACCAAAGAGCAGACTGGTCTGGCCCTCGACAACTCGAGTATCGAGGTGAGGCACCGACATCGGGGGCGCGCCCACACTTGCCTTTCCATAGACCTTCGCTTTGTGCAGGGTGGCAACCTCAGGGTTATCGCAGCGAAGCCACACTCCGCTCACGGGGAATCCCCCATAGCCCCGAATTTCTGGAATCCCAGAGGCCTGCAACAGGTTCAGTGACATTCCCCCGGCGCCCACAAAGACAAATGATGCGTCGACCCAGGAGGGTGTATTTCCAATCTCGGAGTGAATCTTGAGAGTCCAGCCCTCAGAGTTTCTCTTCAACCCCACAACTTTGTGCTCGGTAAGAGTGCGAAGTCCTCGGGACTCGAGACGCTCCACCAGCATCCTGGTGAGGGAGCCAAAATCAACATCACTGCCGGAGAGGAAACGGGTCGCGGCTAGTGGCTCGCCCTTCTTACGGCCATCGATCAACAGAGGCGCCCACCGCGCGATGGTGAGCGGATCTTCGGTGTATTCCATGTTGGGGAAGAGGGGGTGGTCTTTGAGGGCCTCGTAGCGCTTCCTCAGATACTCAACGTTCTCAGCCCCCCACACAAAGCTGAGGTGAGGTGAGGGGTGTATGAAGGATTGTGGGTCGGGAATTACCTTGCTGGAGACAAGCCACGACCAAAACTGTCTCGACACCTGGAACTGCTCGTTCACCTTGATAGCACTCTCGGTCGCAAGTGTTCCATCGGACCGCTCCGGGGTGTAATTCAGTTCACACAGCGCCGAGTGCCCAGTACCTGCGTTATTCCAGGCATTCGAGCTCTCTTCACCGACTTCCGAAAGCTTCTCAACGAGGAGAATCTTCCAGTCCGGTTCAAGCTCAGAAAGGAGAGTGCCGAGCGTCGCACTCATGATGCCGCCTCCGACCAACACAGCATCAAATCGTTCGTTCACACTGCCCAGTCTAGGACAGCAAGGTTGGCGCTTAGACTGAGGAAGTGAGCCAGCCCGAGACCCCCGCCAGGCCAGGATGGGCTCGACTTGGGGCGGTTGGTCTCGTCGGTGGGTTCTTTGCCGGAGTGTTCGGAGTGGGCGGTGGCCTACTCATGGTCCCCCTTCTTCTGTGGTGGACGCACATGGACCAACGGCGAGCGAGTGCCACCTCGCTCCTCGCCATTACCCCGGCCGCCATCATCGGGGCAATCTCCTACGGGGTTGGAGGAGTCTTCGCATGGCTTCCTGCTGTCTTTGTTGCAGCAGGAAGCATCTCAGGGGCACAGCTCGGCGCATGGATATTGAAAAGGATTCCCCTCGAACCCTTGCGATGGAGCTTTATCGCCTTCGTCCTGCTCTCCGGCGCCATGTTGTTCATCACGGTGCCTAATCGGGACGCTCTCTTTGAGCTCTCCGCCCTCACTGCTGCGCTGTTGATTGTCCTCGGACTATTCATGGGTATAGCCGCTGGACTCTTTGGAATTGGCGGAGGAGTCATCGTCATTCCCGCCCTCATGCTGTTCCTGGGACAAAGCGACCTGGTGGCCAAAAGTGTGTCCCTCTTAGCTATGGCGCCTGGGTCACTGAGTGGAAGCTTGTCGCACCTTCGATATAAGACAGCATCACTTCGTGATGGTGCCTGGGTGTCCCTCGGCGCAATTGTCACGACCCCTGTGGGGGCGATTGTTGCGTTTGGGCTCACCCCGCAAGCTGCTGCAATCCTGTTTGGAGCTCTGACGCTCTTCGTTGCAACCAGCTTGATCTATCGCGCTCTCAAGGACCGCAAGAATAACTAGAGCCTTGCTGCCACAATCTCAGCAATCTGGACCGCGTTGAGAGCAGCACCTTTTCGCAGGTTGTCATTGCTGATGAACATCGCGAGTCCTCGATTATCGGGAACGCCCTCGTCCTGACGGATGCGCCCCACCAGGCTTGGATCAGCTCCAGCAGCTTTCAAGGGAGTCGGGACATCGACCAGTTCAACACCGGGTGTTGCAGTAAGAATCTCCCTCGCTCGCGCCGCGGTTAAGGGTCTCTCGAACTCCGCATTCACTTGAAGAGAGTGCCCGGTAAAGACGGGAACACGAACACACGTTCCGCTGACCAAAAGATCAGGAATGCCCAAAATCTTGCGGCTCTCGTTGCGTAGCTTCTTCTCTTCATCGGTTTCGCCGAGACCATCCTCGACGATGCTTCCCGCAAGGGGCACAACGTTGAAGGCGATGGTCTCAGGGAACACCTGGGGAGTAGCGAGTGACACAGCTGAGCCAGCATGGACAAGGCCCATGACATCTTGGTCTCCGACTGAGGCGACCTGACCAGCGAGCTCTTCCCCACCCTTGAGTCCTGCCCCCGACACAGCCTGATATGTCGACACAATAAGGCGCGTCAGAGTCGCCTCATCATGCAGCGCCTTCAGCGGTGGCATGGCGGCCATGGTGGTGCAGTTGGGGTTGGCAATGATGCCCTTCGGAGGATTTACTGTCTCTTCCGGGTTAACCTCAGCCACCACGAGAGGAACCTCGGGGTCCATTCGCCAACCACTCGAGTTGTCGACCACGATGACGCCAGCCTCGGCAAAACGAGGAGCTTGCTCCTTGGACAAGGTGGCACCAGCACTAAAGATTGCGATATCCAACCCTGCGGGGTCCGCAGTGGCGACATCTTCGACGACTACTTCAGTGTCACCAAAAGGCAAGGTCGTTCCTGCACTCCTGGAAGAGGCAAAGAAACGGACAGAATCAAGCGGGAAGTTACGCTCGAGCAGAAGCTGCCTGACGACCTGACCCACTTGACCGGTGGCACCCACCACACCGACAGAGACCATTAGCGACCAGTCCCCGCATAGACAGTGGCATCGACATCACCGTCGAGACCAAAAGCAGTGTGGACTGCCTGCACCGCATCCGCCAGAATCTCTTCACGCATGATGACGGAGATACGGATCTCACTGGTGGAAATCATTTCGATGTTGATACCCGCCGTGGAGAGGGCGGTGAAGAGCTGTGCGGAAACACCGGCGTTAGTGCGCATCCCCGCACCAACCACAGAAAGGCGACCAATGTGGTCGTCATAAATCAGCGATTCAAAGCCTGAATCCTTCTGGGCGGCCGTCAGCGCGTCAACAGCACGTTGCCCATCTTCTTTGGGCAACGTGAAGGAAATATCGGTGCGCCCAGTGTCATGAACGGAGACGTTCTGCACGATCATGTCGATGTTGGCGCCAGCACCGGCGACGATGGTGAAGATCTCGGCCGCTTTTCCGGGAATGTCGGGAACACCCACGACGGTGATTTTGGCCTCACTCGTGTCTCCGGCCACACCGGCGATTATTGGCTCTTCCACATTCATCCCTTCTTGGGTGGAACCCACCCAGGTTCCCGATTCTTCCGTAAATGACGAGCGCACGTGCAGGGTGACGCCATGGCGCCTGGCAAACTCCACCGCACGAATGTTGATGACCTTTGCTCCTGCCGCCGCCAGTTCGAGCATTTCTTCGTAAGAAACGTGATCGAGCTTCCTCGCCTTGGGAACAACCCGAGGATCAGCGCTAAACACACCATCAACGTCGGTGTAGATTTCACAGACCTCCGCCTCCAGGGCTGCTGCTAGTGCAACAGCCGTGGTGTCAGAACCTCCTCGACCCAGAGTCGTGATGTCTCTCGAATCATGGTTGAACCCTTGAAACCCAGCAACAATCGCGATGGCACCCTCATCCAGGGCTTGGCGAACACGAGTGGGGGTCACATCGACAATGCGGGCGCGACCGTGTTGAGCGTCCGTCATCATCCCGGCTTGGCTGCCGGTAAAGGAACGGGCATCGAAGCCTAGGTCCCTGATTGCCATGGCGAGGAGCGCCATAGAGATGCGCTCGCCCGTGGTGAGCAGCATGTCCATCTCACGAGCGTGAGGTTCACCGCTGACTTGCTGAGCGAGGTCAATGAGGTCATCAGTCGTGTCGCCCATCGCCGAGACCGTGACAACCACGTCGTAGCCGGCTTCTTTAGTCTGAGCAATCTTGGAAGCTACCCGCTTGATGCTTTCGGCATCGGCGACAGACGAGCCGCCATACTTCTGCACAATCAAACTCACGGTTTACTCCAAGCCCCAGAAAGACCGCGAGAGCGGTCGCGCACCAGGCGATTCTATCGCCCTCATTCCTGGGCCTGTCGATGGGTGTTTAGGAAAAAGACCTACGGCCCTCAAATGCGCGACCCAGAGTTACCTCGTCGGCGTATTCCAGGTCACCACCAACGGGAAGTCCACTCGCAAGGCGAGTCACAGAAAGCCCTGGTTGAACCAAGAGCCGACTCAGGTACGTAGCTGTTGCTTCGCCCTCGAGATTGGGATCAGTCGCAATGATGACCTCCGTCACCGACGAGTCCGCAAGACGGGCGAGTAGCTCGGAGATTCTCAGATCATCGGGACCGACGCCATCAATGGGGCTGATTGCCCCTCCCAACACGTGATAGAGACCCCGGTACTCACGTGTCCGTTCAATAGCGAGAACATCCTTGGCTTCCTCGACCACACAAATTAGTGCGGGGTTCCGTTTCGCATCGGAGCAGAAACCACAGGTGTCACTGTCCGAAATCATTCCGCAGATGTGACAGAACCTGACCTTCTCCCTTACCGTCTCCAGAAGTTCAGAAAGCTTTGTCGGGTCATAGCCCTGGTTCTGAATGATGAAGAAGGCAATGCGTTGCGCAGACTTCGGGCCAACGCCTGGAAGCTTCCCAAATTCATCGATGAGGTCCTGGACTATCCCCTCATACATGGCTAGCGCTCATCCTGCTCAGTGACTGGATGCTCTTCCACGAGCTCACCACCCAGTACTTCACGAATGACAGCTTCACCAATCTGCCCCTGGGAGGACGTTGTGGTCGGCACCTCAGCGGGCTCATCCGCTGCTTCGACCTC
>JANQZT010000014.1 GCA_030728325.1 Pontimonas sp.
CTCGTCATGGCCCGAGATGCCGAAGTGTCGAAGCGTCGCGGTGTTCACCCACGCGGAATGAACGTCCACCGAAATCAGGATTACCGGAGTTTCCCCAGTCGCCTCATCGAGCAGAGCTGTCGTCTTCTGGTCGCGCCACAGGCCATCCCGATATCCAGCACCGACGACGATCGGGTCCGGCGAGGGGTTCGCCGCATTCGCGGCGACCGCGGTGCCCATGAGTGTTGCTGTCTCCTGGGCAGAGGACGCTCCCACGAGAGAGACCCGACGACGATGCTGAGCCCAGAGGGTGAAGTGCACGTGTTCATCCCAGAGCCCGGGAGTGACCACTCGCTCTTCGAGGTCGATGACCTCGTGGTCTCCCACCTCTGCTGTCCCCGAGGGAACAATCTGGGTGATCATCTCGCCCTCGATGACAATGTCGACGAGTTCCCCAGAAGGCGAAGCCCAACGCCTGGCACGAGTAAGAATCACGAACTGGCCTTTCCAGAAATTTGGCACTGCGGACAGAAATACAGCTTACGAGTGGCCATGAGCGCCATCTGGACGTGAGTTCCACACACTCGGCAGGGAAGTCCCTCGCGCTTGTAGACGAAGTAGCGATCCTTCGCCACCCGCAGCGCTCGCTTTCTCCCGGCGGAATCCAAATCGTTTCGAGTCAGCATCACTCCAGTCTTGACGCCATCTGCCAACAGCCCGGACCAGTCTTTCCAGAGGTCGACAAGCACTTCCTCTGGCAACGTGGAGGCTGGCCGGAAAGGGTCGAGGAGGTGTCGAAACAGGATTTCGGCTCGATAGACGTTCCCGATCCCACTCACCACAGCTTGATCCATCAACACCACGCCAATGGGTCGCGACGTCGAGGACACTCTTTTCACGAACTCGCGCTGACCACGAATTCCCGTGTCGAGGAGGGGATCAGGGCCGAGCCTGGCGACAACGGACGCTGCTTCTTCGGGCGTGTGGACCTCGCAGGCGGTGGGACCCCGAAGATCCGCCACGACCTCAGAGGTTTCGAGCCGCAAGCGCACCGCACCGCGGGGTGCCGGAGGAAACGGTTCATCAGCATCGAAAGACTCTTCGCGCTCCCCCAGACGCCTCCTCGATGCGCGCGGTGCACCCAGGGACAGGGTTTGTGCGGAACCCGCGCGCACACTGTCGCCCTGGAGCGTCATCACATCCCAAGCTCCATAAATTCCTAGATGAACGCGCACGATGCGATCGCTCTCGAAGTGAAGAAAGAGTTGCTTACCCCTGGCTTCTGCGCGCTCCAAGACGGAGCCTGAAATAAGCGCTGCACCGTCTCGAAACCGGCCTTGTGGGGAGGACGCGAGGATGCTCTGATTCAGAAAGACCTCGCGAAACAGCGCAGCAATGCGATGAACGGTATGACCCTCGGGCATGGTGCGCCCTAGTTCTCGAGAGAGAAACCGGCAATAGCTCCTGTGGTCTCGAACTCAGCCATCTGGTTGATGCGCCGCACATGGCGCTCATCCCCCGGGAATGGAGTCCTCATGAAGGTGTCGATGAAGAGCAAAGCCTCATCGATGCTGTGTTGCCTCGCACCAATCGCGCAGACATTGGCATTGTTGTGCTCGCGGGCAAGGACAGCGGTGTCGACGTTCCACACCAACGCAGCCCGCACACCGGCAACCTTGTTGGCAGCCATCTGCTCACCATTTCCCGAGCCGCCGAAGACGACACCGAGCGACTCGAGACCAGCCTCGAGGTCAGCAACCACTGCTTTTGCCGCTCGGATGCAGAAACTCGGGTAATCATCCAGGGGATCAAAGGACTCCGGGCCGTGGTCAATGACCTCGTGACCTTCGAGCTCCAGGTGCTCCGAGAGGTCCTTACTGAATTCCAGGCCAGCATGGTCAGTGGCGATATGAATACGCATAGTGCCAGTCTATAAAGCAGGCGCATCTCACAAATCGATACCGATTTAGTTTCGGCGATGCGCATCCTGTGGTTTTCCCCTATCCTGGGGAAGTCTGTGGCAAGGAGCCTTGTTGTGAGCATTCCTGATTTCCGTCGTGCTGTTCGCGGTTACGACACCGACGACGTCGAGCGCTACGCTCGCGAGCTCTCGGAGCGTCTGGAGCGCCTGGAAAACGAGCGCGCCGAAAACGCCCGCACCATTCAGCGCCTCACCCGCGACATTCAAGAAGCCAACGAGCGTGCTTCGCGCGCGAAGCCGAGTTTTGCTGAGCTGGGTTCAGCCTTCGAAGAGACCCTCCGCCTCGCCGAGGAACAATCCCGCAAAATCACCGAGGAAGCAGCCGCAGAAGCGACCGAGGTTCTTGGAAACGCCCGGAGCGAGGCGACCCGCGTCCGCGAGACCGCAGCGAAAGAGTCTCGCAAGATTTTGTCCGACGCACAGCGCGCAGCTGAGGACCTCCGCTTGGATAGTGAGCGCGAAGCTGCTCAGCTCCGTCAGCAAGCTGCCGATGAAATCGCGAAGGCCACCAACACCCGCACCCGCGCCGAGCGCGCTGCCGCGACGATGGTCAGTCAGGCCGAAAAGCAGGTCTCCGAGCTTAAGGCTGAGGCCTCTCGCCAGGTTGAACAGGTCAAGCGTGAAGCATCCGAGCTCTTGCACGCCGCGCAGGAGCGCGCGGTAGCGACCGATGCCAGCATTCGTCAGCAAATCGACGAGGCAGAGCGTGCTCGCGCTGCGATCCACGAGGAAGCCGACAACTACGCACAGAAGGCCTACCAGCAGGCCGACGAGCACGTCCAGACCGCAGCCAAGCGAGCTCAGGATCTTGGTCAAGAAGCCGACCAGGTTCTGGAGACCGCCCAGCGCCGTGCTGACGAGCTCACCAAAGAGGCCCGCGGTTACGCGGAGCGCCTGATTTCAGAGACTGTCCAGCGCTCTCGCGCTATCGCTCGCGACACCGAGGAACTGGTCAACACCATGCTCTCCGATACGGAAAGCCAGCTTTCGGACATCCGTCGTCAGCAGTCTTACCTCAACGACTATCTCCAACGGATGCGCCAGGCAGCCACCGAGGTGGACATGGAAATCACCAACATTCAGCCTCCAAAACTGACCGCTGACTCTAAGCTCCTGACCGGCGGACCAGGCGCGGAGCAGAGCATGCCCGAAGCTGTGCCCGTCACGATTGACATCGAGTCCGACCAGAAGTAGTCCCGTTCGCACCCTCGGCACTGACGTCGTAGGCTAGTTTTTTGGTGCCCTTGTGTGGCCAGCGGAGGGGTTCTCCGCCTCAACGAAGTGTTTAGGAGACCGTGTGCCCGGCGAAAATCTCACCAAAGTAGAAGCCCTCACGCGCTCACGCATCATCACCGTCAAGGGCTACGACATTGAGATCGACCTGCGAGACGTCGCCTCCTCCCCCACTTTTCGCACCACAGCCACCATCACCTTCCTCGGGGAACCCGGAGAATCCAGCTTTATCGATGCGATCGCCCACACGGTTCACCGCGTCACCCTCAACGGGCGAGAGCTCGACCCCGCAGAAGTCTTTGCTGATTCACGCATCGACCTTCCGACATTGGCTGCAGATAACACTCTGGAGGTGGAGGCGGACTTCTCGTATACAAATTCGGGCGAAGGTTTACACCGGTTTGTAGACCCTGTCGATGACGAGATTTACCTCTACACACAGTTTGAGGTTCCGGACTCGAGGCGTGTCTTCCCCGTGTTCGAGCAACCCGACCTCAAGGGGACGTTCCGCTTCACCATTCATGCACCCGCCCACTGGGAGGTGGTGAGCAACCAGCCCACACCTGAGGCGACACCCACCGAGAACGGGTCAACCTGGGCGTTCGGCGCGACACCCCGTATTTCTTCGTACATCACAGCGTTGATCGCAGGACCCTACGAGGTTGTTCGCGATGAACTGGTCAGCTCCAGCGGAAAGACGATTCCCTTGGGTGTTTTCTCCCGAAAATCGCTCTCGCAGTATCTCGACACGGACTACATCATCGACATCACTCGCAAAGGGTTCGAGTACTTCGAGTCGAAGTTCGGTGTTCCGTACCCGTTCGAAAAATACGACCAACTCTTCGTCCCCGAGTTCAATGCTGGAGCGATGGAGAACGCCGGCGCTGTGACCTTCACCGAAAGTTATGTGTTCCGGTCCCAGGTCTCCGATGCGGTCCGAGAGCGCCGAGTTGTCACGATTCTGCACGAGCTTGCCCACATGTGGTTCGGGGACCTTGTCACCATGCGCTGGTGGAATGACCTGTGGCTCAACGAATCCTTCGCGGAGTGGGCATCGACTATCGCCACAGCTGAAGCGACCGAGTGGACGGAAGCGTGGACCACGTTCCAGGCGATGGAAAAGTCATGGGCGTATCGCCAAGACCAATTGCCCTCCACCCACCCGATCGTCGCAAATATTCGCGACATCGAAGATGTCCAGGTCAATTTCGATGGCATCACCTACGCCAAAGGTGGCTCCGTTCTCAAACAACTGGTGGCATGGGTGGGAGAGGAGGCCTTCTTCTCGGGCGTCCACAACTACTTCGTCAAACACCAGTGGAGCAATGCCACGCTCGCAGACCTCCTTGAGGAACTCGAGGATACGAGCGGTCGCGCTCTGCGGACATGGAGCGAACTATGGCTCGAAACCGCAGGGGTTAACACCCTCTATCCCGAGGTGTCCGTCGATGACTCCGGAGTGATCACTGATTTCCAGATCCGACAAACTGCCCCCGACGAGTGGCCAACCCTTCGCCCCCATCGCCTCGCTGTAGGTTTCTATAACCCCGGAGAAGATGGTCTCCTGCAGAGAGTCTGGCGAGCTGAGCTCGACATTGACGGTGAGCTGACCCAGGTCACCGAAGCCCTGGGCAAGGTCAGACCGGAGCTCATCCTGATCAACGATGACGATCTCGCTTACGCCAAGATTCGCTTGGACGAGCACTCTCGTGCCACCGCAGTGAGGGACCTCTCTCGGGTCGCAAGCCCACTCGCTCGAGCCCTTATCTGGGGAAGTCTGTGGGATTCCACCCGTGATGCTGAGACACCTCCCTCTGATTTCCTCGAGCTGGTTTTGGGAAATATCGCTCACGAAACAGAGAGCACCACGATTCGAACCGCGCTGGGTCAGCTCTCGTTGGTGGCGAGGAACTACGTAACACCCCAACGCCGCCAATCAGTGCTGGAGGACGTGGCAAGCAGGGTGTGGGCGCTAGCGAGCCACGCAACTGGCGGAAGCGATGCTCAGTTCCAACTGGTCAAAGCGTTCGCAAGCCTCGCCTCAACCTCCGAGCACGCCGACACCCTCGAGGCATTGCGCGAGGGCACCATCATTTTGGACGGCCTCGCCATCGACACTGACCTGTCCTGGGAGCTCCTGGCCGGCCTAGCGTTATGTGGTCGAGCAAGCTCACGCGATATTGACGAGGCCCTTGCTTTGGACAACACGTCGAATGGCCAGCAAGCGGCTGCGCGTGCACGTTCGTTGCTCCCCACGACTGCAGACAAGAAGGCCGTATTCGATCAGTTGGTGTCTTCTGACGAGACTCCCAACGCCATCGTGAGGTCTCTCACCCTGGGCTATGACCTCGTCAATGACCAGAGCGCACTGGAGCCGCTTGTCGATGACTACTTCGCCATGATTGAGCCGATGTGGAATGAGAGAACCTACAAGATTGCGGAATATCTTGCCGAAGGGCTCTATCCAGGCTCACTGGTATCCGGGGAGCTCGTCGACAAGTCCCGCGCTTGGTTGGAGTCACACCCTGAAATCCCAGCACTGCGCAGGATTGTGCAGGAGAACCTCGCTGGCGTCGAGCGGGCTCTCCGCGTGCAAGCCGTCGATGCGGCACACGCTGGCTCATAGCCCCACGCCCTAGCATGAGGGTATGGAGCTAGCTGACTTCTGGGACTCCGTCACCGAGGCACTCGGTGGATACGCCCCAGCCGTGCGCATTATCGGGCTTGTCATTGCGGGCATTGCCGCGAGCTTAATTCTGCGGGTCATCATTCGGCGCATTGTGAACCAGGTCGTTCGGGGGGTGAAACGTGCCCACAAAGTCGATGACACCCGCGAACTCACCTCGAGCCCTCTTGCGGCCATGCGTTCCGTTCAACGGACCAGAACTCTCGGCTCTGTTCTCAACAACACGTCCACCTGGGTCATTGTCACCGTGGTCGCGATTCTGGCGCTCACCGAGCTCGGCTTCTCGGTCACGGCGCTCGTGGCGAGTGCCGGAATCTTGGGCGCAGCCCTCGGATTTGGGGCACAGTCCATCATCAAAGATGTACTGAACGGTCTCTTCATGGTGTTCGAGGACCAACTCGGTGTGGGAGACGTCGTAGATCTCGGCATTGCCGAAGGAGTGGTCGAGCGGGTCGGTATCCGCATCACCGAAATCCGAGACGTGTCGGGAACCCTGTGGTTTGTTCGCAACGGTGAAATTCTTCGGGTCGGGAACAAGACCCAGGACTGGTCTCGAGTGATTTTGGACCTTCCCGTCCCCTATAACTCCAACATCGACGATATTCAGAACCTGCTACTGGACTCGGCCAAAGAGTTCGCCCAGAGCCCCGAGTGGCGGCGCAAGATCATGGAGGAACCTGAAGTTTGGGGCGTCCAGTCGCTGAGCGCTGAAGCGGTGACGCTCAGGCTCGTCGTGAAGGTGCGGGCGGGTGAGCAGTGGGCTGCGGAGCGAGCGCTGTATCGCGCGCTGAAGGATTCTCTCGACAAACGTCAGGTCGACATCCCGGCACTGAATCGCATGGTGGTGGATACCTTCGAGGGGTCCAGAGGCGCCTCACGTCGCAGCGCCGAAGCACCCATCATCCGTGACGAACCGCAGGGCGACGCTTAGCTCCATGGTTGACGCCCACTCCACGCTCTTCGAGCGCATTGGCGGTTCTGACACTTTCGATCAGCTTGTCCGAGCCTTCTATGAAGGCATCCGCGAAGATGACGTGTTGTTGCCGATGTATCCCCAGGAGGACCTCGAAGGCGCTATCTGGAGGCTCTCGGCGTTCCTCCAACAGTACTTTGGTGGGCCTCAGACTTATTCAGAACAGCGCGGTCATCCGCGCTTACGGATGCGCCACTCTGCGTTCAAGGTAAACCCTGGGGCGAGGGAGCGATGGCTCACTCATATGAGGCGTGCCCTCGACACCCTCCAGCTTTCTCCCCTGGATGACGGCGAAATGTGGGGCTACTTTGAGCGGGCAGCGCTCTCGATGGTCAACACCTTTGAGGACTAGTCCTCGTCGTCCGGGCCAAAATCGTGCCCACCGGGGAACTTGACCATCACATAGCCGGACTTGCTGGAGAGTCGGAGCCAGTTGTCGAGCGTGTGGACCTGGAGGTTCTTATCCCCCAAGAAACCAAGAGCGTCAGCGGCGAAAGCCGCTCCCGCGGGAATCTTCTTGTTGTGAGCAATCGGCGAACCCCACACCTCTGCCCGGACTTTCTGAAGAACAGATTCACCGATGGAGCCGGGAACGGCTTCGGCTACCCGAGCGATTCCTTCAGCCGCGGCCGTGGCGAGGACAGGGCTTGCGACACCCAGCCTTCGGCGCCAGCCCTCGCGGGGAGGGGTGATGGCTGCCCAGGCAAGCGAGGCCACCTCGGCTGGTGTGCCCAGTGTCTTCTCGTCACGCTCTAGCGCGGCTTTCGCCCGTGCAATCAGCGCATCTATGGGGACGACTACATCAAATTCTTGGTTTTCCTCCAGTGTGAAGACCCGGAGTCCTAGCACTGTCGGGGTCTGATCCAGAAGACCCCGAGGAAAAAGAATGCCCACATATGCCTGGAGATGGCCGCCCGCGGCAACGAGACGAGCTGACCCGTTATTGACGCGAGCCGCGCGCTCGAGAAACGTGACGAGGTCTTGACGGGCTGCATCGGGAGTGAGAGTGAAGGTATGTCCCATGATGTTCTCTAAACTACAACCGATGACACCTTCCCAGGGGGACTCCCCGCACCTGCCGCCCGTCGAGAGCATGTTGCGAGCACTCACGCTCTCGAGCACCTCCGCCCGCACACGGGAAGACATCTTCACTGCGCCCAGCCAATGGCAGCCACACGGTCGCGTTTTTGGAGGCCAGGTGATGGCTCAAGCAGCGCTCGGCGCCATGCATACCATCGCCGAGGACCGCATCATCCACTCACTGCACGGCTATTTCTTGCGCCCGGGTGACATTGAGGAAGAAATTACCTTCTCGGTTGATCGCATCCACGATGGACGGTCTTTCTCGACGAGACGAGTCCAGGCCTACCAAAAAGGACAGCCGATCTTTTCGATGATCGCCTCCTTCCAGGACGAGGACCCAGGCCTTGACCACCAAGCGGTGATGCCGGAAGGAATCCCTGACCCGGAGTCACTCCCCAGTGCTGCGGACGTGCTCCACGGCATCAACCACCCGGCCGCAGATATTTGGGCAAAAACTCGTGCGTTCGATCTGCGCCACCACCCCTCCTCCGTCTATGCCACTGTCGATGGGGACCCGGTCCCTCACCAAGCAGTGTGGATGAGGGCGTTGGATCGGTTGCCCGATGACCCCAACCTGCACCGTGCCGCCCTGGCATACGCGAGCGATTTCAGCATCCTCGAACCCGTGATGCGAGCACACGGCATCAGTTGGGCAACGCCCGGCCTCAAGATGGCGAGCCTCGACCACGCCATGTGGTGGCATCGTTTCCACCGAGCGGATGAGTGGTTCCTGTATTCCCAGGAGTCCCCCTCAGCGCGCGGAGGACGAGGCTTATCCCTCGGGCGTATCTTCGCTCAAGATGGAACCCTGGTCGCCTCAGTTGCCCAAGAGGGCATGATTCGTGTGCCCGAGT
The DNA here is from genome assembly GCA_030728325.1 of Pontimonas sp. GTDB lineage: Bacteria > Actinomycetota > Actinomycetes > Actinomycetales > Microbacteriaceae > Pontimonas. Next base: position 8,790 of record JANQZT010000014.1, read on the forward strand.
AGGAACCTAGACTTTTGCGGGCTCCTCGGGAGCTGAATCCGTAATCTCAAGAGGCTTTGTCGCTGAGCTGAGGATTGCCGAGAGAATCATCAGAGCGAGTGGAATCGAGAAGGCCACATAGATTCCGGTCACTTCCCCAAGGCTTCCCAGAGCTGGCCCCACCGTAATGCTCGAAATATAGACGACGGTAATGATCATGTTGATCCGATAGGGCGCCTTGCGCGGCTCATCGCTCATGGCGGCAACCGACATGGGGAAGCCCATGGACATTCCAAGCCCCCACAACACGAGCCCCACGAAGGGCAACGCGATGACTTCCACGAGCATGAAAATCAAGATTCCGGATGCGGTGACCAAGGTTGACAGCAATACCGTGCGATAGCGGCCAATCTTTTCGACCACGAAACCGCCAATCAGGCGACCAAAGGTCACGACGATCCATAACATCCCGAACGCGAATGCCGCAGCTGAGCCGGAGAAACCGGACACCGTCAGGGCAATCGGAACCCACGTTCCTGCAGATATTTCGGCCATGATGAACGAGAAACCGATAATGGCAATGGTCAGGGTGCGCTTTTCTTTCCACGCCCCCAGAGCCATTGTCCGTTCTTCTCCTCGAGGCCTCGAGAGGGGCTTGTCACGATTGGGGAATTGGAGCGAGCCCCAAACAGAAACAATGGCGACGACCGCCGCCACCAGCAGATAGTTATCGGCGAGGCTCCAGCCAGAACTAATCGCCAAGGACGCCCCACCCGCTCCCAAGAGCATGCCCATGCCGAAAGCAGCGTGGATAGCGGGGAACAAGCTTTTCGTAGAGAGACGGTCAACCGCTGTGCCCTCAAAGTTCCCCAAGAAATCAGCGATAGCCATGGGAAGCCCCATCGCAAAGAGTGCGATGGCGGAAACCACAAGGTTTCCCTCTACCAGGGAGACCCCCAACGTGGCCATGGCGGCTGCGCCCATGATGAAAATTCCGGTACCGACCATTCTCGAGCCCAACCGAAGGGTCAACGCGTTGGCGAACAGGATTCCCGCAAGGCCACCCAAGGGGAACAGCATCACAAAAAGTCCCATTTGGGCTGTGTTCAGACTCAGAGCCTGCTGAACCTCGGGACCTCGGGAGAGCCAGGTCGAAAACAACAGAGCTCGGGTAAAGAAGATCGACGCTGCCGCAAGAGACCAGAACAGGATTTTAGGTTGTGTAACAGGTGAGGACACAGGGGTCTTTCTAGTCGCGAGTGAGCTTGCGGTATGTCGAGCGATGGGGTGCCGCTGCATCGGGGCCTAAGCGCTCGATCTTGTTTGCTTCGTAGGACTCGAAGTTTCCTTCAAACCAGTACCACTTCGCAGGGTCCGCCTCAGTACCTTCGTAAGACAGGATGTGGGTGGCAATCCGGTCAAGGAACCACCGATCGTGGGTGATCACCACTGCACAGCCGGGGAATTCCAGGAGCGCATTCTCCAAACTCGAGAGAGTCTCCACATCAAGGTCGTTAGTGGGCTCATCCAGGAGCAATAGGTTTCCACCCTGCTTGAGCGTGAGGGCAAGGTTCAAACGGTTTCGCTCTCCACCCGAGAGAATTCCTGCCTTCTTCTGCTGGTCGGGACCCTTGAACCCAAAACTAGAGACGTACGCCCTGGAGGGGATTTCAACATTCCCCACTTGAATAACATCCAATCCGTCGGAGACGACCTCCCACAAGGTCTTGTTCGGGTCGATGCCTGAGCGATCCTGATCAACATAGGAGAGTTTCACACTCTCACCGACGATGAGCTCTCCGGCATCGAGAGTCTCCAAGCCCACGATGGTCTTGAACAAAGTCGACTTTCCCACACCATTCGGGCCGATGATTCCGACGATTCCGTTGCGAGGAAGAGAGAAGCTCAGATTGTCGATCAGGACACGATCTCCAAAGCCCTTTTTGAGGGATTTGGTTTCCAAGACCTGCTGACCAAGCCTCGGCCCCGGGGGAATCTGAATCTCCTCGAAGTCGAGCTTTTTGGTCCGCTCTGCTTCTTCCGCCATTTCTTCGTACCGGGCCAAACGAGCTTTCGACTTGGCCTGGCGACCCTTGGCATTGGAGCGAACCCACTCGAGTTCATCCGCCAGTCGCTTCGCAAGTTTCTGATCTTTCTTGCCTTGGACCTGAAGACGCTCGGCCTTCTTCTCCAGATAAGTCGAGTAGTTGCCCTCGTAGGGATACAAACGACCACGGTCAACTTCAGCAATCCATTGGGCAACGTGATCGAGGAAGTACCTATCGTGGGTAATTGCAATCACGGCACCGGGGTACTTGGACAAGTGCTGCTCCAACCAGAGGACACTCTCAGCATCGAGGTGGTTGGTGGGCTCGTCCAGGAGGAGAAGATCTGGCTTCTCGAGAAGTAACTTGCACAGCGCTACACGACGCTTCTCACCTCCAGAAAGGTGGGTAATGGAAGCGTCGGAAGGTGGGCATCTCAACGCATCCATTGCTTGCTCGAGTTGCGAGTCAAGATCCCATGCATCTGCGGAATCAATGGCTTCCTGAAGAGTGCCCATTTCCGCGAGAAGCGAATCAAAATCTGCGTCAGGGTCAGACATTGCGGCAGAAATCTCATTGAATCGAACGATCTTGTCGTGAATCTCCCGAACACCATCGCGGACGTTTTCAAGAACGGTCTTGGATTCATCGAGTTCCGGTTCCTGCAACAGAATTCCCACGGAATACCCAGGGGTCAGGGCCGCGTCACCGTTAGACGGGGTGTCGAGCCCCGCCATGATCTTGAGAATGGTCGACTTACCCGCACCATTGGGGCCCACCATGCCGATCTTCGCCCCGGGGAAGAAGGACATGGTGACATCGTCCAAAATGAGCTTGTCGCCCACCGCTTTACGTGCGCGGACCATTGTGTAAATGAATTCAGCCATAGGTTCCTAGTCTACGGACTTTGGCTGCCGGGGCTTGGCGACTAGAGCTCTTCTTCCTCGTCCTCTTCGGGGTCATCCTCGAGGATTGTCCGTGCCACTTTGGTGTAGTCGGTAACACCCCAATACAGATCATGCCCGAGACTGTCTGCTTCAATCTCAACGCTGGTGCCGGAGCGGTCATCATTGGACCAGTCGCGAACCTTGAGGCGCCCCACGGTCACCACTCGGTCACCTTTGTGGAGGGACTGAGAGGCGTTGACCGCAAGGTCGCGAAAAGCGGTCACCGTGTACCAATTCGTTTCACCATCACTCCAGCGGCCAACCTTGCGGTCGAACCAGCGCTGCTGCGAGGCGAGACGAAAGCTCGTAATGGCGAGTCCTTCAGAGGTAACAATGTGGCGGGGCGTTGTGGCGATGAGCCCCGTCAAAGTGAGTTGATCGGTCATGGTGGATCCTTTCCTCACGCAGGCTGTCGAAGGTGTGTGCCCGCGCCTGCACTGCGGGCATGCCGACACCATGCCGGTCAGAGACGATGACTCTGACCGGAGAAGGCCGTTTTGTGAGTGGCCAAAGCAAAGCCCGCGCTTGTGGACAGTGAGTGCTAGTTCAGATACTCCGAGAAGGATTTGCGCACTTTGGCGACCTTGGGAACAGCAACGGCGAGACAGTAACCCTGCGTGGGGTTCTTGGCAAAAAAGTCCTGGTGGTAGTCCTCAGCGTCATAGAACTCTCCTAACGGCGAGATTTCTGTCACGACGCCTCCGCCCCACATCTCTTCGGCGCGTTCGCGAGCAGCCTCAAAGAGTGCGAGTTCCTCGTCATCTCGGTGGAACATGGCCGAGCGGTACTGAGTTCCGACGTCATTGCCCTGGCGGTTGAGTTGGCGGGGGTCATGCATCGTGAAGAACGCATCCAAAATCACATCTGAAGGAATCACGGAGGGATCGAAGGTCACGGCGACAGCTTCAGCGTGACCTGTGGTCCCAGTGCAAACCTGCTCATAGGTCGGATGCGCGTTCTCGCCCCCGGTGTAGCCGGAGACAACGGAGCTCACTCCGCGAAGCACACGATAGGCAGCGTCGAGACACCAAAAACAACCACCGGCGAGAACATAAGTCTTCATGGATGACAGCGTAGAGAACCCCTCTGAAAGAGGTGCTCAGACAGAGCTGCGACACGTGGTCAAAATGGCTCTGGCAAGGCTCTACGCTTATCCTGTGATGCACTGCTCCTTCGTCGCCCTATCCGCCGTTAGTTGCCGATAATGGGCTATTTTTATGCACTTTTGGCTGCCTTTCTCTTTGGCGCCAACGGGTCTGTGAGCAAGGTCATCATTGAGTCTGGATTTAGTGCCATTCAGCTCACCCAAATGAGGGTCTTTGGCGCCGCCGTCATCTCAGGAATTGTGTTGTTGATTCTGGACCGCCGGTCATTCAGGCTTCCTCCGCGCCAATGGCCGGTGATTGTCATTTTGGGAGTCGTGGGAGTCGGACTCCTGCAAGCCACCTACGCCTTTGCAATTGCGTTGCTCCCCGTCGGTATCGCTCTTCTCCTCGAATACCTTGCTGTGCTGATCGTGGCAGTCGTTGCATTCTTCTTCTTCAAGGAGAAGGTCCACATCCGGCTGTGGCTGGCGATTGGACTAGTGATAGTCGGACTGGTCGTCGTTGCCGAAATTTGGTCCTCCACGTTGAATCCGATCGGCGTTATGTGGGGACTCCTTGCGGCAGTTGCCCTTGCCACCTACTTCCTCGTAGGTGAGCGCCAGCTGAAGACCATCTCACCGCTCGCTCTCTCGTTCTGGACCATGAGCGTGGCGACGGTGTTCTGGGCTCCGTTCTCGCGCTGGTGGACATTCACAGGAGAAACATTCACCACCACTGCCTCCCTAGGAGGAACACTGGAGAACGTTTCAGTCCCCGTATGGGCATTGGTCGCCTGGAATGTGGTGCTCGGATCTTTTGCACCGTTCCTGCTGTCGCTCAGCGCGTTGAAGAGGTTGTCTGCCACCGCCGCCGGAATTGTTGCCACCAGTGAGATCATCTTCGCTTTCGTGACAGCCTGGCTCTGGCTCCAAGAATCTCTCAACACCTGGCAAGTGGTAGGGGCTTCTGTGGTGTTCGGAGGAATCGTCATAGCTCAGACAGCCAGAACAAGTGACGTTGTCGTCCAAGCAGACCTGGCCCTCGAAACAGGACCCATTATTTTGCCCACGGAACTCATTGAGGAGAAATAACGATGGAGGTAGTTTTTCGCCCGCTCGTCTGATCGTCTCTGACTGTTACCGCATCACAGCAGTAACGTGGAGAAAGGCCCATCACAGTCGAGTGCGGACTGCTGCCCTGGCCCGCATCTCCTCGAGAAGATTGTCCAGATCAATCTCTTTGGTTGCCTCCACCCGCACAGGAAACCCAGTGAGTGATTGGCGCGGGTGATGATCGCTAAGCCTCTATGACGACGGGAACAATCATCGGCCGGCGACGGTGTTGGGTGTTGACCCATCGACCAATGGTGCGCCTGACGACCTGCTGGAACGACTGAGTGTCCCTGGTTCCGTTGGCGGAGGCCTCTTCGAGTGCCTTCACAATGGCGGGGCGAACATCGTCAAAAACGGAGTCGTCTGGGGCGAACCCTCGAGCGTGAATCTCGGGTCCGACGATGATTTTTCCGGTCTGTGGGTCCATGGCGATGAAAATGGAAATGAAGCCCTCTTCGGCCAAAATGCGACGATCTTTGAGATCGGCTTCAGTGATTTCGCCAACGGTGGAGCCATCCACGTAGACGAAACCAATATCGAGCTGGCCCACCTGAGTGGCGATTCCATCGACCATATCCACGACGGTGCCGTTTTCTCCGACGAGAGTGCTTTCGCGAGGAACACCCGAGGAAATGGCCACCTCCGCGTTAGCGCGAAGGTGGCGTGCTTCACCGTGGACGGGCATGACCTGTCGAGGTTTCACGATGTTGTAGCAGTAGAGGAGCTCACCGGCAGCGGCGTGTCCCGAGACGTGGACTTTGGCGTTGCCTTTGTGGACGACGTTGGCACCCAAGTCGATGAGTCCATTGATTACTCGATACACCGCGTTCTCGTTACCGGGAATGAGGCTGGAAGCGAGGATGACTGTGTCTCCGGGGCCAATCTCAATGGTCGGGTGCTCCCGGTTGGCCATGCGAGACAGGCCCGCCATCGGTTCACCCTGAGAGCCTGTAGTCATATAGAGCACCCGCTCATCAGGAAGCTCTACGGCCTTTTTCGCATCCACCAAGAGACCATCGGGAACACTCAGGTAGCCAAGTTCCTGGGCGATACCCATGTTGCGCACCATGGAGCGCCCCACCAGTGCCACGAGACGATTATTGGCGGCTGCCGCATCAATGACCTGTTGCACTCGATGCACGTGGGAAGCAAAACTCGCGACGATAACCCGCCTGGGTGCTCGATGAACTATTTGGTCCAGGATGGGTCCGATATCAGCTTCCCGAGGAGTGAAGCCGGGGACGTCGGCGTTGGTGGAGTCCACCAAGAAAAGGTCCACGCCCTCTTCCCCGAGCCTCGCGAACGCCCGAAGATCGGTGAGGCGACCATCGAGGGGGAGCTGATCCATCTTGAAGTCGCCCGTGTGCAAGACGGAACCGGCGACGGTTCGAATCATGACGGCCAGGGCGTCCGGGATCGAGTGGTTGACCGCAACAAACTCAAGATCGAAGGGACCAAGCTTTTCCCGACCGCCGGCCTCGACCGACATGGTCAAGGGACTAATTCTGTGTTCCTTGAGCTTCGCCTCAATCAGAGCCAAGGTCAGGGTGGTCCCAATCAGGGGAATGTCATCGCGAAGCCTCAGCAGGTAGGGCACCGCGCCAATGTGGTCCTCGTGACCGTGCGTCAACATGATGGCCACCACGTCATCGAGTCGATCCCTGATCGGCTCAAAGTCGGGCAGGATCAGGTCAACGCCGGGTTGGGTCTCCTCCGGAAAGAGCACCCCGCAGTCGACGATCAGCAACTTGCCATCAATCTCAAACACGGTCATGTTGCGACCGATTTCACCAATTCCCCCGAGAGGAATAACGCGCAGAGTTCCGGGAAGTAGTGCTGGTGGGTCCACCAAAGGTTGGGGCATGAGGTCCTTCGTTAGCGAGTAGTGCCCGCCACCTTCGGGAGGGCACCCCCTGCGGCCGCATTGCGGTCAGGGCGGAAGTTAGAGAAATCAGCGCCGGCAACACCGTGAACCAGTGCGATGTCGTTCTCGATGAGTGCCGCTTCGGATTCTTCAGGTCCCACCAGAGGCAAGCGAACTCGAGGTGACGAGATGCGACCCAGCCCGTGGAGGATGTATTTCGTCGCTACCGTGCCGGGGACGTGCGTCATCGTGGCACGAACAAGGGGCTCCAGAAGCTTGTGCTGGGCGGTAGCGGCCGCAAGATCACTGCGGTTCACAGCATCCACGATGATTCGGTAGGGCTCAGGGGCAATATTCGCCGTCACGCCAATCAACCCAGTTCCACCAATAGCGAGTGTGGGAAGTGCGTTTGCGTCATCGCCGGCGAAATAGAGCAAATCAGTCTGGTTCATCACCCGGGAGACCTCGCTCAGGTCACCCTTCGCGTCCTTGACGGCACGGATGTTGGGGTGTTTTGCGGCTCGCAGGATGGTGTCGTACTTGATTTCGATGCCTGAGCGACCAGGAATGTCATAAAGAATCACGGGTAGATCAGTGGCATCAGCAATCAGGCGGAAATGGGTGAGGACTCCCGCTTGAGTCGGTTTGTTGTAATACGGGGTGACCACCATCACACCGTCAGCGCCCGCTTTTTCGCTGGCTTTATAAAGCTCGATGGCGTGAGCGGTTTCGTTAGAACCACCACCCGTGATGATTTTTGCTCGTCCGCCAGACACTGATTTGCCGGTCTTGACAAGCTGAATCTTCTCAGCGTCGGTCAGAGTGCTCGTCTCTCCGGTGGTGCCGGTCACGACGAGACCATCAGCACCGTGGCTGATCAGACTCTCCATCAGGGATTCAACGCCTGGCCAGTCCACTTCGCCATCAACGCTCATCGGCGTGACCATGGCGACCAGGACTTGGCCGAAAGGATTCTCAGTTACCACGCACCCAGGCTAGCGCTCGCAAGCGCTGGGCGCACACCCCTAGGGAGCTACGCGACCGTTCTGGTCAAAGGTGTCAGCCGTCATCGGCATAAGCGGCTTCCAGAGGTCTTCCATCTTCTCCGCCACCATTTCAATCTCCCGTTGCGGGAACGAGGGGAAGTGCGTTCCTTCCCGTTTGGTGCGCAAGCTGAGGAAATTCATCAAGCTTCGAGCGTTCATGGTGACGTACATGCTGGAGTAGAGCGTCACGGGCAAGACCGCTCGAGCCACTTCACGGGCCACGCCAGCCTCCAGCATGCGCTGGTAGCTCTCGTAGGCCTGAGTACACACGGCGACGACCTCATCATGGACCAGAGCAGTCTGCTCCGGTGTTCCGTCTTCGAACTCATAGGCTCCAGGCTTCCCCACCTGGACAAGCTTCCGCTCAGGACCGGGGACATAGAACACGGGGCGAAGCTCGCGATAGCGACCGCTTTCCTCGTTGTAAGAGGCGATGCGGTGTCGCATAAATTCCCGGAACACGAAGATGGGGGCTTGGACATAGAACGTCAACGAGTTGTGCTCAAAGGGTGAACCGTGACGATCCCGCATCAAATAGTTGATCAAGCCACGGTCACGCTCAGAGGCTTCCACTCCCGAGCTTGCTGCCTCGAGGGTCTGCTCGCCCTGGGTGCTCACGCGTGCCGCAAACAGCACATCAGCGTCGCTCGCGCTGTGGCGAACAAGCTCCACCGTTACATCAGACCGGAACTCAATCTGTTCGCTTGCCACCCGCACTGCCTTTCTCGAAAACCTGAGCCAAGCCTACTTCTCTCCCGGTAACGCTTCGTCATATCCCGGCGAGATGATGACCCGCGCGCGTAGGGTAATGAGCCATGGAGCCACTGCAGATTGCCCTGATTGTGGGAGCGTTAGTCGTCCTGGCGACGCTCCTGGGATTTGCCTGGCAAAACAAACAGGGAGCCGTGTCGAGGAGAGCACAGCCCTCACTCCCCGCCGATGTGCCACTCGATCTCGTAGATTCCACCGCGGTCATCACACTCCTCCAATTCTCAGGGCCTTTCTGTTCCTACTGCGCGGCCATGCGCGGCGTCCTGGGTGCTACAGCCGCCTCCAGCGAAGGTCAGGTGGCTCACCGAGAAATCGACATCACCGACTACCCGGAGCTGACCGCTTCGCTCAAGGTGTCTCAAACCCCGACCACATTTGTCGTGATCAGAACTGGCCACATCATTTCTCGCATCCGTGGGGCAGCAAAGCCCCCTGTCGTTGCCGAGGAAGTTCATCAAGCACTCACCACACGAAAGGCACAATCTGATGAGTACCTCATCTAACTCCCCCGCGGGCATTGACCCCCGCAGCCCACGATTTGGCGCAGGCATCACCGCCATCTTGTTGTTGATCACCATCGCACTGGGGCTGGGGGCTGAAGCCTCAGGTGGAACGCTCTCGCAGCGCGCACTGGAGCCGGGGTTCTTGCTTCTCGCTGCCATCACGGCCTTGTTTGCCTGGGGCGCGTTTGCCGGGGTCAAACGCCACCCCTACGGCGCGATCTACAAGGCAGTGCTTCGTCCTCGACTCGGCCCACCTGCCTACTTAGAAGAGCCAGAGCCTCCTACCTTCGCCCAGTTGGTGGGTTTCCTGGTCTCTGTCACCGGTGTGGTGCTGCACCTACTGGGAGTCCCCTACGGTCTCGTGATCGCCGCGGGTGTTGCCTTCATCGCGGCATTTCTCAATTCGGTGTTCGGGTTATGCCTCGGGTGCGAAATGTATGCACTCCTCGTTCGAGCGCGGATTATTCGCCCGTCCTAGGTGTCTCGGTGAGAATGCCCTGAGAGGTGTCGCATTAACACTGAGATAGTGGTTCGATTAGGTCACACTCACCCTTTGGAAGGATTACCTCATGGCAGTCACTAGCGAAGCACGAACTCAGTGGTCAGGTTCTCTCGTGGAGGGATCTGGCTCCACCGCTCTGGTGTCCTCCGGCGCAGCAACCTTCGACGTCACTTGGGCTGCACGTAGCGAAGGACAAACTGGAATCACCAACCCTGAAGAGCTTCTGGGCGCAGCGCACTCAGCGTGTTACTCGATGGCGCTCTCCCACGCCCTCAGCGGTGCGGGCACACCTCCGGAATCCCTCGATGTGACCGCGGCGGTGACATTTGTTCCCGGCGAAGGCGTGACGGGGTCCCACCTTCTCGTCTCCGCAAGCATCCCCGGCATGGACGAGCAGACCTTCCAAGGATTTGCGGAGGACGCCAAAGCGAACTGCCCCATTTCGAAAGCACTGGCTGGAGTCCCGATCACCCTTGAGGCGACACTGCAGTAATGCTGAAGGGCTACCGCGAAGACTCCGCTCGTTTGAGAGTTCTGATTTCGGGCTCGAGCGGCCTCATCGGAACACCGCTGAAGAAGCTTCTCCAAGACCAAGGCCACGCTGTGCACACTCTCGTGCGACGTTCACCGCGCGACGCAAGCGAACACTTTTGGAACCCCGCCTCAGGGGAAATCGAGGCAGGAATCTTGGATCACACCGATGTTGTAATTAACCTGGCTGCTGCCTCGATTTCTCGATGGCTCTTTCTCGGAAGGACACCCTGGGCTGCCGGACAAAAAAGAAACATACTGACCTCGCGCCTCGATGCCGCAAAAACTCTGGCCACAGCCATCACGCGGGCCACAACACCACCGAGCCTCCTGATTCAAGCCAGCGCGGTCGGTTTCTATGGGGATCGAGCCAGTGAGGAGCTCACCGAGCGAAGCTCACGCGGTGAAGGTTTTCTGGCAGACGTGCAAGTTCAAGCTGAGGCCGCGGCATCAGAAGCAGAGAGCGACGTCACCCGAATCTGTTACGCCCGAAGTGCAGCAGTCATGGGGAAGGGAGCGCTGTCTACCTCGCTGCTGAAACTTCAAACCGCGGTAGGCCTCGGAGGACCCATCGGAGATGGTTCTCAATGGTGGCCTTGGATATCTCTTCACGACGAGGTCCGAGCATTGGCCTATCTGGCCAACCATGAAACTACTTTTGGTGTCTTCAACCTCGTGAGTCCGACACCTGCTTCTGCGCTTGACCAAACCAAGGCGCTGGCCCGAGGCATGAGGAGACCACATTGGCTGGGATTTCCGCGCTTTGCGATAGTGGCGCTTATGGGAGAGGCCGGAAAGGAAATTCTCTTGACCTCACAACGGGTGATACCCGAGAGACTGTTGACCTCAGGCTTCAAGTTTGAGGATGAAACTCTGGAGGCAGCGGTTTCGCGGCTGCTCCACAGTGACTAGGAACCCTTCTTCAGACCAATAGCTTTTCGCACCGCCCACCGGGCACGCCGACGATCACCGCAGGCGTCATAGGCAAGGCCGAGACGAAGCCAAGACTGCCATGATTCTGGGTTCCCTTCAGCCTCCGCCTTGAAAGCGGGGAACGCGGCTTCGGCAGCTTCCCGATCGGGGCGGCCACTGGTCAAGGAGGGCAGCTCCTCCCCGGGGAGAAGCCCTGTGCGCTCGAGCTCCATCGTGAGAGCGGCTGAGCGCCGAGCAAAAATCAACTCCGCTACCAGTCCCCACGCACCCAGGAGGGGAAGGATCCCGAGTGCATACCCCATGGCGTTAGCCAGTGCTGAGTCATCGCGGATCAGAATCCAGGCATAGTTCGCGGTGAACGCTAAATAGACAACCAACAACAGCGCCATGAACAGCGCCGCGATCATGGGGCGATTCATGAGTCAGCAGTAGCGAGAGCGTGCTCGAGGCCCACAGCAAGTCCCACGTGGTGTTCCATGAAGCGCAGTGCCCTGACGATTCCCGCCTGGTAGGCATCCCGGGAGTGGGTGTCGTGCGTGATGGTGAGTGTCTCTCCCACACCACCAAACTTCACATCTTGCTGCGCGAGGACCCCATTGAGTCGTAGGGAGTGCACGGGGATGCCCTGGACTTGCTCGCCCCTCGCGCTCTGGTTGGAGTGGGGAGCGATAACCCCACCTCTGTCTCGACGCACCGCCGCGATTTCTTCCGCTGTGCGCACCGCAGTCCCGCTCGGAGAATCTGCTTTCCCAGCGTGGTGGGCCTCGACAATTTCAATGGATTCAAAGTGCTCCGCCACGGTCTTCGAAATCATCATCTGGAGGGTTGCGCCAAGAGAAAAGTTCGGAACGATAAACACGCTCGCACCAGGGTGCTCTGCCACCGTCTTGGTGAGCGTGGTGAGTCGATCGGAGGACCACCCGCTGGTCCCCACGAGGACCTTTATTCCTTGGGCGATAGCGAAGTCCACGACCTGAGCGGAGACCCCCGGAAGGGTGACGTCCACCGCGATATCCGCGCCCAACATGTCGTGCAGGTCGGAGTGCGAATCGAGGCGAGCGACGAGTTCCATCTCGGGCATCGCCTCAACGACCTGGCACACCTGGGTTCCCAAGCGACCGGTGGCACCAACAACTGCGACACGGGTAGGCATGGGATAAGCCTACAAGTGCGCCGATGGGCGCTGGCTGGCTAGGACAAGCTCAGGAACAACTTCTCCAGATCATCCACGCTCAGGTCACCGTCTTTGGTGGGCTTGCCGTCCTCCGCGACGCACTCTTTCATGGCGGTCGCAATGATGGCAAACCCGGCCTTATCCAGCGCGCTGGATACCGCGGAGAGTTGGGTGACGACCGAGCGACAATCTTTGCCCTGCTCGACCATCGAAATGACAGCACCGAGTTGCCCCTGTGCGCGACGTAGCCGGTTGATGACCGGTTTCATGTCTGTGGGTGTGTCCTCTGCCATGATTTCTCCTTTGGTAGCGCTCTAGGGTGTGCCAACAAGCTCTGGTTGGGTGGTCGCTGCCATTCCCATTTGCCAGGTGAGGTAGCCACCATCGAGGTTTGCAACCTCGATACCGTGCTGCATCAAGATGCTGGCAGCGGTGTGGCCTCGCTGCCCCACACGACACGACACGATGACTTTCTCTCCCCGGAAAGAATCGACGTTCTCCCGAAGCTCGTCCAAGGTGACCAGCTCTGAACCGGGGATGGCTCCTCGGGTGTATTCACCATCGGTGCGCACATCCACCAGGCGCCACCCGTCTGCCATCAACGTCTCTACCTCATGCCACTGCACCGCATTCTCGCCGGTGGCGCGGTTCTCGTTGACATAGCCGAGCATGTTGACGGGGTCCTTGGCTGACGCGAACTGTGGCGCGTAGGACAGCTCCAGATCAATCAAATCTGTTGCGGTCATTCCACCAGCCATGGCAGTAGCGATGACGTCGATGCGTTTGTCGACACCTTCTTCACCCACAGCCTGAACACCCAAAATGAGATCGGTCTCCGGATCGACGATGAGTTTCATCGCCATTTGCACTGCATCGGGGTAGTACCCGGCGTGATTGATGGGGTGCGTGTGAATGATTCGCATCGCTCGGCCCTTCATTCCCAAGACCCGCTCGGTGTAGCCGGTTGAGGCAGCGGCCATTCCGAAGAAGCCGACGATCGAGGTCCCAAAAGCGGTCACCGCGTGTGCTGGTCGGCCGGCAATCGAGTCGGCAGCGAGACGACCGTGGCGGTTCGCTAACCCCGCCAAGGGCACAAGGCTGTAGCCATCGGGGCGCTTTTTTTGCGCCACATCGCCCACGGCCCAAATGTGGGGGTCAGAGGTTCGTTGCTGATCATCGACAACCACACCTCCCGTATCTCCCATCTCCAGTCCCGCTGCTACGGCCAGCTCAATGTTGGGGCGAGCTCCCACGGCAACAACAGTCATGTCGGCCTCGATGGTGGTGCCATCTGCGAGCGTCACACCAGATTCTGTGATGGCCGATACCTGCGCGGAGAGTCGAACATCCAACCCTTGGAAGCGAGCACGCTCCACCAGGGGCCAGGCCATCTCCACGTCCAAGGTGGGCATAAGCTGAGGCAGAGCCTCCACCAGAGTGGTGGCAATTCCTCGGTGGACGAGATTCTCGGCCAGCTCCAACCCAATGAATCCACCGCCCACGACGATGGCGCTGCTGGCTGTCTCTGCCGCAGCAATGAGACGGTCCATGTCGTCCAAGTTCCACAAGACGTGGGCATCCTCAACCCCGGGGATGGGAGGCCTAAACGGAGTTGATCCTGGGCTCAACACCAGTGCGTCATACGCAATCTCCCGCGACTCTCCGGTTTCGAGATTGGTGACCGAGACGGTCTTCCGGTCTCGATTGATGGCGGTAGCTTCGGTGCGCAAGTGAACGTCAATGTTGAATCGCTTCTTCAGCTGCGCTGGCTGCTGAAGCACCAGAGAACCGCGATGGGGGATGACACCACCTACGTGATAGGGAAGGCCACAGTTCGCAAACGACACAGCGCCACCACGTTCGATGACGATGATTTCGGCGCTCTCATGAATTCGGCGGAGTCTGGTGGCTGCGGACATTCCACCGGCCACGCCTCCGATAATCACAACGGTCTGAGGGAGTGTTGATGCTGAAGTCATGGGGACAGTATATACCCCCTAGGGTATTGGAGCTACTATCAGCGACCATCTGACACGGTAGTACCCGTGCCCTCTGGAAATCCCCTCACTCGCCTGCGTCTGAAGGCTCGAGGTCAGATTCTCACCATGCTCTCCGGTGATCCAAATGGTGAACCGGACTGGGTGAAAGCCATCAGCGACGGCTCAGACCAGGGATACTTCGGTCCGGACTCCGCTGTGTGGCACGTCAATGGCGGCATCCCCGTCATTGTCGCTGGGGTTCGAGCGCTCTTGATGCAGACGTTGCACCCGGGCGCGATGGCCGGGGTCCACGACCATTCTCGGTATGCGAGCGACCCGATTGGGCGCCTCTCGGGAACGGTCCGGTGGGTGGTGACGACAACGTTTGGATCCACTGACACGGTGGGGAACGAAACCTCTCGAGTGTCCAAGCTCCACACTCGCGTGAAAGGCGAGTACCAACCGGGCAACCCACCGGAGACTTCGAAGGCCTACTCCGCCCACGATGAAGACCTGATTGCCTGGGTTCACGTGGTCTTCACTGATGCGTTCCTCCGCGCTCACCGCGAGTGGGGCGACACGATTCCCACCGACCGCGAGGGCGAAAGTGGTGAAGACCGTTACGTCCGCGAGTGGGCGGAAGCAGGACGGCTCATGGGGATGACAAATCCTCCCACGTCAGTGGCAGAGCTCGAGCGTGCACTCGAGAATTTTCGCCCCGTCCTCCGAGCTGACGATCGCGTGAAGGAAGCGCTGAGATTCTTGACGAAACCCCCGCTCCCCCGGCTCGCACGACTGCCCTATTCCATCCTGGTGGGGGGAGCCATCGTCACGATTGACCCTCAGTACCGAGAGATGTTGGGACTCAGAAAACCGTGGTGGCCAGCGTCTTTCCTGACCAGGCTCATGCTCGTCATCATCGGTCGAACCCTCGGAACAGAGTCCACCAGTAGACAACGCGCCCGTGAGCGCATCTCACGTCTTGCGGGAACTAGCTCTTACTGAACGCCGAGAATGTCGACAACAAACACGATGGTGTCTGTTGCACCAATGGAGCCATCCGAGGTTCCCCCCGAGGGCCCATACCCGAGCTCCGGCGGGATGACAATAATCACCCGGGAGCCAACAGTCTGACCAATCAGACCATCACGGAATCCCGTAATGACTCCACCGGTCGGGAAGCTCGCAGGCTCGCCTCGTTCCCAACTCGAGTCGAAGACTTCTCCAGTGTTCCAGTTGACGCCGTGGTAGTGAACGATGACGACGTCACCGCCACCCACCTCCACGCCATCGCCTTCAATGACGGTGGCCAGATCAAACTCACTCGGCACATCACCCTCGGGGATCGTCACTGTGGGGGCACCATCAGCGTCATAAGTCACACTGGGGAATCCTGCTGGCGGGTCGACAGGCTCACCCTCGATGCGATCCAGAGGGGGTGCGGGCGGTGGCTTAATTTCCACCACATCAACAATGAAGATCAAGGACTCCCCGGCACCTAGGCCAAACTCTGGTGCGCCGTCGGGGCCAAAGGCTTCTAGCGGCGGGATAAGGCCCGCCACTCGTGAACCCACGCTCGAGCAGGCTGCCGTCAGCGAGACGCCAACGAAATTCGGAGCATCGGTGTCGAGCGTCAACACTGTTGGTGACACCTCCGTGTACCCAGACTCTTCGATCAGGTCACCGGTTGAGGCGTTGTAGAGCGAGTAATCAATCGACAAAATGTCGCCATCTTGAACCTCGGGACCATCACCCTCGATGATGACGGAGCGCTGAGTCACCACCGCAGATAGCGGAGCATCAAAGGTCACTGATGGAGTTGCACCGAACTCACCCGAAATGGCAATCGATTCAACCTCAGCGCCACTGGGAGTGCAGCCTTCGGCCACAGCAAGGGCTTGCTCCACACTCTCTTCGGGCGCATCTGCGGCGCATCCAGCGAGAACGAGGAGACCCGAAAGGCCCAGGGCAACAGAGAGAGATTGCTTCACCAGAAGCCTTTCGATGGGGTCGGAAGAACCAGCCCATCCTGACAGGTCTCCACTATGCAATCAATCTGAGGTGGCCACCCGAGTCAAGGGCTCGTGGCGAACAGGGAAGTTGACCGAGTTGGCAATAAAGCACAGTTGACTCGCGCGATGGTGAAGGTCTGGCACCACGGCGGGATCGCCCTCAGAAATCTCAATGTGGGGCCGAAGCGTCACCTCGGTCACGTGCCCAGAACCGTCCGGGCGGGTTTCCAGGATCCCCGACGCCTGGTCTTCGTAGTGTTCAACAATCACTCCAGCGGCTTGAGCGACGTGGAGAAAGCTCAGCATGTGGCATTGCGAGAGTGCCGCAATCAAGAGCTCTTCCGGGTTCCACCGGGTGACATCACCGTGGAACGCTTTGTCGGAAGATCCTTGAATCTCCTGCTTACCGTCCGCGCGAATTACGTGCGCTCGTGAGTACGCCTTGTAGTCACTGGTGCCGGATCCCAAGTTCCCCATCCACAGGGTTTCCAGCGCAAAGTGATGGCGATTCATGCTTCCACTCTAGGCGCCCGTCGACCAGGAATTACAAGGTTCCAGGTCTACACTGAGGGGCTATGACTGACACGCTTTCTCACGCACCCACCTCGAGCACCTCTGCTCGCATTGTCACCGAGATTCCCGGTCCTCGCTCGAAAGCAATGCACGAGCGCCGCGTCAAGACTGTGTCCGCGGGAGTTGCCGCGACCTTCCCCATTTACGCAGCCAGCGCCCACGACGCGGTCATCGAAGACGTTGATGGCAACCGCTTCATTGACTTCACCGGCGGTATCGGGGTGATGACCGTAGGTCACACCAACGACGCCGTGGTCCATGCCGTTGCCGATCAGGCCTCCAAGGTCACCCACACACTTTTTGCTGTAGCCGGGTACGAGCCCTACATCGAGGTCTGCGAGCTTCTCGCGAAGCACACCCCCGGAAACTTCGCGAAGAAGTCCGTGCTCGTCAACTCTGGAGCCGAGGCTGTCGAAAACGCGGTCAAAATTGCCCGCAAGCACACGGGTCGCACCGAGGTTGCTGTGTTGCACCACGGGTACCACGGTCGCACCAATTTGACCTCCGCCATGAACTACAACATGCACCCCTACGGGACCGGTTTTGGTCCTCTCGCAGGCTCGGTGCACCACGCTCCCAACTCCTCTCCTTTCCACGATGGACTCTCCGGCGCTGAAGCGGCGGAGCGCACCATCACCTTCCTGGAGAAGCGCGTGGGGGCAAGCCAGATCGCGTGCCTCGTGGTGGAGCCTATTCAGGGTGAGGGAGGCTTCATTGTCCCCGCCGAGGGTTACCTCCAGGCACTAGTGGACTGGTGTCACGCGAATGGCATCGTCTATGTGTCTGACGAAGTACAGAGCGGAATGGCTCGCACCGGCGCCTATTTCGCCAGTGAGCACTTTGGTATTGAACCGGACCTGGTGACGAGTGCTAAAGGCATCGGTGGCGGTATGCCAATCGCCGCAGTCACCGGACGTGCCGAGATTATGGATGCTTCTCACCCCGGTGGTTTGGGCGGAACATTCGGAGGAAACCCGGTCTCCTGCGCAGCAGTGGTCGCCGTGTTCTCCGAGGTCGACAAGCGCGGCCTCTTGAACGAGGCGAAGCGTGTAGAAAAGACACTCAAGCCAGCGCTTCTCGACCTTCAGGCTAAGTACCCGGTCATTGCCGATGTCCGAGGAATGGGAGCCATGCTCGCAATCGAGTTCATGGACCCCTCCACTGGAAAACCCGCTCCCGAGGTTGCCAAGGCTGTACAAACCCATGCTCTGCACGCTGGTGTCTTGATCCTCACTGCCGGAACTTTCGGCAACGTGCTGCGATTCCTGCCCCCCGTGGTCATCACAGACGACCAGCTTCTTGAAGCTGTCGCTGTGATGGATGACGCACTCGCCTCGCTCTAAGCCAGTGGCTGCTGCGTGGCTTGGCGCCAACGACGGTGTCGTTGTCGCTGAGCTAGTGCGTGATGGCCACGTAGAGTCCCTTCATCACGGAGTACTCGCCGTTGTCGACCACGAGGGAACAACGCTGCTGGAGCGGGGCAACCCCGACCCAATTGTGTATCCGCGCTCAACGCTGAAGCCCCTGCAAGCTCTCGCGGTTCTCGAGACTGGCATTGCGCTCAGTTCCCTGAACCTCACACTGACCACTGCGAGCCACTCTGGATCCAGTAGACACCGCGACGCGGTCCTGGCATTTCTGCGCGCCTATGGACTTGAGGAGTCATCGTTGCAGTGCCCTCACGACTTGCCACTGGGGAGTGCTGAGCGAGCACAGTTCTTAGCCGAAGGCCACGAACCCAGCCGCCTCGCGATGAATTGCTCAGGCAAGCATGCTGGCTTCTTGGCTGCCTGCACTCATGCTGGCTACTCCACCGAGGACTATCTCAGCCTGGAGCACCCCCTCCAACGCAGCATTACCGAGACCATTACCCGCTATGCCGAAGAGACCCCCACCTTCACCTCGCGAGATGGCTGTGGTGCACCGCTGCACGCACTCAGTCTTCGCGGGCTTGCCCGTGCCATCGCGAAGGTTGCCCATGCCGATACCCCCCACGAACAACAGTTGAACGCTGCTGTTCGAGACAACTCCTGGGCGATTGATGGCGAGGGCCGCGATAACACCGTGACCATCGAGACAGTGGGAGGAATCGCCAAGATTGGGTCCGAAGGTCTTGTCGTGATCGGAACCTCGTCAGGAGTTGCTGTGGCCGTGAAAATTCTGGACGGATCCATGAGGGCGACCTCACTGGTTGCGCTTTCCGCGCTGGAGAGCGTGGGCGCTATTTCCGCCGCAGATGCCTCTACTCTCAGTGAGCGCATGGCTCTCCCGGTGACCGGAGGTGACGCCATTATCGGGGGCTTACAAGTCCGGATATAGTCTCAGAGGTGCAGGATTCCCAGCGATTCTGACCTGCTCTTACACGACGAAGTGTCGGGGCATCACATTCCCACAATTGAGGTGACACGTCATGAAGATTTCGGTTATTCGCGAAATCAAGAACAACGAATTCCGAGTTGCAATGACCCCGGCAGGTGTGCGGGATCTTGTGACCGGTGGACATCAGGTCACTGTTGAAACTGGTGCAGGACTGGGCTCGGGAATTACCGACGAGGACTATGTCGCTGAGGGCGCGAGCATCGCACCTAATGCCGCATCAGCCTGGAATTCCGCTGAGATGGTCGTCAAAGTCAAAGAACCCATCGCGAGCGAGTATCAGTATTTCCGCTCGGATCTCCTGCTCTTCACCTACCTCCACCTCGCGGCGGAGCCCGAGCTGACCCAAGCACTCCTAGACGCGGGCACGACTTCCATCGCCTACGAGACAGTGCAAGGCCCCACCGGAGGCCTTCCTTTGCTTGCTCCCATGAGTGAGGTTGCAGGCCGACTCTCGTCCATCGTGGGTGCTGCCACCCTCCTGAAGCCAGCCGGTGGCATGGGGCTGCTCGTTCCCGGTGTCCCCGGAACGAGGCCCGCCAACGTCGTCGTTCTCGGTGGTGGAGTGGCCGGGACAAACGCAGTGTCTGTCGCAGTGGGGCTCGGAGCCGAGGTCACGGTCCTCGACACAAACCTTCAGCGCCTGAAAGAGCTTGATGCTCTCTATGCCGGGCGCATCAAGACTGCAGCCTCCAACTCTCTCGAAATTGAGCGGGCCTGTCTCGCCGCTGATCTCGTCATTGGCTCGGTCTTGATTCCAGGAGCGAAAGCCCCCAAGCTCGTCTCGCTTGACCTGGTCTCGCGAATGAAGCCCGGAAGTGTCCTGGTCGACATCGCAGTGGACCAGGGTGGGTGCTTCGAAGGTTCCAAGCCCACCACTCACGCTGACCCAACCTTCCAGGTTCACAACAGCACCTACTACTGCGTCGCCAACATGCCAGGGGCTGTGCCCCAAACTTCCACGGTCGCTCTCACCAACGCCACGATGCGCTACGTCAACGCTCTGGCCAATAAAGGCTGGAAGAAGGCGTTGTCCGAGGACGCCGGGTTGGCCTTGGGGTTGAACACTGACGCCGGCATTTTGACCAACGAAGCTGTGGGTGTTGCTCACGGAATTGACGCGGTCACGCCTTCCACCAGGCTCTAGTTGTCAGCTCGAACCTGTCCTTCCGCCACACCAGGAGGACCGGTTCGGGGATCGGCAGTGGAGGCGGGTGAATACGTCCCAAGGTCGCTCCGCGCATATCGCTGGGGCTTACGCCATCGAGAATGATGTCGCTCCGATCCGCAACCTCATGCCAGCGTCGCGCCAATTCCTCCGGTGATAGCACGAGCGCAATGGGTGCTCCAGCCCAGGATTCGGGGGACCGAGTAATGACACAGGCGCCACTGTCGGGAATGAGGCGAGGACTCGCTTCCTCTACCAACGCCACAGCTCCACGAGCTATCTGGAGCGTTTCTTCGCGGTAGCGCGCACGCCCCGGGATAGTTGACGCCACCCCGCCCAACACCTCCCTCACCTCAGCCTTTGCCACTGCCAACACGATCGTGTCCTCGGCCACGCGAGCTACTGCTCGCTGGTGTCGCGAGTTGGGTTTCATCGACATCAGCAGTGGTGACCGGCAGCTCTGCAGCAACTCGAGGAGAACATGTGCTCCCTCTTCTCCCGCCAGGGTGAGGGTGAAATCGAGGTCATCAAGCACGATTGCCCCCTCCCCCGGGCCATGCGTCCACCAGAACCAGAGCAGGAAGGGGTGCTGCGGGGCACGGATGACCTCCGTCCTCATGCTGGCAAGCGTGTGGAGTGCTGTTGTCTTTCCACTCCCCGCATCCCCTACTACGAGGCACGACGCCGGTGGGGCGTCTTCTCGACCAAGAGCTCGATGAATTCCCGCGGGAACATCATCGACGAGACCCCAGCTCTCCGCTGTGATCGCTACCTCCTGGGGTAGAGGATCTGCCCAGACTCGCCAGGGAGAGCGTTCTCCCGGTGAAGCAGGCTCGTCGGCGCGAGCAACACTGTGGAGGGCTGGCTTCAGGGATGCTCCGGCAAGAATTACCTCCCCCGGTGCAAGGTGTCGAACCTTGTCGCGCAAAGAGACGGTGAGGTCGGGAATCCAGGAGAGTGCATCTGCTTCGTCGATGACCCTTCCGCAGATACGGAGGGAAATATTGGCCATCATGGCGTTGGAGAGAGCACCCGTCACCCGTTGGGTGGAGAGGATGACGTGAACACCCAGAGACCGCCCTCTGGCCAACACATCTGACAGCGCAGCGGGAAACTCCGGAAAGTTGGTGAGTAGCCAGGCGGCCTCATCAATCACCACGACCAGGCGAGGCAGCGGCACCTCCTGGGCCACCTCCGAAATGTCGGAAACACCGTGGGTGTGGAGGATTCTCTCTCGTCGCAAGAGCTCTGAGTGCAATCCCACAAGCGCGCGGGACGCTCCCTCCCCGTCCATGTCGGTAATGGACCC
Organism: Pontimonas sp.; assembly: GCA_030728325.1. GTDB lineage: Bacteria > Actinomycetota > Actinomycetes > Actinomycetales > Microbacteriaceae > Pontimonas. The sequence continues at coordinate 30,699 of JANQZT010000014.1, forward strand.
GATTGTGTGGGGAAGGCCCTGGAGTGTGCGCAAACCTGCTCCACCTTTGAAATCAATCAGCACGCACACCAGAGACTCGGGCGGATACCGCCGGGCGAGGCTTTGCACTAGCGCAGTCACGGTCACACTTTTGCCACTGCCCGTCGCTCCCCAGACCACAGCATGGGGGCCCTCTCGGACGAGATCCCACTGTGGCGAGTTCGGGGACAGGGAGCACCAGAGTGTCTTTCGTGGACTCTCCTCGCGTGAAACGTCCTCGCTCCGCATCTCCTCGAGTGCGCCACAGTGGCGGAGAATCCAGTGCGCTTGTGCGATGGAGAGTTGATCGGGAAGCGTGGAAAACGACGTCACTCCGGTTGACCGGACCTCCACCGTCGGGTGAGGGCCAGCCACGATCACGACGGCACAGTCCTCGGGGACATCCTCCAGTGTGGCTACCCAGTGGGCATCCGATAATCCCGTCACGGAGTGCGGAAGCTCCCCGCGGGTATCAAGACGAAGAGTTCCAGCCCCCGCCAGGGCCCAAGTCACCGCGATTGTCCGCCACAGCCCTACCCAAGACTCATCACCCACGAGGGTGATGCTCTGATGAGGATCCACGACGCTGGGCATCCCGGCCATCCCTGGTGTCCCCCAGAGTGCGTGCCCCTCGGGAAAGTGTGCCCACCCCAGCCCGATTCGGCAGCCATGCTCGAGCAGCGCCGATCGTCGCCACAGCGGTTGTGAGGTGGCCTCCAGGATGGAGGGACGGAGCGCAAGAGCTCGAGCCTTCTCGCGGGAGCGAATATCCGAGACTTCCTGCTCGTACTGTGCCTTCGCTTCTGAATATTCGTCGAGCTCGCGCTTTCTCACCCGCGAGGCTTGGCGGCGGGATTCATACCAACTGCCCACAACCATGGCAGGGCCCAGTAAACCCATGATGAGCGCAAGAACCTGCTGGAAGATCACGGACATCACCAGAGCCAGGATTAACGGGGTCACCGCAGCGATCCAGGGCAGGGGTGCTGGGGTGAGGGGAGCCGGAGGCTTCGGAACCTGAAGGGTGGGCACCGCGGCAGTACAGCATGACGCTCGAGGGCTTCAGGCATTCCCCGCCATCGCCTGAGAAAACTCAGGTGTCCCCAGGAGTGGGGACAGCTTTAGTGCAGGGTGAAGGAGAGTGACCCGAGAGTCACCGTGGAGCCACGCACCAAGGAATAGGCGTCATACGGGATGCACTGGAGGGCTCTGGCACCTGGTTCCTCCACCACGGTGCCATTAACGGTCTTCAAGTCCTTCACCCAGAACACACCATTCTTCACCCCGAACTCGAGGTGTTCCGGTGCAACCGTGTCAGTGTCGTCATCCACCGTGATGCGCTGTAAGTCGGAGGAGTCTTGGTCGCTCACCGGCTTCACCCCGATAATTCCTGGCATCTCGCCCACGGTGATCTGGGGGCCGTGGGAAAACTTCAGCACGAAACGAATCGGTGCGCGCTGGGTTCGAGGCTTCTGCGTCGCTACCCGCTCGGCCTCCTCAATATCAAACAGCGACATCACCTGAGTGGGCTCTTCCTCGGGAACAGAGACGGGTTCGCTCGCGTCTGGCTCAGGCTGACTATCGGTTTTCTTCCCCAGGTTCAGGCTCCGACGAAGCCACCCGGTGGCTTTGGAGAGAGTATCTGGTTCGTCTGGCTCCGCAGAGGTGTCCTCAGCTGGTGCCTCCACAGCACCAGGTTCTGGAGTGGGAGGAGCCGGTTTGGGTCGAACCATCGACTGGCCGCACTGGGGGCAGAAAAGGCTGGAGGCTGGCACCGGGTCACCACACCGACTGCACGGGGCAGGAGGTGTCACAGCCTGGGCATCGAAAAGACTCATCGAAGGTCAGGCTACACAGCATCGCCTGGCCTTCCAGGGAGCACACACGAGGTATCGCCACGCGCGCTTGACACCAGGTTTTTCTGGGTGAACTCGGGGACAATGGGGGAGCTTGGAAAGGGTTCAGTGTGAGCATCGGGTCAAGAATTCTTCGAGCGGGTATCGCCCTGCTCGCGCTTGGCGCGCTCGCACTCCAGGGTGGCGCGGCCTGGGGTGCCCTCTGGGTTGTCGAGAACCAGAGGATGATCAAAGACCAGCTAGTGGCGTACCAGTTCGAGACCCCCGAGAACATTTCCTCCTACATCGACCAGGCCGGACTATCTGACCAAGGGTCTCTGTACTTGAGAACGTCACTACCGCGCGTGGTACCAGCGTATGAATTTGACCGTTACTGCACCCGTAACGAACCCGGCATCGGGGTGCTCGGTTGCTACACCACTCGCGATTCCCGCATTTACCTCTATGACGTGACGGACCCGCGCCTGGAAAGCATCGAGCCGGTCGTGGCCGCCCACGAAATGCTCCACGCAGTGTGGTTTAGAAAAACCACCGAGGAGCGAGACGCTCTGGCACCCCTTCTGGAAGAGGCATACGCAGCGCTCGGTCCCGACCACCCTCTGATCGAGCGGATGGCAAGCTATGAGGCCGACGACCCCGCCTCCAGGCTTCCCGAGCTCTATTCGATCATCGGGACAGAGATTCGAGAGATTCCAGAGGCGCTGGAGGCTCACTATGCCGAGTACTTCGCCAATCGCGCACTCGTCGTCGACCTCGCCGATCGGGTCTATCGGGTCTTTGACACTCTCCAAGCAGAGCTCGAGCAACTGAGCAACGAGCTTTCGTCTCGAAACGCTGAGATTGAAGGCTTGCGCTTCACCTATGAAGAAACCTCTCGGGTATTAGCAGGAGACATTGTGGCATTCAACGAAAAGGCCTCCACACCCGGCGCTTTCCCCTCGAAATCCCTATTCGAAGCAACGAGAGCAGAGCTCGTGACTCGCCAAGAACGTCTCGAGTCAATGCGGATTACTTTGCAAACCAAGATCACGGAATACAACGAGCGTCTCGAGGAGCTCAATACCCTGAACGACGAGGTGTCTGAGCTGAACCAAGGAATCAACGTCACACTCGAGGAGGAAGAGGAGTTGACACCACCTTCGACGGATATCGAAAGTTAGTTATCCCCACCCTGCCGGTACTCTCTCCTCGCTGGGCACGGGCTTCGATACGCTAGCGCCATGACTTTTCACGCCAGTATTGAGAGCCCACTGGGACCTATCGCCCTCACCTCAGATGGCCGACACCTGACCGATCTGCACATTGGTCGACACGTTGCGAAGCCCACTACCGACCCCATCATTGACGCGGCGTCCGCCCAGCTGGGGGAATACTTTGCCGGACACCGCACCGAGTTTGATCTCCCCCTCAAAGCCACGGGGACGGCGTTCCAGGAGTCTATTTGGCAAGCACTTCAAGGGATTCCTTTCGGTCACACCACCAGTTATGGCGAGCTGGGCCAGGCGGTGGGAAAACCAGGCTCCGCCCGGGCTGTAGGAGGAGCAGTGGGGGCAAACCCTCTGCCCATTGTGATTCCCTGCCACCGAGTTTTAGCCTCTGATCGTCGGATCACCGGGTACAGCGGTGGGGATGGAATCCCCACCAAAGAGAAGCTTCTCGACCTCGAAAAAATCAGCTACCGCTGATCACCAGATCAATCACACCCTCGCGCAGCGAGTCTTTGTCGAAGGCGTAGCCGTGGGTTGACCCCCACGCCACAACATCTTCCACACTGTCACACTTAGCACCCGTGATAGCGAGAGATCGAACCAGGGCACCCTTCACTGATTTGTTCGCGTGACCCACCGCTTTCCTGCACCCCGCCGGGCCCTCCTTCACGAGAGAGACAAACACTCCCTGCCCCGGAGGGACAGGCGCCAGTTTCCGATATCCCTCGCTGCGCAAATCCAGCACAAAGTCAGGAACCTGCTCCCACAACTCTGCGGTCACCTCGGCCCACTGGGCGGCCAATGGGCCCCCTGAGAGTTTTGAGTCGAAGGACAACCGATAGGCGGGAATGGGATCAAAGGCTCTCACCAATCCGAACAGGGCTGAGAACACACCCACCGTGTCTTCCACCCATGCCCGCGGCTCTGGTTCGAGATCGTGGACGCCGAGGGCATCAAACAGCACTCCGGTGTAACGCTCGAGTGCGGGCATCACCGGCGAGCGGAGCACTTCCTGATTGCGCTGAACCTCAGGGGCGCCTTTGGGGCCAAGCTTCAGCGCCGTGAGAGCTGCGGTCTCATCCCCCGAGAGCTCCACAACTTGCTGCAGAAGCGCGCTTCGCACAGGGTTCTGAGCACCAAAGCTCAACTGCGAAAGATCGAGCGATGTTCCTGGTTCCCCGCCGGAAACTTTCGTCTCCGAGGGTGGCAGCAGGACGAGCATGCTTAGGACGTAATCTCTGCCAAGCCGGCGACGATCGTCACCTGGTTGTTGTCCACAGACAGGAAGCCATCCTCCGCCTGAGCGGTGACTTTCTGACCATCCGTCGTGGTGATGCGCACCTCGCCTGCAGCGAGTACACCCAGGGTGGGTTCGTGACCAGCCAAAATGCCGATCTCACCCTCTGTGGTGCGCGCAACAACCATCGTTGCCTCCCCCGACCACACTTCGGCGGTCGCGGAGACAACAGTGACGGTGAGGGTTGACATCCCTAGCTCATTTCCTTCTGCATGGTTGCCCACTTCTCTTCGACGTCGCTAATCGGTCCGACGTTGAAGAAGGCCTGCTCGGCCACGTGGTCAAACTCACCCTTGGCGATGGCGTCGAAGGACTCGATGGTCTCCTTGAGGGGAACCGTGGAGCCTTCCACACCGGTGAACTTCTTTGCCATGTAGGTGTTCTGCGAGAGGAACTGCTGGATGCGACGGGCGCGGGACACGGTGATCTTGTCCTCTTCAGAGAGCTCGTCAACACCGAGGATGGCGATGATCTCCTGGAGCTCCTTGTTCTTCTGGAGAATCTGCTTCACCGTGGTGGCCACGCGGTAGTGGTCCTCACCGATGTAGAGCGGGTCAAGGATACGGCTGGTCGAGGTCAGCGGGTCCACGGCAGGGTAGAGACCCTTTGCGGCGATGTCACGGCTGAGCTCAGTCGTGGCATCCAAGTGCGCAAAGGTGGTCGCGGGTGCCGGGTCGGTGTAGTCATCGGCTGGCACATAAATGGCCTGCAGAGACGTGATCGAGTGTCCACGGGTCGAGGTGATGCGCTCCTGGAGCACACCCATCTCATCCGCGAGGTTGGGCTGGTAACCCACTGCGGAGGGCATACGACCCAGGAGGGTCGACACCTCAGAACCTGCCTGGGTGAAACGGAAGATGTTGTCGATGAAGAGCAACACGTCCTGGTTTTGTACGTCACGGAAGTACTCCGCCATGGTCAGTGCTGAGAGAGCAACACGAAGACGGGTTCCGGGTGGCTCATCCATCTGACCAAAGACCAGCGCGGTCTTGTCGAAGACGCCCGCTTCCTCCATTTCGTGGATGAGGTCATTACCCTCACGGGTACGCTCCCCCACACCGGCGAACACGGACACACCACCGTGGTCCTGGGCCACACGCTGAATCATTTCCTGGATCAGAACGGTCTTACCCACACCGGCTCCACCGAAGAGACCGATTTTTCCACCGAGAACGTAGGGGGTGAGAAGGTCGATGACCTTGATACCGGTTTCGAACAGCTGAGTCTTCGACTCCAGCTGGTCAAAGGCCGGTGGCTGGCGGTGGATGCCCCAACGCTCCACGCCTTCGAGCTTGTCATCCGAGTTCAACACCTCACCGAGAACGTTGAACACCTTGCCCTTGGTGGCGTCACCCACGGGGACCGTGATGGGTCCACCGGTGTCGCGCACCTCTTGGCCACGCACGAGGCCGTCAGTGGGCTTCAGAGCAATCGCGCGAACGAGATCATCACCCAAGTGCTGGGCCACCTCGAGAGTCAAGACGCTGGTCTCACCACCGATGGTGATGTCAGTCTGCAGCGCGTTGTACATCGCGGGCAGTGCGTCGTGGGGGAACTCCACGTCAACAACGGGCCCCGTCACGCGGGCAACTCGGCCCGTAGTTGTGGCTTTTGTGGTGGCAGTCTTCGTCATCTCGTTATCTCTTTCTTTACTTCGCCGAAGCGAGGGCGTCGGCGCCGCCCACGATTTCGGAAATCTGTTGGGTAATTTCAGCTTGGCGAGCGTTGTTCGCCAAGCTGGTGTATTCACGGATCAGCTTGTCGGCGTTGTCACTAGCCGACTTCATCGCCTTCTGGCGAGCAGCGTGCTCAGCCGCCGCGGATTGCAGCATGGCGGTGAAGATTCTGTTCTCGATGTAGACCGGAAGTAAAGCATCCAGCACATCATCGGGCTCAGGCTCAAACTCATACAGTGGGAACACCTCGGTGTCACCGGGCTCCTCAACACCCTCCACAACCTCGAGGGGAAGCACACGGACAACCTCAGGAGCCTGGGTGACAAGGGACACAAAGCGGTTATAGACAATGTGGATTTCATCCACACCGCCCTCTGCCTGATCCGTGGTGAACTTCTCGATCAGGGTCTGAGCTATTTCTTTGGCCGTCTCAAATTCGGGCTGGTCGGTGTTCCCGGTCCAGGACTTCTCGACCGGGCGCTGCCGGAAGGTGAAGTTCTGGACGGCCTTACGACCCACGACAAAGTTGATGACCTCTTTGCCTTCGCTCTCGAGGCGCTCGCGAAGCTCGCCAGCTTCACGCAAGACCTGAGCACTAAAGGCACCCGCCAAACCACGGTCCGAGGTGAAAATCACCATGGCGGCGCGCTTCGGGTTCTCGGACTCGGTCAAGAGCGGGTGATCAATGTTCGAGTAGGTCGCAACAGCCGACACCGCACGCGTGACCGCGCGGGTGTAGGGGGTGGCAGCAGTCATCCGGGCCTGAGCTTTTTGAATCCGCGATGCGGAAATAAGCTCCATAGCCCTGGTGATCTTCTTGGTTGTACTGGCAGAACGAATCTTCTGCCGATACACCCGAAGCTGCGCGCCCATTGGTCACTAGTCCTTTACTCGTTGCCGTCTAGCGCTTGCGCTTGACGATCTTTTCCTGGTTGATTTCTTCTTCGGGGATAGCGTCAAACTCTTCGCTTCCCGGAGCACCGAGGCCGTCAGCGCCAGAACCCTGGAAGGCGACCACAAACTTGTCGACCTCCTTCTCCAGCTCGGCCTTAGTGTCATCATCGAGCACGTTGGTTGTGCGTAACGTGTCGAGAATCTTGGTATTGCGACGAAGGTGGTCGAGTAGCTCGGCCTCAAACTTGAGGACGTCGGCGACCTCGATGGTGTCGAGCTTTCCGTTGGTGCCCGCCCAAATAGAGACCACCTGCTCCTCCACGGGGTAGGGAGAGTACTGAGGCTGCTTCAGAAGCTCCGTCAGTCTCGCACCACGTGCCAACTGGCGACGGCTCGCGGCATCCAAGTCGGACGCGAACATCGCGAAGGCTTCCAGTGAGCGGTACTGAGCAAGCTCAAGCTTCAGAGTTCCCGAAACCGACTTGATCGACTTCACCTGAGCGTCTCCACCCACACGGGACACGGAGATACCCACGTCCACAGCGGGACGCTGGTTGGCGAGGAAGAGGTCGGACTGGAGGAAGATCTGACCATCGGTGATCGAAATCACGTTGGTCGGAATGAACGCCGAGACGTCATTCGCCTTGGTCTCGATGATCGGCAGACCCGTCATCGAGCCGCCACCCATCTCGTCGGAGAGCTTCGCACAGCGCTCGAGAAGACGGGAGTGCAAGTAGAAGACGTCACCGGGGTATGCCTCACGGCCCGGAGGACGACGCAGCAACAGTGACACAGCACGGTAGGCCTCAGCCTGCTTGGAGAGGTCATCGAAGATGATCAGGACGTGCTTTGAGTTGTACATCCAGTGCTGACCGATGGCAGAACCGGTGTAGGGGGCGAGGTACTTGAACCCTGCAGGGTCAGACGCAGGAGCAGCGACGATCGTTGTGTACTCCATGGCGCCAGCCTCTTCGAGAGCACCGCGCACACCGGCGATGGTCGAACCCTTCTGACCAATCGCGACATAGATGCAGCGAACCTGCTTGGTGGGGTCACCGGACTCCCAGTTGGCTTTCTGGTTGATGATGGTGTCTACCGCGATAGCTGTCTTACCGGTCTGACGGTCACCAATGATGAGCTGACGCTGTCCACGACCCACCGGAATCATGGCGTCAATGGCCTTGATACCCGTCTGGAGGGGCTCGTGCACACTGCGCCTGGCCATAACGCCGGGGGCCTGAAGCTCGAGCGCACGACGACCTTCAGCCTTGATAGCTCCCATGCCATCGATGGGGTTACCCAGCGGGTCCACCACACGGCCGAGGTAACCATCACCCACGGGCACGGAGAGAACCTCACCGGTACGGGTTACTTCCTGGCCAGCCTCAACACCGCTGAACTCACCGAGGACCACGACACCGATCTCGTTCTCATCCAGGTTCTGGGCGAGACCGAGTGTTCCATCCTGGAACTTCACCAGTTCGTTAGCCATGACACCGGGGAGCCCCTCAACGTGAGCAATACCGTCCGCGGCATCCACCACGTGACCCACCTCGGTGGTGGCTGCGGTGCCGGGGTCGTAGGACTTCGCAAAGTCCTTCAGGGCATCGCGGATGTGATCCGGGTTGATTGTTAGTTCAGCCATGGTTTTTCCTTTGGTTGTGTGTGCACTGACACGTATGTCGCCGGCGCTAGCCGGCAAGTTTCATTCTCAAATCCTGCAGCCGGGTGGCCACGCTTCCATCAATAACGTCATCGCCCACGCGGATCCGCGCTCCACCAACGACACTGTCGTCGATCTGCTGCGCAATGTAGTGCGGGCGCTGATACTTCTTCTCCACGAGTTGCTCGATGTGGGTGTGCTGGGCTGCGCTGAGACGCTTCGCGACCGACACCACGGCAAGGCCTTTGCCGCCCTGATCCGCGACAATCTCAGCCGAGTTCATCAGCATGCGTCCAATCCGGCGACCGCGGGAGTCCGACACGAGGTGACGCACAATGGCTTCTGCCTCGGGCGATACTTTCCCGCCAATCAGCGCGCCCACCAGGGTTGCTTTCGCCTGGGATGAAGCGCGCTTTGACCCCACAGCAAGCTCTACCTCGGGATCGGAGTGAATCAGGCTCGAGATGGCCAGGAGCTCTCCCACGAGGTCAGAGTCACCGGAAACCTCCGCGAGGGTCCGGATTCCCAGTTCCTCCAAAGCGGCCTGAAGATCATTCGCACTGGACCAGGGAAGGCTCACCAGCTCGCCAATCAGCGCTTTCGCGTCGGTGGACAACGATGCGAAAGCGCCTTTCGCGAGTGCTTGGAGGGCTTTCTGGTCCGCCGAAGAATCTCCCAAAGCTCCTCGAAGGGCTTTCGACCCCGACAATCCCAGGGCAGCAGCAAACAACGAACTCGCGAGCTCGCTGGTTGCCGTATACCCGCCGAGGCTTACTCGAGCCTTGACGAGGGATTGTGTGGTCTGTGCACCCATGGTTACTTTGTCGCCTTCTTTGCGGGTGCTTTCTTGGCCGCGGGCTTCTTTGCGGGAGCCTTTGCTTCCTTGTCGAGATCCGCAAGGAGCTTGTCCACGACAGAGGCCGCCTTGGCGTCCTCGCTCAGGCGCTCCTGAACCACAGCGGAGGCCAAATCGAGAGCCAAGTTGCCGACCTCTTTGCGCAAGGAGAGCACAGCCTGGTGGCGTTCTGCTTCGATTTGCGCCTGAGCACTCTGGGCTATCCGGTCCGCCTCCGCCTGAGCGTTGGTCTTCATTTCCTGAAGAATCTGAGTTCCCTCAGAACGGGCCTGATCTCTGATGCTGGCAGCTTCTGCACGAGCGTCCGCCAGGAGTGCGTTGTATTTCTCCAACGCTTCCTTAGCTTCGGCTTGGGCATTCTCTGCCTGGGCAATTCCACCCTCGATAGCCTCGGAGCGCTCATCCAGTGTCTTCTGCAGTCTGGGCAACACCACGCGCCAGAACAGCAGCAACACCAAAGCAAACGGAATGATCGACCAGACAATGTCATAGATCGCGGGGAGCAACGGGTTCGATGCTTCCCCTTCCGCTGCGAGAAGGAGTGCTTCGGTCTGCATAGTCAGGCCTATCCGGTGAAGATGAAGTATGTGGCAATACCGATGAACGCCAGTGCTTCCGTGAAGGCGATACCGATATACATCAAGACCGTCAGGCGGCCCTGAAGTTCAGGCTGGCGAGCAACAGACTCAATGGTCTTGCCCACGACGATACCCACGCCGATGGCGGGGCCGATGGCTGCGAGGCCGTAACCGACCGTCGCAATGTTTCCGGATAGTTCGGCGATTACCGAGGTTGTGTCCACAGGTGTTTCCTTCCATGTTGTCAGCCCGATGGCGTATCGGGCTGAGGTTTAGTGTTCTTCCGCCAGCGCGAGCTGGAGGTAGACGGCGGTCAAAAGGGTGAAGACGTAGGCCTGCAAGGTGGCGACCAGCAACTCGAAGAACGTGAACGCGATGCTAAACGCGATGGTTCCAATACCAAAGAATGCCATCCACGAGTCGGAGTAGAGGACGAAGAAGTGGGTGGAGGAGAAGAACAGAACCAGCAGGAAGTGACCCACCACCATGTTCATCAACAAACGAAGGGTCAGGGTGACCGGGCGAAGAATGAAGGTCGAGACAAACTCGATCGGCGTGACGATGATGTAGAGAGGCCAGGGGACGCCGGGGGGCAGTAAGGAGTTCTTCAAGAACGCCACCGGGTGCTTCCGGAGTCCTGCATAGACAAAGGCCAGATATGCGGCAATCGCCAGCACCAGGGGCATACCAATCACGCTGGTTCCAGCGATATTGAGCCCGGGGATAATTCCCGTCACATTCATAAACCAGACCAGGAAGAAAATCGTGGTGAGGAGGGGGAGGAAGCGCTTGCCATCTTTCTCACCGAGAAGATCCTCAGCAATGTTGACGCGCACCAGGTTCAGCGCCATCTCGATGGTTCCCTGGAAACGGCCGGGCACAACCCGCATCTTGCGGGTTCCCAACCAGAAGACCAAGACCAATGCCACAACAGCCAGAAGACGCACCAAAATGATGCGATTCATCTCAAAAATGGTGCCTTCAAAGAGAATCGCGGGAGGGAAAAATTCCTCAATCGTCGGGGGACTGAAAGTTTCACCGGCTGCTAACTGGAACAGCGTGTCAGTGGCTTCTGTTAACAGCTCTGTCTCCAGTTTCGAGGCGCACGATAGCGCGGCGAATGTCGTCTAGAAGACTGTAGCAAAGCAAAGCTGGGAGAGACGAATCAGCCTTCAGGCGAGGGTTGAGGCAAAACGCTCCGGGGAAATCACAGAAAAAATATCGGTGAGCGGAATGGAACCCTCCCTCACGATGCGAAGTTTCCCCTGGGGTGAATCCAGCGAGGTTGCATCGATCACGGTGGACACCTCTTTGCCCGGTTTTTCTTCCCCAGCACCCAGCACCACTGAGACAGACTCCGCAAACCTTTTCTGGAGAGCGCTCGGTGACACCAGTGGCGTGCTTCCCACTGCCCACGCCCCCGACTGCGCGAGAGGCCCAGTTTCACTCAACAACTCCAGAGCGATACGGTTTGCCGGCATCCGCAGAGCCACGGTGCCCTTTGTGTCACCCAGGTCCCAGGTGAGGGATTCCCCCGCGGGAACAATCAGCGTGAGCGCACCTGGCCAAAACTCTCCGGCAAGCGCCGCCACCTCGTCGGCAACCCCGGCTGCTAAAGCCCGCAGCGTAGGAATACCCGGAACAAAGACCGACACCGGTGCGCCTTCTGGCATACCTCTCGCAGAGCGAAGAGCCTGCACCGCGCTGGGCTTGAATGCATCGGCAACAAGCGCGTAGGAGGTGTCGGTGGGGACACAGACCACCTGGCCGCGACCAATAGCCATGCGGGCATGGCGCATCCCCTGAAGAAGCTCCGCCTTGTTGGCGGTCTTGAACAGTTCGGCGCTCACGCAAACAAGCTTGCCACGGCCTCACGGAAGTGAGCCGTGTGGGCTGCCACATCCGCCGCTGTTGTGGCGGGACTCATGAGCGCCATGTTGTGAAATGGCGTGAGAAGAATCCCGCGGTTCAGAGCGTGCAAGTGCAAATACTGCTGCAACTCAAAATCATCAGCTCCCGCAGCCTCGGCCCCATCCTTCGGAGCGTGAGGAAGGAAGCTGTACTCAGCTCGGGTGCCCAGCTGGGTCACCTGCCAGGGAACATCAAACTCCTCGATGGCGGAGTGAACCCCTTCGGTCCACTCGGTGGCGCGCTGAATCATCTCGGGATACGCCTCAGCCGT
>JANQZT010000015.1:0-5316 GCA_030728325.1 Pontimonas sp.
ACCATGCGTGCCAAAACCTGGATCGGGATTGGGCTTGGTGCCGTGCTCGTTCTCGGAGGTGGCGGAGCCGTGGCGCTCGGCGATTACGTCTACCGGTCGGGTACCACCGTGCCGTGTGGAATCAATGCCGATGACGCCAATAACTCCCCGGAGCGTTTCACCACTCCCGTGGAGGGCCCCTTCCCGGGAGATGGTTGGAACAAATGGGTCGGTCATGACCTATCCGACTGGTGGTTGAGCGATATTCCGATTGAGACAGTGACCATTCCTGTCTCTGACGATGTGACGCTCGAAGCGTGGTGGATTAAGGCGAGCTACCCCACCGCTCAGGAAACCGTCATTGTGACTCACGGGTATGGCACGTCTCGTCGTGACTATAACGCCCTGCTTCCCGCCTCCATGCTCGCCACCGAGGGTTTCAACGTCTTGCTCGTGGACCAGCGAGACACCGGGAATTCGACTTGCGTCGACGGACGTCACTCTGCCGGTCAGGACGAATCCGATGATTTTGCCCGGGTAGCCGAGTGGTTGGTGGCGGAGAAGGGCATCACTCCCGACAAAATCGGCATGTTTGGAGTCTCAGGTGGAGCCATCGCTACCGCGATCCTTCCCGCCAAGACCGACAACGTGAGCGCATTCGCGATGGAGGCACCCATCTTTGATTGGGCCGAGACAGCTCGTCGCGAGGTGGAGTTCCAGGGTTTTCCGGGATTCCTCTGGAGTCTTGCGGACACAGCAGCGATGCTCCGTGGGGTGGACCTCAACGAGACCCCCATCTCGGCGGGAATCGACTCCGCTGACAACCGGCCTCTCTTGCTTCTGCATGGCACTGACGATCAGCGCCTGGCCTACGAGGGTGCGCTCAAGTTTCGTGACTACGCCGAGAACGCCGGTGTCGAGGTGACACTGGAAACTTTTGAGGGTGCTGATCACACCGAGGGGATGTTGACAGAAACCGACCGCTACGCCAGGGCGCTGACTACGTTCTTCCGCAATGCTTTGGGGCAAGTCAACTAGTACGACTGTCGGCATTTTGAGGTCTACTATCAAGCCATGTACATTCCCTCGGTACGTGCCCTAGCGACGCTCATACTCGGTAGCGGGCTCATTCTCTCCGGGTGCTCGAGTCCCTCGAGCACCACGGATCCATCCTCCCCGGAGGGTGACTCGCAGACCACGCCGGCAGCCGCCGACCTCACCACATGCGAGCAAGTTGTCGCTGGGTACATCGTCCAGATGCCAGACGGTGAGTTCGAGGTGTGTGCGATGGAGACGTCGTACGCCACGTCCACAGGGTCTTTGGCAACGATTCCTGGAACGACGGCCGAATTCGGGCTTTCCGGTTTCGGGCCTGACGTCACGGAGTCCAGTACTTCTCTTAACCACCCAGCGAGTGGGGCCAGTGATGGAACCAACCTTGCTGTCGCCGATCGCTTCAACAATCGAGTCCTCGTCTTTAACTCCCTCCCCACGGGTCCCACTGAGCCTGATGTGGTGATTGGCCAGCCCGATTTCACCGACATCACACCGGGAACAGGATTGGCTGACCTGAACTGGCCTGGGGCAGTGGAAATAACTCCCCAAGGTCAACTCCTCATTGCCGACACCGAGAACGGCAGAATCCTTGTCTACAACTCGGTACCCACGAGCAACGGACAGCCCGCCGATTACGCCCTTGATTTAGCCAAGCTCACCGGAAACACCGACGCCTGGCCGTGGGGAATTTGGTCCGATGGTGAATCGCTCGTCGTCACGGACACCCGCAAAGGATTCGTCTTGGTGTGGGACAGTTTCCCGAGCAATGAGAATTCAGCACCGTCGAACTCGTCGGATCCCGACGGAGTCGGAACGCCTCGTAACATCACCTCTGATGGATCGAACTTCCTCATCGGCGACGAGAACGGATCGCAAGCGAACTGCTGGGGAGAAGCCCCACAGAACCGAAACCGCCAGTCTCACATCTGGGTGAATCGGCTCCCTATTGGTCCCCCCGATGGATGCATCTGGGATTGGTATCAAGGTGATGTCTCAGACGACGGCATGATTGCCCTCGCCGCTGGTGGTCAGGATGCACACCTGTGGCCCACGTTCCCGACCGATGATGCCTCTGCTCTTGCACGCCAGACCACTGGTTCCGCCATGACGCCCATGGGACCGCCACCTGAGGGCGACCAACCTCAGCCACCGCAGGGTGACAACCCTCCCCCTCCCGGGGAACCCGGCAAACCCGCCAATCCCCCTCAAGCCCAACCACAGCCCACCATCAAGACCGTGGCAAACATGCCAGGAGCCCCGGCACACAGTTACCTTGGTGGTGACGGTGGTGACGTAGTGATCACCGACACCGCGATCTACTTCATCGAGTACAACGGCAACCGGGTCACAGGCTGGAATGCAATTCCTGACTCTCTCGAGGGTAAAGCTCCCGATTTCTCGGTCTTTGATCCTGACCCTGACGTCTCAACTCTTCTACGGGATGGCTACATCCAGAATCCGGTGCTCGCCAATGCTGATGGTGCGCTCGTGGCGAGCAGTGACTACGACCGACGCGTGTATGTCTGGAACGAAGCACCGGGAGAGAACGGTGCACCAGCCGACTTCATCTACCTGACAGGTTTTCCCGCGTGGGACAACACCTACGCAGAGGGAACACTCATCATTGCTGGACGTGACTCGCTCGCAATCTGGAGAGATTTCGAACCGGGGAATCTGCCAGACGAGGTCATCCGTAACCAGCTCGGAACTCTCGAAATCTCCGATCTCAAGGGTGTCGCCTACGACGGGACATACCTAGCAGTTTCGGAGCCACAGTCTGACACCGTCGCTGTGTTCGAAGGAATTCCGTCCGCTGGCGACGAACCTCTGCGTTCCTACAGCGTCAGAGGTCCTGGGCGCCTCGACATGCGAGATGGGGTTTTGGCAATCGCGCCGAAGGAAGGATCTGAGGTGTTCGTTGTTGACGTCACCACAACGTCCTCACCCCAAGCCCTTCAGGTCAGAGTAAACCTGCCCAATCAGGCGAAATTCCTACCCTTTGGGTTCGGTATTGCTGACACATCTTTCCACAGAGTCCAAATCTGGAATTCTCTCGACGACGCCATCGCCGGGGCTGAACCTGCTCAAATTCTGGGTGGTGAGATGGGAGATCGACCTCAGACGACCGCCGATCGTTTCTATTTCCCGGCATCACTAGAGGTCGTAGCGGGACATCTCTATGTCGGGGAATTCAAGTTCTCAAACCGAATACTTGCGTTCGCTGAATAGACCTACTGACCTAAATCGAACTCCTCCGAAGCGCGACGATCGAATTCGTTGCGGACTCGGTGATAGTCGTTCCAGTCATCCTCCTCATCACCGCCCAGCTCGAAGACTTCGTGCCGCAGGGTCTCCATGTAGTTTTCATCACCGGACTCAAGGGCTCGCCCCCACTCCTCTAGCTGGACGAGGCGTGCTCGGAGCTGATCGAGGTCGAGGTCAAAGAGTGCTGGAGTCATCACCAGTTTTCTAGCACAGGTGGGAACTACCCCCACAGCTCTGAGCTGGGGGGGCTCACGACTCCCTCCGGGGAGTACGTCAGGCCGTGGTCGATGTCGTGGCGCAGCAAAAGAGGACCGTCGATATCGACAAACTCACAAAACTGTCCCACCACGAACGAGGGGGCCATTGATAGTGAAGACCCGGTCATATTTCCCACCATGAGTCTCTTGCCAGCGTGTTGTGCGGCCTCCACCATCGCGAGCGCCTCCGTCAACCCACCACACTTGTCCAACTTGATGTTGATGACGTCATATCTGGTGACAGCGCTGTCTAATTCGGCAAGGCTCAGGCAACTTTCGTCTGCCCCCAAAGGAATGGGAGAGTCAAACCCTTCGAGCTCCACATCCCCACCTCGAGGCAGGGGTTGCTCGATCATGGCAATGTCCAGTTCAACAAGTGCTGGCAGATACTCCTGGAGCTCCGCAAAGCTCCACGCCTGATTGGCATCCACGACCAAGACAGCGTCGGGGCGAGCGCTTCTGATGGCCCGCATCTTCTCCACGGGGGACTCTGCGGAGAGCTTGATCTTGAGGTGGGGGTAGCTCGACCAGCGTCGGGCATGCTCGGCCATGATGTCGGCTTCACCGACTCCGATGGTGGCGACGGTGGTGAGGTCATGAGGTATGGCACCGACTCGTTCCCAGATGGTCTGGCCCGCTTCTTTGCACTCCAGGTCCCACAGCGCGCAGTCCACAGCGTTACGAGCACCCCCCGGGGGGAGGAGGTCTTGCAGTTCTTCTCGAGAAAGGCCGCTCTCGAGCGCTGGGGTAATTCTCTCAATCTCTTCGACGATGCTGTCTTGGGTTTCCCCTAAGTAGTAGGAGCCAGTCCCCTCACCTCTTCCGATCACACCCTCTCTTTCCAAGGTGACCCACACAGTGTTCAGATGAGAGAACGAGTGGCCCGTAATGACCAGTGGCTCATGAAGGGGAATCGAGACCCGTTCCATCGACACAGACACGGTCATGACTGCACAGCATCCACAATCGGTCCTACCCCCGTGGCCACGGAATCCACGGCGGGAACGCCATGCTCCTGCGACAGACGGCTCAAATAGTCTTCTCGCTCCGCATCACTCAGCGCCGAGGTGTTGGCACTAATCCCCACCACGCGAATATCAGGATTCACCACCGATCCGATGCGAACTGTGAGGTCGATGATTTCTTGAATGCTCGGCAGAGCAAAATCTGGCCATCCGACAATGGTTTCTCTGGTGGCATCGGTACACACCACAATCGCATCGGGTTGTGAGCCCATCAACAGCCCCATACTTACTGCTGCATAACCGGGGTGGAGTATCGCCCCCTGACCCTCGATGATGTCCCAATGCGTTTCCGCCGCGTCAGGAGAAAGCGTCTCTGCTGCCCCGGAGACAAAATCGGCAACAACAGCGTCAATCGGCACTCCTCCGCCGGAAATCAGAATCCCGGTTTGCCCGGTGGCGCGGAATGTTGCGTCCATACCCCGACTGGTCATCTCCTGGGCAAGAGCGAGTGCCGTGTACTTCTTGCCCAAGGCGCAATCTGTGCCCACCGTGAGCAACCGCTTACCCGACCTTTTCACTCCTTTGCCCACGGGAAGGCCAGGCGGTGGGACGCGAACGTCCGAAATACGAGCGCCCGACTGCGCGGCCAACGCGGCGAATTCAGGATCATCAGCCAGTCGATCGTGAGTTCCCGATGCCACATCAATTCCTCGGGTCAGTGCGTCCGCAATCACAGCACGCATCGAAGAGGGAATGGCGCCACCGACCACAGCAATACCGATGACCAAGGTCTT
>JANQZT010000015.1:5416-8371 GCA_030728325.1 Pontimonas sp.
GCATCGAAGAGGGAATGGCGCCACCGACCACAGCAATACCGATGACCAAGGTCTTAGCTCCCGCGGCTATGGCTTCCTCGAGAGACATATCCGGCAACCCAAGGTTTGCGGCCTCTGCAGAGAGGCGAATCTGCCCCACACAGCTCTCACGATCCCAGTGGGCGATGCCACTCCCTGTCTTTGTGTAGACCGGGCTCGTCTCATTTCCCACAAAAATGACGTAAGGCTTCTCGATGACATTAGGCATTTCTATATTGTGGGGCAACGACGCCTCGATCAGTGCAACCGCGATGTCCGCCGGGTACGCTGAAACATTATGCGAGGAACTCCCAACAAGTTCGTGACCCTCGGATTCTCCATCGCCGCTCTAGCGTCTTCGACAATCCCTATTTTGTGCATCGCTCTGGGAATTATGGGAATTGTGTTCTCCCGCAAACTGATCACGACCGAGAAGGCGGAAAATCAAGCCCCCTCAGTGATGCCTCGAGTCTCCCTCGTTCTCTCAGTTCTCGCTCTTGCCATCACGGTCGGATTGATGGCCTTTGCGCTGCCGGTGGCTCTCGGCTGGTGAGTAGGCTCCCGGGCCTCTAGCCGAGAGTGAAGTGGAAGAAGATGCCGAGAATCGTGATGATGACCCCAGAAATGCCGAGCATCCGGTGCGCATTGTCTTTCCACATCAGGCGGGCTCGGTACACCAAATAGATAAAGGGTTTGGCCTCGGATTTCCGAAATCCACCATCTGCGAGATAAGCGCCTACCGCGGCCATGAGTAGATACCAGGACATGCCCTCAGCTTAGTTTCCTGAGACCACGTGGGACACAGGAATTTCCTCACCTACTGTGGTGTTCTACAAGGTGTTGATCTTTAGCTCACAACAGAAATAGGCGTGATGACCTCAGTTCCTGCCCACGGACCTCTTGGCCGCTATGGCCAGACCGAAGAGAGCAAACGCGCGGCCATTGAGAACGCGCCCTCTATTGACGGCCTCTTGCCTCGAATCCTGAGCCTGTTTGACCCACACAGGAAACCTCTTAGCCTTACCATCGGGCTGGTCATTGTGGGTGCTGCGCTCTCCGTCATCCCGCCACTTCTCATCCAGGACGCCTTCAATGAGGGCCTTTTCCCGGAGAGCGGTGTTCCCAACCTCGAGATTCTGGGGACTTTGGTCGCCATCATGGTGGGCCTCTGGGCATTCATTGGTGCGCTGAGTGTCTGGCAGCACTACCTCACGGCCCAAATCGGTAACCGGGTGATGGGCTCGCTCCGGGTAAAAATGTTTGAGCACCTGCAATCGATGCACTTGGGGTTCTTTACGAAGACCAAGACCGGTGCGATTCAATCCCGCTTGCAAAACGATGTGGGCGGGGTCGCCAACGTCCTCAAAGAAGTGATCGCGAACCTGTTGGGAAGCACTGTCACCGTTGCCGCGTCCCTGGTGGCGATGTTGATTCTCAGCTGGCAGCTCACCCTAGTCGCCGTCATCCTGCTCCCGGTCATGATTTTCTTGCAAAAACGCATCGGACGAGTCCGCGCCCGAATCGCTGCGGCAACCCAGCACTCACTCAGCGAGATGTCGGCAATGACCCAGGAAGCACTCGGCATCAGCGGAATATTGCTCTCGAAGAGCTTCGGTCGCCAAAGCAGCGAGGTGGCACGGTATGAGCGGGAAAACGAGACACAAATAGGGCTGCAGGTGAAGCTGTCCATGTCGGGTCAAGCGTTCTTTGCGCTGATCCAACTGTTCATGTCCGCAATCCCTGCCGTCATCTATTTGATCGCCGGAGTCCTGATTCTCGGAGCAGCTCCTCTGACAGTGGGAACCTTGGTGGCGTTCACGACCGCGCAGTCTCGTCTGATGTTCCCCATGATGAACCTGCTGCAGATTGGTTTGGAGATTCAAACCTCGAGAGCCCTTTTTGCCAGGATCTTTGAGTACCTCGATCTGACACCCTCGATTTCCAGCCCTGCCTCGCCGACACCTATTGACAGTTCGAAGTTGGGGCTCGTGGAGTTCGAAGATGTCTCCTTCCGCTACGACGAAGGCAATGACGAGGAGGAATCCTCAGGCCTGTCCGACATCAGCTTCCGCATCGAACCCGGTGAATACGTGGCCCTCGTCGGACCCTCAGGTGCGGGAAAGACCACTATCACCTCGTTGATTCCCCGATTCTTCGACGTGACATCTGGTGCCGTGAAGTTTGCCGGAGTTGACGTCAAAAACTGTGACCAGGACGAGCTCATCAGCCACATCGGCATCCTGAGCCAGGAGACATTCCTGTTCAACGACACCATTGCCGAGAACATCGCCTACGCCAAAGATGGCGCCACCCAGGATGACATCGAGGAAGCAGCTCGATTGGCCAACATCCATGACACGATCTTGTCCTTCCCCGAGGGATACAACACCCTTGTCGGTGAGCGGGGATACCGCCTCAGTGGTGGCGAAAAACAAAGAATCGCCATTGCTCGTGTGCTGTTGAAAGACCCCAAGGTCCTGATACTGGACGAAGCCACCAGTTCACTGGATACCCAGTCCGAGCGACTCGTCCAAGCAGCACTGGACTCAGCGTCCGCAAACCGAACCACGCTTGCTATCGCGCACCGCCTCTCCACGGTGGTCAATGCTGATCGGATCATGGTGGTCTCAGGGGGTCGCATCGTGGAGTCCGGCACTCACACCGATCTTCTCGACAACAAGGGTCTTTACGCGGCGCTGCTTACCGAGCAACGCCTGGAGGTAGCGGGCTAAAGCCCGCCTCTGCTCTCGACCATGATGCGAAGAATCTGCTGGCCAGCATGGATAAGCGCCATCTCGATGGTCGCTTTTGTCCTCGTAACATCCGGATGTCAGGCGTCTGAGCCGTTAGTGCCGAAAGAGATTTACCAGCAGGTCAACGATGACGGTCGCGAGTGGACCTATGACACAGCGTGGCAAAACATTAGAAAGCTCAATG
>JANQZT010000016.1:0-17668 GCA_030728325.1 Pontimonas sp.
GCTCTGAAGCTTGCCGCTTTGAAGGGAATCTTCTCGAGAATTGTCAGCGAGCAGGTCAGTTATGTGAACGCTCCACTCTTGGCGGAAGCACGGGGTGTGGCGGTGTCGATGTCGACCGATCCACAGAGCGATGAGTACCGCAATCTTCTGAGTATCAAGGGTGTGTTGGGAGATGGCCGGACGGTGTCTGCATCCGCAACACTCACGGGTGCCAAACAGGCGGAAAAGCTTGTCGAGGTGAACGGATATGACGTCGAGGTTCCCTTGGCCGAACATCACATTGTGATGATGTACGAGGACCGACCTGGCATTGTGGCAATTTATGGCCGCGCTTTTGGGGATGCGAACATCAACATTGCTGGGATGCAGATTGCTCGTGACACCAAGGGTGGCAAAGCACTCAGTGTGTTGACCGTGGATTCCAGGGTCCCTGATGAGCTCCTGGAGGAAGTCGCGACAGAGATTTCAGCGACGACCATGGCGCATATCGACATCATCGACTTGTAATGCCTGAGGCGATTTCTTCTGACCTGACGAGTGCTCTCGCGGCGTTCGCTTCCCAGCAGACAATCCTGATCGCCCTCGATTTCGATGGCACTCTCGCGCCCCTGGTCGATGATCCAGAGGACTCCCGCATGATTGCGCCTGCTCGTGCGGCGCTGGAGAAGCTGACCGCCCTGTCGGGAGTGAGCGTGGCCATCGTGACCGGCCGCGCGATTGACAGCGTGAAACGAGTCGCCGATCCTCTGAAGGAGTGGTTTCTCGTCGGGTCTCACGGAATCGAAGTGCTCTCCCCCGGGGACGTCACGAGCTATGAGACTCCATGGTTGGTTCCGGTTGATTTGACCGAGGCGTTTGACGCAGTAGTGAAAGCCCATCCGGGAACCAGGTTGGAACACAAGCCTTTCGGTTTAGCTCTTCACACCAGGGGAGTGGAACAGCCGGTGGCACAGGCCGCTGAATCAGCTGCCCATCACGTGTGTGATGCGTGGGATGGAGATTTGGTGGTGCGAACTGGTCACGGGATTGTGGAGTGCTCCATCCAGGAAGCGACCAAAGGTGACGGGATTGATGAGGTCAGGCAACGTCTTCGACCTTCCGCAGTTCTTTTCGCCGGAGATGATCGAACCGATGAAGATGGTTTCGCTGTCTTGGAAGCGCATGATGTCGGAATACGCGTGGGTGGAGGCGAGACAATCGCCCCTTATCGACTGGCAGATGCGAGTGCAGTCGCGGAGGCTCTCTGGTTTATCCATGACCAGCGCGCTTCTGTGGAATCTGGTCCCGAGCTTTAGGCTGGTGGCATGACGCAGTCACTGAATCTCGCGGTAATCCCTGGCGATGGCATTGGGCCTGAAGTAACAACCGAGGCCCTGGAAACCCTGAAGCTTGTCTCTACTGGGGTTCTTGATGTTGAGGCGACCACCTATTCGCTGGGAGCCCGTCACTATCTGGAGACTGGAGAGATCCTCTCGGACGAGACGCTCACCACACTCTCGGCCCATGATGCGATTTTGTTGGGAGCTGTTGGTGGCGATCCCCGGGACCCCAAGCTTCAAGGCGGAATTATCGAGCGAGGGTTATTGCTGAAGCTGCGCTTCGCCTTTGATCACTATGTGAACCTCCGCCCCACTGTGTTGCTTCCGGGAGTGGAGTCCCCTCTCTCAAACCCTGGGGTCATCGACTTTGTTGTCGTGAGAGAAGGCACTGAGGGTCCCTATGTGGGTAACGGTGGTTCACTGCGCACCGGAACACCGGAGGAAATCGCGACGGAAGTGTCGGTGAACACTGCCCACGGCGTCCAGAGGGTCGTTCGCTTTGCCTTCGACACAGCAATGAGCAGGCGCAAGAAACTGACCCTCGTTCACAAAACCAATGTGCTCGTCCATGCGGGGAGCTTGTGGTCTCGCATCGTTCGAGAGGTCCAGGCTGACTATCCCGGTGTCGAGGTCGACTATCTCCACATTGACGCCGCAACAATCTTCATGGTCACCGATCCCTCGAGATTTGACGTCATCGTCACGGACAACCTCTTTGGTGACATCATCACCGATCTCGCGGGCGCAGTAGGTGGGGGCATTGGGATGGCGGCGTCTGCGAACCTCAACCCCACCGGCTCGTTCCCCAGCATGTTTGAACCAGTGCACGGCTCAGCGCCGGACATTGCGGGGACAGGAAAAGCTGATCCCACGGCGGCCATCATGTCGGCTGCGTTACTGCTGGAGCACCGAGGTTTCCCTGAGCTAGGCGACAGGATTGTCCAGGCGGTGACACAGGATGTTGCCTCACGGGCACAGGCCGATAAACCTCGAAGCACCTCGGAGATTGGCCAGGCCATTCGAGCTCTGCTCGGCTAAAGAGCCCTAGAAGCCAAGCCATCATTGCCAGTAGGCTGTCGCGTACTATCCCTCCAGTTCAGCACCCAAGAGAGACTTCCATGACGATTTCGCTCCCCATGGCGACTCCGGACATCCAGTTCCAGGTCACCCCGAATCCTGCTCCGCTTTCTGACGAGGAGCGTCAGGCTGTCTTGGACAATCCTGTCTTTGGAACAGTGTTTACCGACCACATGGTCGATATTTGCTGGTCAGAGAGGGGCGGCTGGCACCGTCCTCGCGTTCAGCCCTACGGACCGATTCCCCTTGACCCGGCTGCCTCTGTCCTGCATTACGGCCAAGAGATCTTCGAGGGTATGAAGGCATACCGTCATGCAGATGGCTCTATTTGGACCTTCCGCCCAGATCAAAATGCTCTTCGTTTGCAGCGATCCGCGAAGCGGATGGCATTGCCGGAGCTTCCGGTGGAGTATTTCCTCCAGGCACTCAAAGAACTCATTGCCGTCGATGGCGCCTGGGTTCCGAGCGCCCCTGAAACGTCTCTCTACATTCGACCCTTCATGTTTGCCAAAGAGGCATTCCTGGGGGTGAGGCCAGCAAAGAAGGTCGCCTTCTACATCATTGCCTCTCCCGTGGGCCCCTACTTTGGTGACACCGTGAGTCCCGTGTCTATTTGGCTCTCCACGCATTACTCCCGCGCTGGTAAGGGTGGAACGGGTGCGGCGAAGGCCGGAGGCAACTACGCTGCTTCCTTGGTTGCCCAAACTGAGGCTGCTGAGAACGACTGCAAGCAGGTGTTGTTCCTGGACTCCGAGGAAGGACGTTACTTGGAGGAGCTCGGCGGAATGAACGTGGTCCTGGTCTACAAAGATGGAACTCTGGTCACCCCTCACAGCGAGACGATTCTCCAGGGCATCACGAGAGATTCTGTCTTGCAGCTCGCAGAAGATGCTGGTCACACCATCGAGCGACGCCCCATCACCATTGATGAGTGGCGTGAGGGCTTTGCATCAGGAGACATCGTGGAAGCGTTTGCGTGTGGAACTGCTGCCACGGTTGTTCCCATTGGTCAGTTGAAAGCCCCAGACTTCACCATTGGATCTGCTGATGCCCCTCCCGGTGAGGTAACGATGGCTCTGCGTTCACAACTCATTGACATTCAATACGGTCGCGCAGCCGACCCTCACGGGTGGATGCAAAGACTCGATCAGTGAGCCGCCCGCCGCTGATTCGGAGGGTTCTGAGGTCACTCACTACTCTCGTTCTCGGGATCACCGTAGGGACCTTTGCAAGCCTCTACCATGGGGTTCTTTTCCCGTGGGGGCTTACTGTGGCACTGGTCTTGGTGACTTTGGCGGTTGCCGGGGTCAGGACACTGTTTGTGGAGCGCTACCCAATTGTGTGGGCCAGTGTCGGCATTGTGGGGTCGCTCATGATGCTCGCGGGAGTCGATGGCAACGGATCGGTGCTCATCATTGCCGACACAGCGGGTCTAGTTCTTCTGGGAGGAACCACGCTCCTGGTGGTGGGAGCAATCGCGTGGCCACGGTTTCCGCCCAGGACAAACCGTTACGATAGGGCAGTAGAACGCTCCGAGAGGACCCACCAGCCGTGACCTACGTAATCGCTCTTCCCTGTGTCGATGTCAAAGACCGTGCCTGCATTGATGAATGCCCGGTCGATTGCATCTATGAGGGAGACCGGATGCTCTACATCCACCCGGATGAGTGCGTGGATTGTGGCGCCTGTGAACCCGTATGCCCGGTTGAAGCTATCTACTACGAGGACGACCTGCCAGAGCAGTGGTCGGAGTACTACACGGCGAACGTCGAGTTCTTTGTGGAGGTGGGATCACCCGGTGGAGCTGCCAAGGTCGGCGTCATCCACAAGGATCACGCCGTCGTCTCCGCTCTGCCTCCACAGAACTAGTCTCCGGTGAGCCTCACGCTCCCCGATTTTCCGTGGGATTCACTCGACTCTCATCGTGATCGCGCTTCAGAGCACCCCGGAGGTCTCATTGATCTCTCTGTGGGTTCGCCGATTGACCCTACGCCTGCGGTCGCCACGGAAGCTCTCGCTAATGCCGCTCAGGCGCCCTCCTACCCGCTTACGGCTGGCACTCCTGAGCTGAGAGCAGCGATGGCGGCGTGGTGGGAGCGTCGGCGGAATACCGGTCCTCTGTCTGCTCGTGAGGTGATGCCTTCCATCGGTTCCAAGGAGATGGTGGGCTTGCTCCCAACTCTTCTGGGAATCAGATCAACCGATGTGGTCGTGATTCCAGAGGCTGCTTACCCGACGTATGCAATCGGTGCACATGTTGCGGGGGCTCAGGTGGTGGCATCTGATGACCCCACCGAGTGGCCAGAGGGCACGAAGCTCATTTGGCTCAATTCCCCCGGGAACCCGACAGGACAAGTCCTGGACGTTGCCTACCTGAAGGAAGCACTCAGCGTTGCGCGGAAGCTTGGTGCGGTGATCGTCAGTGACGAGTGTTATGCGGAGCTGGGGTGGGAGGGCGTCAGGGTGCCCTCACTACTGGACCATGAGGTAACGCAGGGTAATCGCTCTGGAGCAATCGCCCTGTATTCGACCAGCAAGCAATCTAACGCGGCCGGGTATCGAGCAGCTCTCGTGGCGGGGGATGAAGCCCTCATTCAGGACTTATTGCTTGCTCGGAAGCATCTGGGGCTTATCGTGCCCGCTCCCATCCAGGCCGCACTCACTGCCGTGCTTGCTGATGACGAGCATGTGGCCATCCAGAAGGAGCGGTATCGAGCTCGCCGAGAGTTAGTGAGAGACGCCCTGCTCGAGGCAGGCTTCCGGATTGAGCACAGCGAGGCGGGACTCTATCTGTGGGCTAGCCGCGATGAGGATTGTTGGGACACCGTGAAGTGGTGTGCTGAGCGTGGTGTTCTTGTCACACCGGGGTCCTTCTATGGAGAGGCAGGGAGCACTTTTGTTCGAGTCGCTCTGACCGTGTCAGACCAGCAGGCGAGAGCGGTCCGAGACCGGTTTTCCGCCTGAATTTGTCCCACATCCACAACTACTTCTCGAATTTCGTAGGCGACTCGGCTAGTGCCACCGGGGTCCTCTAGGCTGTAGGGGATGTGCTGTCGAAGGAGGGAAGCGTGACCGACTCACCTGACACTGTTTCACTGAACTTTCCTGGTGGAACAGCGGAGTTTCCGGTTGTCCCCTCCGTGGACGGCGCTCCCAGCATTGACGTCTCTAGCCTGACCAAGCAAACCGGCTACACGGCTCTCGATCACGGGTTCGTCAATACTGCCTCCACCACCAGCGGAATCACGTTTATCAACGGTGACGAGGGAGTTCTTCGCTACCGTGGCTACGCCATTGATGATGTCGCTCAGAACTCAACATTCCTCGAGGTTGCCTGGCTGTTGATTTATGGCGAGCTCCCCTCGGCGAGTGAGCTCGAAGAGTTCGATCACCGCATCCGTCACCACACCTTGCTCCATGAGGACCTGAAGCGCCTCTTCGATGCGCTTCCCCACAACGCTCACCCCATGTCAGTGCTCTCGGCTGCGGTCTCAGCAATGTCGACCTATTACGGTGACTCGTTGAGCGTTCACGACCCCGAGCAGATTGAGATGTCGACCATTCGACTTCTGGCGAAGTTGCCGGTGATTGCTGCCTATGCCCACAAGAAGAGCATCGGCCAAGCGTTCTTGTATCCGGACAACTCTCGCGGATTCGTGGAGAACTTCCTCTGGTTGAACTTTGGTCTCATGGCAGAGCCCTATGTGGCCAACCCCGTCCTCGTGAAGGCACTTGATCGCCTGCTGATTCTCCACGAAGACCACGAGCAGAACGCTTCCACCTCCACCGTCAGAATGGTGGGCTCCACGGAGGCAAACCTCTTTGCCTCCGTGTCCGCAGGAATCAACGCTCTCTCGGGACCACTCCACGGTGGCGCCAATGAAGCAGTGCTCTCCATGCTCGCCGAGATCCGTGATTCCGGCGAAGGAGTGCAGCGGTTTGTCGAGCGAGTGAAGCGCAAGGAAGACGGAATCCGTCTCATGGGCTTTGGTCACCGGATTTATAAGAACTACGACCCCCGTGCCCGCCTGGTCAAAGAAAGCGCCGACGAGGTACTGGAGCAACTAGGTATCCACGACCCTCTCTTGGGTATCGCCAAGGAGCTCGAAGAGATTGCGCTGGCGGACGAGTACTTCATTGAGCGAAAGCTCTACCCGAACGTTGACTTCTATACCGGCGTTATCTACAAGGCGATGGGCTTCCCCACGCGCATGTTCACGGTGCTCTTCGCTATTGGTCGCCTACCAGGGTGGATCGCGCACTGGCGAGAGATGAATGCTGACCCCAACACCAAAATCGGTCGCCCCCAGCAGTTGTATGTGGGTCCAGCAGCTAGGGATTGGCCCACGCGATAAAGCTACGTGTGCAGTGCGCTGTTGAGCTCGACGCCCTGACCATCCCGGGGGAGAACCTCCACTGCGCCAGAGAGTGAGTTTCTCCTAAACAGGAGATTGGCCTTTCCGCTCAGTTCCCCGGCTTTGACTTCTGTAGTGTCGCCGCCGGAAATAACCCGGACTTTGGTTCCCGCGGTGACATAGAGCCCCGCTTCGACGACACAGTCATCCCCGAGGGAAATGCCAATTCCGGAGTTGGCGCCCAAGAGGCATCGCTGACCCACCGAAATGACTTCTTTTCCGCCACCAGAGAGAGTTCCCATGATGGAGGCTCCGCCTCCAATGTCGGTGCCATCACCAATGACGACTCCTTGGGAAATGCGACCCTCCACCATGGAAGTACCCAGGGTGCCTGCATTGAAGTTCACAAACCCTTCATGCATGACGGTGGTGCCCGGCGCTAGGTGTGCTCCGAGGCGCACCCGAGCAGCATCAGCAATGCGAACTCGAGAGGGAGTCACATAATTCAGCAGTGGCGGGAAGCGATCCAAGCTGGTGATCATGGCTCCCGATTCCATGAGAGCCATCCGATGGGTGTCATAGAACTCAGGAGATACCGGTCCACGGGTAGTGAAGGCCACAATGGGCAGCAACCCGAAGATTCCCTCGAGGTTCACCGAGTTGGGTGTCACCAGGCAGTGGCTCAGGAGATGCAGCCTCAGATACGCATCAGACGTGGACTGCGGGGGGCTAGTCAGGTCAATAACTGTGGTGACACCGGTGCGGATAACGCCCCTGGAGTCATCAGATCCTTCCAGAGCCGCTAAGTCGGCGGGTATGAGGTGCGGGTCAAAGTTTGCCGGGGGTTCGCCTAGCTGGGGTTTTGGAAACCAGGTGTCGAGAACCGTGTTCGTGTCTGTGCTGATGGTGGCAATTCCATAACCCCATGCACGTAACGCTGGTGTTTCCATAGAGCCAGGGTACCGGGCTCGATAGCCACCATTACACTTGAGCCCATGTCTGGCGCCCCCGTAACCCTCGAGCTGAGCGCGCCTGTGGTCGACATTGCCCGAGCACTCATCGATTTTCCTAGCCCCTCCGGTCATGAGGTAGGCCTCGCGGATGCGATCGAGGCAGCGCTTCGCGCCGCCCCCCATCTTGAGGTCATCCGACACGGCAACACCATTGCCGCGCGGACTCATCAGGGTCTGCCCTCACGGGTGGTCTGGGCCGGACATATCGACACTGTCCCGGAGAACGGTAACGACCGATCCAGCGTTTCAGATGGTTTCGTGCATGGCCGGGGTTCGGTCGATATGAAGTCTGGTGTGGCAATTGGCCTGAAACTCGCCCTAGAGCTCACAAACCCTTCGGTCGATGTGACCTGGATTTTCTATGACAACGAAGAGGTCGAGAGCGCCAAGAACGGCCTCGGGCTGTTGGGGGCTGCCCAGCCCGATTGGGTGAGGGGTGACTTCGCCATCGTCGGGGAACCCAGCAACGCCATTGTGGAAGGCGGCTGCAACGGGACCCTGCGTGTAGAGGTCAGTGCTACGGGTACCAGAGCACACTCGGCGAGGTCCTGGAAGGGTGACAACGCCATTCACCGTGCCCACGAGATTCTCGAGCGTTTGGTGACCTATCAACCCGCCACTGTCGACGTTGATAGCCTCGCTTACCGAGAGGGTATGAACGCTGTAGGGATTCGCGGGGGAGTAGCGGGCAACGTTATTCCGGATGACTGCACGGTCACCGTGAACTACCGATTTGCTCCGGATAAGGGTGTTTCTGACGCTATTGCCCACGTGCGAGAGCTTTTCGACGGGTTTGATGTCGTCGTAGTGGATGAAGCACCCGGTGCACGTCCCGGGCTCACTCATCCGCTAGTCCAGCAGTTTGTGACCACACTCGGTGTTGAGGTTGCACCCAAATACGGGTGGACCGATGTCGCACGCTTTGGTGAGTGGGGAATCCCCGCCCTCAATTACGGTCCAGGTGACCCATCCCTTGCTCATGCGGATGATGAGCGCGTCGAGATTGCCCAGATTGAGGCCTGTTATGAGGGCCTCAAGAGCTGGCTGGGCTCACACTAACTCCGGTCGGATTTTCGTTGACCCGGGTTTTCGGGGATAATGGGGGTTTGAGAGCAGATCTATGAGGAGAATCCTGTCATGGCAGCAATGAAGCCCAGAACCGGTGATGGACCCATGGAGGCTGTCAAAGAAGGTCGTCTGATTATCGTCAAGGTGCCTCTCGAGGGCGGCGGACGCCTCGTGGTGTCGGTCAATGACGCAGAAGCCCAAGAGCTTCACGACCAGCTCGCAGGAGCACTCGGAAAGTAGTCTCTGCCTTAGGGCAGGCGGACGATGTGCACAAGGCCATCGCCAATGAGATTCACGGTGTGAAGCACGTCCTCGCGGTCTTCGAGTGCTTTGAGGAGCCATCGATAGGCGGAGGTCTTGTCGTCACGCTTGGCCGGATCAGCGACTAAGTCATCGCCTAAAACACCGACCACGATGACGCTGCCCCGAGGTTTCACCAGGGAGAGCCCGTGATCAACATAGGCCTGAACATTCTGGAAGTCGGCATCAATGACGACCAGGTCGTAGCTGGCCTCATTCATCTTGGGGAGGACGTCCAGGGCCTTCTCGGTAATCAGGCGCACCTTGGAGGTGGGGATTTCGGCTTCGGTCAGAATTTCTCGAACGCTGACGTGGTGGTCAAGCTCAGAATCAATCGAGGTGATGTGGGCGTCAGGGCAGGCTTGAGCGAGCCACAGTGTTCCCACACCGAGCCCTGTCCCGACCTCGATGATGCTCTTCGCATCCAGAGACGTCGCAATGGTCGCAATGTATTGCCCCGCACTCGCGGTGATGGGGTCGACCCCGTGCTCCAGTGAGGCTTTCCTGGCGCGTTCAATGTCAGCATCCTCACCCACGCGCTCTTCAATGAAGCGCCAGCTGAGTTCTTTGTCTGACATGCCTAATCCCCACTGTGTTCCTGGTGTGCTTGATACGAAGCCTAGGGCTGCAGCCCAGCTCTTCCGGTTATTGTGGGGGGGTGTCTTTCGGTCTGACCATTGAGAAACTGCTGGTGATTGGCATCATCGCGCTGTTTTTGATCGGACCTGACCGGCTTCCGGCCTACTCGGCTCAGTTTGGGCGGCTAGTTCGACAACTTCGCGATATGGCTTCGGGTGCCAAAGACCGTATGCGCGACGAACTGGGCCCTGATTTTGACGACATGGACTGGAAGAAGCTGGACCCTCGTCAATATGACCCACGGCGCATCATTCGGGAGGCTCTCCAGGAGAGCCCCACGACGGGCTCCGCGGCAGAGACTGTTGCGGCCCCCGTGGTGATGGAATCCGCCTACCAGAAGCGCAAACGTCTGAAGCAGGGCACACCCGCGCCTTTTGACCCTGACGCCTCCTAGGCGAAGGGCAGTTTCTTTCCCGCGAGGGACTCTCCAGCTCGAACAATCGCGTCAGCGACGCGGGCAATCTCGCGCGCTGTGGGTGAATCGGAATCACTCAGAACCAGGGGCACTCCCGCGTCTCCGGCGTCACGAAGCTCCGGTGAGAGCGGAAGGCTCCCCATCAACGGAACACCGAGCCTGGAGGCGGTCTCATCACCACCTCCGGAACCGAAAACGTCCAGCACACTCCCATCCGGAAGAGTGGTGGCAGACATGTTTTCGATAACGCCGAGAACCTTCTGTCCGGTCTGGCGTGCCACATCACCGGAGCGCCAAGCGACGTCTGCCGCAGATTTCTGCGGTGTGGTGACCACGACAATCTCTGCGTGGGGAAGTAGCTGGCCCACCGAAATGGCGATATCTCCCGTTCCGGGTGGGAGATCGAGGAACAGAAAATCAAGGTCTCCGAAATAGGCCTCCGTCAAAAACTGCTCCAGTGTTCTGTGGAGCAGAGGTCCTCGCCACGCCACTGCCTGATCGGTTTCCAGGAACATCCCAATCGAGAGAACCTTCATGTCGAAGGCAACCGGAGGCAAAATCATGTCATCGATGCGTGTAGGGGAGGAGCCTTGCAGACCCACAAGGCCTGGGATGGAAAACCCAAATACGTCGGCGTCGATAATTCCCACGCGAAAGCCCTGCTTCGATACGGCAGCGGCAAGATTCACGGTGATGGAGGACTTGCCCACGCCACCTTTGCCACTGGTGATCGCGATGACCCGGGTAAGTGAGTCGGGGGTGAACGCTCGATGAGTTTTTGTTGTGGACCGGAGTCTCGTGATGAGACCCTCCCGACGCTCGGGACTCATCACCCCCATCGAGAGCTCGACGGTGAGACCCTCAGAAGCTGATTTCAGTGCCGCTCTCACATCGCGCTCAATAGCGGCAGCGGCTGGACAGCCGACAATCGTCAGCAGAACACTCACGGTGACAGCGGTGTCAGACACGTCGATGCTCTCCACCATGTCGAGCTCGGTGATGGGGGCCCGGAGCTCGGGGTCGATGACGGTGGAGAGTGCTTGGTTGATGGTTTCGATCGATACCGCCACGAAACCCCCTCACACTGCGCTGATGTCAAGCCTAAGCCAGGGGAGTGTGAGAATGGTGGGGTGAGCCAGACCAATCGCTTCGGGGGGCGTCGATCAGACGCTGCTTTTCGCATACCCGAGGGTGAAACGCTCGCGACCTTCCCTGGTTATCCCGAAGCTCAAGCATTAGTGAATTCCCTGGTCACCAAGGGTGTTCCCGCCCAAGCGCTCTCCATCGTGGGGGCGGATGTAACACTGGTGGAGCGCGTCACCGGAAAGATTGGCTATGGCCGGGCCGCGCTGTCCTCAGCGATGAGTGGCTCATGGCTGGGTGTACTCGCGGGATTGGTGTTCGTCATCATTAGCCCCACGGATGTCATCACCCCCATTGTCGGAGGTCTTTTCATCGGAGCCGGAGTGGGCATGGTTGCCGGAATGCTGATCTTCACCTTCTCCAAAGGCCCCAAGCGTCTCTACCGCTCTCTGCAGCAGGTCATTGCTCAGTCCTATCGGGTGGTGGTGGACACTCAGCAACACTCCCAGGCCGTGACGGCGATGGAGTCTCACGAATCTGACAGTGAGTCCTAATGGACGAACCAGAGGACCAGGATCTGCGTGACGCGCTCTCCAGTGGCAATGTGGGAAACATCGCCACCTGGCTGGAAGAGCGCGCTCCGCACGACATTGCCGAAGAATTCACGCGACTGGATTCGGTCCAATCCGCTCTGGTCTGGCGGCTACTGAACCGCGATCGAGCCCTCGAGGTTTTTGAAGAGCTGGGTGTCCAGGAGCAGCAAGAGCTGCTCAATGGAATGCGGGACCAGGCTTTCCGAGAAATCTTGGAATCCATGGATCCTGACGATCGAGCCCGCATGCTCGGCGAGGCCCCAGCGACTTTCGCGCACCGCGTTCTCCAAGGACTGAGCCCCAAAGAACGTGCCATGACGGCCTCACTGCTGGGCTACCCCGAGGACTCCGTTGGTCGAGTCATGAGCCCCGAGGTCGTCACCATCCCGGAATCCACTCCGGTTCCGGAGATCGTGAGAGTGATCAAGCGCAAAGGCCAAGATGCCGAGACGATTGACATCTTGGCCGTTGTGGATCGCTCCCGGAAGCTTGTCGGTGTGATGGAGCTGAGCCAAGTCGTCATGGCTGATGAGGAGCTCACCGCGGGCGATCTCGCCGATGAGAACGCCCCCACGCTCGCAGTCACGGATGATGCGGAGTGGGCCGCGCGCTTGGTTCAGGAAACCAACCGCCTTGGTTTGGTTGTCGTGGATTCAGAAAACCGGGTGTTGGGTGTTCTGACCGTGGATGACGCTTTGGAGCTCATCGAGGAGGCCGACACCGAGGACGTTGCGAGGCAGGCTGCGACCTTGCCCTCCTCTGGTCACTACCTCTCCGCCAGTCCGGTTCGACTTGCAGGGTTGCGGGTGGTCTGGCTGTTGATTCTGATTGTCGCCGCCACCTTGACGGTCTCGGTCCTGCAATTGTTTGAGACTTCGCTTGAAGCTGTGACTGCCTTGGCGCTCTTCATTCCGTTGTTGGTGGGGACCGGAGGAAATGTGGGGGCTCAGGCCGCCACGAGTGCCGTGCGAGCACTCGCCGTGGGTGAGGTGAGACCCTCCGATGCTCTGCGAGTTGCGTGGCGTGAATCTCGCGTGGGATTGTTGCTCGGTTTGGTCCTTGGATCTCTGGCGTTCGCGGCCGGATGGATTGTGGCGGGAATACCTGTCGGTCTTGTGGTGGGAATCTCCGTCATCCTCGTCTGTATTTGGGCAGCCACAGTGGGCTCCTTGATGCCCTTGATGGCCCGCGCTCTCAACATCGACCCTGCGGTTATCTCTGCCCCGCTAGTGACCACTCTGGTTGATGCGACAGGTCTTGTGATCTATTTCCTTGTTGCAGGACTAGTGCTTGGCATCTAGCTGGGGATAACTTTCCCCACCACTGTGGCCATCACGCCACAGTGGTCTTATGCGCACTGTGTTGGGCGAGACGGCCCCCACCCTTGATGACCTTGTCCTGGACCCCTCGCTTGAGGAGGTCTGGATTAACGGCCCAGACCAAGTCTTCGTCGCCGAGAGTGGGGTTTCACGAGCTGTTCCAATGAGTCTCTCGGCATACGTGGAGCTTTGTCTGTGACGATTGCCGGCATGACAGACATCACTGGAGCGTCAATCCTTGTCGTGGGAGCAACTGGCGGTCTTGGCCGCGAGATCTCTCGTCTTCTTGCAGAGCGCGGAGCAGCACTGACCCTTGTCGCTCGAGATGAGGGGCGTCTCGGTGCACTGGGTATCCCTGGAACGCTCGTGGCGGGTGACGTCACGCGCCCCGGCATTCCTGCCCACTGTGTTTCCAGCGCTGTGGCGGCACACGGAAAGCTCGATGGCGTTATCTTTGCCGCCGGTGCGGTGGCATTTGGTTCCGTGACGGACCTCTCCGATGAGGTCATTGAGCGCCTGTGGCAAGTCAACACGAGGGCGTGGATGAGTCTCTTGCGGGAAGCAACTCCTGCCCTGACCGCCAGCGCTCAAGCGGGAGGTTCTCCCTTTGCGATGACTCTCAGCGGAGTGGTCGCTGAAGCACCCACTGCGGGAATCGCTGCCTATTCCGCGGTCAAGTCCGCCCTGCACGCCTACGGTGTTGCTGCGGGGCGTGAACTGCGACGCGCTAGCATCCGATTGGTGGATGCGCGCCCCGGTCACACCGAGACAGAGTTGTCCCAGCATCCATTGGCGGGGGCAGCACCGGCTTTTGCCCCAGGTCTTGCGCCAGCAGCGGTTGCTGCTCGACTGGTGGAGGCCATTGCTGCTGATGAGAAAGATCTCCCGAGTTCCAGCTTCTAGGGCCTCGACTAGTCTGAAGGGGTTATGACAGACCTCGATGTTTCTGGGCGAATCAGCGCTCTTCGCTCCACTTTTTCCACCATCGAAGCTGTTGTGGATCCCGAGAGTCTCCGGGCAGAGATTGCTGTGCTGTCCGAGCAGGCGTCAGCGCCTGGTCTGTGGGATGACACAGACAACGCTCAAAAGGTGACCAGTGCGCTGAGCCACCGACAGAGTGAGCTCGCTCGTGTGACGGATGTCGCCAGGCGTCTTGATGACCTCGATGTGTTGCTGGACATGGCGAAAGAGGCTGGTGACGAGGCGTCAGTCGACGAAGTTCATCTTGAGCTCGATGAGCTGGAGCGGATTCTCGGGGAAATGGAAATCGCCACCCTGCTCGATGGCGAATATGACGCCCTACCGGCGATCATCACGATTAGAGCCGGTGCTGGTGGAGTGGATGCCGCGGACTTCGCGGAGATGTTGTTGCGCATGTATGTGAGGTGGGCTGACGCCCATGGACACAGGGCCACAGTCCTCGACACCAGCTATGCCGAAGAAGCCGGAATCAAGAGCGCAACGATCGAGATTGATGCTCCCTACGCTTTTGGCATTTTGAGCGTGGAGGCGGGAACCCACCGCCTGGTTCGCATGAGTCCTTTCAATTCAGCGGGCAAGCGCCAAACCTCGTTTGCCGCCGTCGAGGTCGTCCCCCTCATGGAGGAGGCTGCAGAGATCGAGATTCCAGAATCAGATATTCGCGTTGACGTGTTCCGATCGTCAGGTCCGGGAGGACAATCGGTGAACACCACGGACTCTGCTGTCCGGATAACCCACATCCCCACCGGGATTGTGGTGAGTTGCCAGAACGAGAAAAGCCAGATTCAAAACCGCGCAGCTGCGCTGCGGGTCTTGACGAGCCGTTTGCTACTGGTGCAGCGCGAGGAGGAGGCAGCGAAGAAGAAGGAGCTCGCGGGGGTCATTACCGCTAGTTGGGGAGACCAAATGCGTAGCTACGTTCTCGCTCCGTATCAGATGGTCAAAGACCTCCGATCAGAGTATGAAGTGAACAACCCGAGTGCTGTGTTTGACGGCGATTTAGACGGTTTTTTGCAAGCGGGAATCCGTTGGCGCAAAAGCGCTGACCGGGTGTCGTAAGGGGGTTTCGAGGCGCCTCGAATCTAGGCTTGAGCCGCCATGATTCTCTTTGAAGATGTCTCCAAAATGTATCGGGGTGCGCCCAAGCCCGCCTTGAGTAATGTCAGCATCGATATCGGCGCTGGCGAGTTTGTCTTCCTGGTGGGAGCCTCTGGTTCCGGTAAATCAAGCTTTCTGCGCCTCATTTTGAAAGAAGAGCGACCCAGTACTGGGAACGTCCACGTGTTGGGTCAAGACCTCAGACGTATTCCCAGTCGTAAAGTCCCCCAGTTCCGTCGGAGCCTCGGAGTCGTATTCCAGGATTTCCGTCTGCTTCCTCAGAAAACCGTGTTCGACAACGTCGCATTTTCCTTGCGCGTCATCGGCAAGAGCGCTGGATTTATCCATGAGGCAGTCCCCGACATTCTCCAAACAGTCGGTCTCGCGGCGAAAGCCAAAAACTACCCCCACGAACTGTCCGGTGGTGAGCAGCAGAGAGTGGCCATTGCTCGTGCTGCCGTGAACAAGCCGGCCATCATGCTGGCCGATGAGCCCACAGGAAACCTGGACCCCGCCACTAGTGCGGGAATCATGAACGTCCTCTCGCGCATCAATGCGTCGGGAACCACCGTCATCATGGCAACCCACGATTCGGGCATTGTGAACCAGATGCAGCGCAGGGTTATTGAGATTGCTGGCGGACGTGTCGTCCGTGATGAGCACCAGGGTGGCTATGAGACCAGTGCCATTCCACTGGGTGAGATGGACACCGCTCCCATTCCGGTGATCACCGAGGACATGGCGATGGCAGACCCCACACCTATTCGCCCCAACACGACGTCTGATCCGGATGACATTGCCGCCCCGTTCCCCTGGGAGCTGCGGGCGTGAGACTGGGCTTTGTCCTTCGAGAAGTAGGAACAGGTCTTTCCCGCAATTTCTCGATGGTGGTCTCCATCATCCTGGTGACCTTTATTTCGCTGACTTTTGTGGGAACAGCAATTTTGTTGCAAGCCCAAATTAACCAGATGAAGTCGTTCTGGTTTGATCGCGCCCAGGTCGCCATCTATATGTGTACGGACTTTTCCACCTTGGGTGGCTGCGACCAGCTGGCAGCAAGCCCGGACCAGAAGCTCGCTATTGAGCAACGCCTGGAGTCCGCCACCCTCGCGCCGTATATCGACCGGTTCTACTTCGAAGACCGCGATCAAGCTTTTGAGAACTTCCGTGAGCAGTTCAAAGACAGCGCTGTGGTGGACCTGGTCTCTCCTGAGCTTCTGCCCGAGACTTTCTGGGTGAACCTGGTGGACCCTGAGCAAAGTGAGCTGATCTTTGAATCGATTGCGGGACTCCCTGGCGTGGAGAGCGTGATTGACCAACGAAGCTACCTGGATCAAATCTTTGCGCTACTGAATGCCGGGAGCCTCACCGCTGTCGCGGTCGCCTCCTTGATGCTCGTTGCGGCCGCCCTGCTGATTGCGACCACAATCCGCTTGAGTGCATTCTCCAGGCGACGAGAGCTTGCCATCATGCGCCTGGTGGGGGCATCCAACCGCTTCATCCAGACTCCGTTTGTTCTGGAGGGAATTGTTGCGGCCGCCCTGGGGGCGGCCCTCGCCTCCGTTGCGGTGTGGAGCATCGTCCGATTCTTTGTCCAGGGCTACTTGACCGAAGCGTTGCCTACTACCGTGTTCGTGACCAGCGCTGATGCGTTCGCAACGATGCCCTTCCTGTTCGCCACCGGAATCGGCCTGGCAGTAGTCGCCTCCTACATCTCGATTACCCGTTATCTCCGCGCCTAAGCGCTGAACACTCCCTAGGGCCGCAGATACCCCTGGCGCTAGACTGTGGGGCTGGTCCAGCGCTCTGTGGCGCGGGAGAGCATGGTCCCTGGCACTGACGAAGGAGGTGGCACCATGGCGAGAGAAAACGGCGAGAAGGTGGTGGCCACCAATCGCAAAGCACGACACGACTATTCCATTGAGGACACCCTTGAAGCGGGCATTGTCCTGACGGGGACCGAGGTGAAGTCTTTGCGGCAGGGGCGTGCGTCACTTGTGGACGCCTACGCCACCATTGATGGTGGCGAGGCGTGGTTGGAGGCTGTCCATATTCCCGAATACAACGAGGGAACCTGGACCAATCACCCCCCTCGTCGAAAGCGCAAACTCCTTCTGCACAAGGACCAGATCGTGAAGCTTGCCCACCGGGTGTCAGCCGGTGGATACACACTGGTGCCCTTGCGCTTATATTTCCTCGATGGCAGGGCCAAAGTGGAAATTGCGGTTGCCAAAGGTAAGCGGGAATACGACAAGCGCCAGACGTTGCGCAAAAAGCAAGACGATCGCGAGGCCGCTCGCGCCATTGCCACGAGGCGCAAACTCGGCGACTGAGCCAGGCTTCGAGGCGTAGGCTGGACGAAGCATGTCCAAGCTCTCAGGCCCTCCGGTGACCGAACCCATCAACCT
>JANQZT010000016.1:17768-40631 GCA_030728325.1 Pontimonas sp.
GGTGTCTTTGGTGCGGTAATTGGGCTCTCCACCGCCTTTGGACCCACTCTGGGCGGGTTTCTGGTGGGAGTTGGGGGAGATGACTTCGGCTGGCGACTGTTGTTCGCCATGAACATTCCCCTGGGAATGCTCGCGTTTGTGATGGCGTTCCGCCTTTTGCCAAGAACACAAGATAACTCCGGTGCGGTCCGAGACTTCGACCTGGTCGGCACCGCACTTCTGGGGCTCACCACGTTCTCGTTGATGTTGCCCTTTGTGTTGACCACCGGCACCGACGTCGATGATCCAGCCCGCTGGTGGTGGCTGGTCGTCATGGTGATCGCGGGAAGCCTGTTCCTGGTGTGGGAGAGGGCCTATCTTGCCCGCGGCAAGGTCGCCATCATTGATTTTGAGCTGTTCAAGATTTCTACCTTCCGCAACGGGATTCTGATCTCCAGTTTCTACTTCGCTGCTCTCCCGGCGACCTTTATCGTCCTGACGCTCTTCTTGCAGCAAGGTTTGGGGTTCTCGCCCGTTGTCGCGGGAATGGTGACGATCCCCTTTGCCCTCATCTCCGCCTACACCTCGTATCGCAGTGGCAAGGTCGTGCATAAGCGCGGGCGCCCTTTGGTCGTTGTCGGGTTGCTGGCTGTCCTCGCAGGATTCGGCCTGGTGGTTCTCGCGTCATTCACTGTCCCTGACTCCCTGATGCCTATCGCCGTGGCCATTGCCATGACAGTGGCGGGAGCGGGGGGTGGAGCAGTCATTTCTCCGAACCAAACTCTGATGCTCGAAGATATTCCTGTTGCTCAGGGCGGACTGGCGGGGTCCCTCGCGCAGGTGGGGCAACGTATTGGCACGGCGATTGGACTTGCTGCCGCCCTCTCCACGTTCTTCTATGTCCTGGCGGAAGAAGCGACGCTGACCCAAAGTGATCGGTACCACGATGCCTTTGCCGTGGCGGCAACAGTTGTAGTCGGGCTGGTGAGTTCTGCCCTGGTCTTCGCTCTCATGGACACGAGAATTCGGAAATCCCACGAAACCCTAGCTAGTTCATAGGTCAGGGACTTATAGTTATGGGTGCCTAAGGGCATCAGGACATAACTAATTCCACAGCGCACCACCACGCTTCTCTCCCCTTCAGGGAGTGAAGGACCATGGGGATGATCGGTTTCGACATTGCTTGTGAGTCCATAGGGAAGCGGGCCGAGAATGCAGAGTCAACTCGTAAATGTCCTCTGCAAACTATAGGTGCCAATACAAAGCGCACCGACTTCGCTCTCGCTGCCTAAGCAGCGGACAAGTCCGTCAGTCTGAATTAGCCTTCGGTTCAGTTCCTGGCGTCGTTGAGGAGGCTTGCTGATGATGCGTGTGTCAGGAATCATCGGGACTTTTTACTGATACTGGGCCTGTCGCGCTAGGTGCTTATGACAAAGTGCGGGGCCAAGTAGAACGCTTTCATAAGCTACGCCCGTAGAAGACTGTGGTTCGTAGTAGTGGACCCGGGTTCGATTCCCGGCATCTCCACCATTGGTGCGCTGTGGAACGTGTTAGTTCCGGCTTGCCACTGCGCGGAATTTTTCGGCGTCTGTCTGTGAGGGATAGGACGACTGTGCGCCGGGTTTCTGAACACTCTCTGACGCCGCGCTCACAGCCCCCTGCAGTGCTCCTTGCCAGTGGTGCCCGTGGCTCATCAGAGACACAAAGTAGCCCACAAAACAGTCACCAGCGCCCACCGTATCCACCGCGCTCACGACGGGAGCTTCTGCAAAGAAAGCACCATCGTCTGGCGCAAACCCCACCGCACCCTTCGATCCGAGTGTCACGACGAGATTGCAGCCCAGCGCTCCGGACCACTCCGGAATCGAGCTCTCGAGTTCAGCAGGGGAGGCGTCAACAGTGGCATCAATCCCTGCCTCGGCGAGGATGCCCTCCATCTCCACCTCATTGGCGATCAGCCAGTCAGTGTTGGCCGTAATGCCAGGAATGAGGGGTGCGTAGGGGGCTGTATTGAGGACTCGAATCATGCCGTGGTCTCCGGCAGCCTGAAGGCCCGCAAGGACAATCTCTTGGTCCACCTCAAATTGTGAGACAAAGTACCTGGCACCAGAGAGGGACGCGACAGCGTCTGAAGCGCTGTCGGCAGTCATGGTGGCCGATGCTCCAAGGAACACGGCAATGCGGTTCGCACCACTGTCCTCCACGTAGATGGTGGCATTACCGGAGGGTCCTGGGACTTGAACGAGGTGCTCGAGGTGGAGACCTTCGTCAGAGAGTGCACTGTGGATCATGTCACCAAAGGAGTCATCTCCACGCCTGCCAATGAACGCCACCTCTGAGCCTGCCCTCGCAGCAGCCACAGCCTGGTTGGCTCCTTTGCCGCCCATCCCGATACTGAAGTCGTGACCGATCACGGTTTCGCCTTCAGCGGGAGCATGCTCCATATAGGTGGTGAGGTCTACGTTCGCATTTCCCAGAACCACGATGTCGGGTGTACTCATACCGAGATTCTCCTACCTTTTCGCGTTCAAGAGTGACCCCGAAACCGTGAGGCCTGGGTCAAAAGCCAGACAGTAGATGGTGCGATCCCCTTGGGCCCAGGAGCTTGCGGTGGGGTAGTAGAAGCGAAAATCCAGTGTGGAGTTCGCGAAGGGGATACCGATGAAGTCCCCAAAAGCTCTCGCGCACCGGTCTTGACCCTGGGACACGAGTTCTCGCTCCCCAGGAAAGGTGGATCCCTCCACACCGAGGATCGCAAACAATTCCGAGTCGTGGGGCTCTTCGCAGCTCACCCGAGGCACATCGGTCATA
The DNA here is from genome assembly GCA_030728325.1 of Pontimonas sp. Classification (GTDB taxonomy): domain Bacteria; phylum Actinomycetota; class Actinomycetes; order Actinomycetales; family Microbacteriaceae; genus Pontimonas. The sequence goes on from JANQZT010000016.1 coordinate 20,559, forward strand.
TCTGAGCGAAGCGGAATCCCGGCATCATTCAGGCAATCGCCCAACTCCAGGTCAAACAGTGTGACCGAGCCCTCAGCAGCATCCTCGGTGGATTGCGGAAGACCGGAGGCGCATCCGCCAAGGACTATCGCGAATACCAGAGAAGCGATGACAGCTCTGCGCACTCTCAGGCCTGGTCTCTCTTCGCAAGGCTCAGCACCTCGTCATGAATGAGGCCATTGGTGGCCAGCGCAGAGCCGGACCACACCGAGTTTTCCCCATCGAGGGAGCTAAAGCGACCCCCTGCCCCTTCCACGATGGGCTGGATGGCAGCCATGTCATAGGGCTGGAGATCTGGTTCCCCGGCCATGTCGAGGCTGCCCTCTGCCACCAGCATGTAGGGCCAAAAGTCCCCCAGCGCGCGGGTGCGCCATGCACGACCCGTGAGCGCCAAGAGTGATTCTTGGCGGCCATCTGCGACCCATTGGCCAATGCTGTTATAGGACACGGTCGCATCGGCAACTGCGCGCACTTCGCTCACCTGGAGAGGAACCTCTTCCCGTGACCCGCCTGTGGTGCTCCAAGAACCAAGGCCGGTTGCGCCAAACCACCGTTTTCCGAGCGCTGGAGCGCTGATAGCTCCCACCACAGGAACACCGTCAATGGCCAGAGCCACGAGCGTGCCCCAAATAGGTAATCCTCGGAGGAACCCTGCAGTGCCATCGATCGGGTCGATGATCCATTGCCGGCCGGGCCTAGACCCGATGGTGTTGGAATCCGTGCCCATCTCTTCCCCGAAGACGTCGTCCTCGGGGCGCGAGGCGCCAAGGGTGGCGCGGATAACTCGCTCCACTGCTTGATCCGCATCGGTGACAGGTGTTCGATCGGGTTTCGTTGTGACCACGAGATCTTGAGCGCGAAAGCGAGCGAGGGACACCAGATCGGCATTCGCTACCGCAACGCGAGCCAACGCCAAGTCATCCTGGAGGGTGAAGGGGGTCACCTGATTGAGCGTAGTAGAGGCAGGTGCTTAGGAGCCCGAACCACTCTGGTGTTCAGGGCCCTCCTGGAGGGTGGCCATCAGGCGCTGCAGAGACTGCGCTCTGGCGGTTTCCTGCTCCGTGAGTGTTCCCTCCGCAATCGCCTGCACCAGGAAGCACTCGCTCGAGTCTTCGAGATGGGTGCAACCCTTCGGGCATTCGAGTGTGTAGGGAAGCAGTTCCGGGAAACCCTCAACAATGGACGTCTTGCTCACATGACCCAATCCGAAGCTTCTCACTCCCGGGGTGTCAATAACCCACCCGCCTTCGGGGATGCGAAGGGCTTGACTGGACGAGGAGGTGTGCCTGCCGCGCCCGGTAACGTCGTTCACATCACCGACTGCCCGGTCGGCACCCGGCACCAGATCATTCACCAGAGTCGACTTTCCAACGCCAGAGTGACCGACTGCGACCGTGATGTGGTCTTTTAGCAACACCACCAGGTCATCCCTCGCAGGATTTCCTGGGGAGCGCTCCACCACCTGGACCCCCGCATCGTGGACATAGCGGCGTAATTCTTCGCCGGAGGCGAGGTCAGTCTTGGTGATGCAGAGAATCGGCGTGATTCCTGCATCGAGTGCCGCCACCAGGTATCGATCCACGAGGCGCATGCGCGGCTCAGGGGATGCTGCCGCGACCACCATCAAGAGTTGGTCGGCGTTGGCCACAATGATGCGCTCAAAGGTGTCCGAATCATCAGCGCTTCGGCGCAACACGGTGTTCCGAGGATGAATCCGGACAATCCGGGCGAGAGACCCTTCAACTCCTGTGGTGTCGCCCACCACATCGACGATGTCACCGGTCACAATCGCTTGCGAGCGAAGCTCGCGGGCTCTGGTGCAGGTGAGCAGGCGCTCCTGCTCGGTGTTCTCGTCCAGAATTACCCGGTAGCGGCCACGGTCCACCGCGATAACGAGACCATTCTTCGCGTCCTCGTGCTGGGGGCGGTTTTTGGAGCGGGGTTTGCTTCCACTCTTGCTGGGTCGAACTCGGGGCTCATACCCTTCGTAGCGCTCGAGGTCGTCCTCGATCATGGCGCTGAGGACTCCACGAGGCTGGCCCAGAGTTCGGGGAACTCGGGAAGTGTCTTGCCTGTACTGGAGATGTCATCAACCACAACACCTCTGACCCCTAGCCCCAGGAGAGCACCGGAGGTGGCCATGCGGTGATCAGCGAACGCCTTCCAGATCCCTCCATCCAGTGGTGCAGGAGTGACCGCAATACCATCGGGTGTTTCGTCGGCTACTCCGCCCAGGGCTCGAATGTTCTCCACGAGTGCCGCGAGTCGATCTGTTTCGTGTCCTCGCAGGTGTCCAATTCCTCGAAACACACTGGGGCTAGACGCGAGTGCCGCAAGAGCTATCACCGTCGGGGCAAGCTCTCCCGCGTGAGAGAGGTCAAGGTCAACGCCAGGGATGTCGCCGCCATGGCGCCAGCCGATTCCCCCCTCAACTGTGAGGGTTGAGCCGGACACGGTGAAGGTTGCCCCGAAGTGTTCAAGAATCCGGGGAACATCCACTCCCACCTGCGTGGTCTCACCAGGCCATCCCTCAATGCTGACCTGCCCTCCAGTGATGAGGGGTGCAGCCAAGAAGGGTGCAGCGTTGGAGAGATCAGGCTCGATCTCGACATCGAGTGCCGAGATCGGACCAGGCGACACCCTCCACACGCCAGGTGATGACGAGTCAACCTCGACCCCTCGTGCTCGCAAGCACGACAGGGTCATCTCAATGTGAGGCAGGGAGGGTAAATGTGAGCCGGTGTGGGTCACGGTGAGTCCGCCGGGAAGTCGTGCCGCCATGAGCAACAGACCCGACACAAACTGGCTGGAGGCTGAAGCATCAATCGACACCGAGGAGCCTGCTGGTGTCCCTGTGTTGGTAATGGTGAAGGGCAGAGTGTCTCGCCCTTCGTCATCGACCTCGAGCCCCAACTGGGTCAGGGCATGAAGGGTCGTGGCCATGGGCCGCCGTCTCGCACCGATGTCACCATCGAAACGGAGTGTTCCAGTGACCAATGCCGCTAGCGGAGGGACAAAGCGCATGACGGTTCCGGCCAACCCACAGTCAATGGAGGCGGAGACGTCGTGACCTGCTGGAATAGGGGTGATGGCGAGGTCAGGCCCAAAGGCGCCCTCTCCTGGAATCTCAGTGATGATGGCGCCCAGAGAACGCAGGGCCTCCACCATGAGAGCTGTGTCTCTGGAGTGCAGAGGTCTGCGCAGTGTGGAGGGACCCTCAGCGAGAGCGACCAGAACAAGCTCACGATTGGTCAGAGATTTTGAGCCTGGCAACGATAGTGAATGCCGAAGTGGCTGGGCGCGCTCAGGTGCGCTCCAGTGGGGGGAATTTTCTGGCGTGCTCATTGGTTGTCCAGAGTATCGGGTTAGTCATCAGGGAAGGAGGTTCTCGTGTCACTGGCAACACTCTTAGAAGCCCCACGGGAGACCTCGTTAGACTTCCCCACGATGGCTTCCTCACACTCTGGTGACTCTCCGTCATCCTCTGATTTCGCAGCTCAAGCGATGCCGTTCGCCGATCAGCTGTATGCGGCAGCAATGCGCCTGGCGAAGAATCCCTCTGACGCCGCTGATTTGGTGCAAGAAACCTATCTGAAGGCCTTCCAGGCGTTTCATCAATACGAGCAGGGCACCAACTTGAAAGCCTGGTTGTATCGGATTCTCACCAACACCTACATCAACCTCTATCGCAAGCGCTCCAAAGAGGGTTTCCAGTCTGCCCTGGATGACTTAGAAGATTGGCAGGTGGGGGAGGCTGAGTCCCTGACACAAACCTCCAAACGCTCGGCCGAGGCCGAGGCTCTGGATCGGATGCCCTCCAGTGTGGTGAAGGATGCTCTACACGATTTGCCCGAAGATTTCCGCATGGTTGTCTATTTCGCGGATGTGGAGGGCCTGAGCTATCAGGAGATCGCCGACATCATGGAGACCCCCACGGGGACTGTCATGAGCAGGCTCTATCGAGGGCGGAAACTTCTGCGTGCCTCGCTCGCGGAGTATGCGGCGAAAGAGGGTTACGATACGGGCGGGAAGGGTGGTGAGAGCTGATGGCTGATTGTGGATGCGAGGAGACTCGCGACAAGCTGGAGGACTATCTCCACGGCGAACTGCCCGCCGGTGCTTGCCAAGACTTAGAGGATCATTTCCAGGAGTGCCCACCCTGCTGTGATGAGCGCGATGTGGGAACCCTCCTCACCGAGAAGGTGAAGAGCGCGTGCTGTGAGACTGCTCCGGAGGAGCTCAAGCTCAGTATCCAGAAAACTCTCGAAGGCGCTAGCTAGACAGAGCGCGGTCAAGAATCAGCTGGGCTTCCACCTGGCTTCTCTTGGATGACCCGGTCGCGGGTGATGCTGATCGGGGCCTGGAGACCACGGACAACGCGGGCAGGCCTGCGGCCTGTGCTTCCATGACCATGAAGGGCCATGCTCCCTGGTTTTCTGGCTCATCTTGCACCCAGACAAACTGTGCTCCCGAGTACTTCGCCGCGATGGCCTGGAGGTCTGCTGCGGGGAAGGGGTAGTACTGCTCGAGGCGCACCAGAGCGATACCGGTGATGCCGCGCTTCTCGATTTCGGACTTGAGGTCGTAGTAGATCTTTCCGGCGACCAACAGGACTTTCTGGATTCCAGAGCCCGAAGCGACCGCTGGATCATCGAGCACGGGCTGGAATTTGCCGGTGGTGAAATCGGTGGTGCTGCTGGTCGCTCCGCGCAAACGCAACATGGCTTTCGGAGTGAACACCACGAGGGGCTTGCGGGGCCTGGCATAGGCCTGGCGGCGCAACAGGTGGAAGTAGGAGGCGGGAGTGGAGGGCCTCGCGATAATCATGTTGTCTTCTGCGGCGAGTTGCAGGAAGCGCTCAATGCGGGCAGAGGAGTGGTCGGGGCCTTGGCCTTCGAATCCGTGAGGCAGAAGAAGGACAACGCTCGAGCGTTGACCCCATTTCTGTTCTGCTGAGGAGATGAACTCATCGATCACGGTTTGGGCACCGTTCACGAAGTCACCAAACTGTGCTTCCCACATCACCAGCGCATCAGGGCGCTCCACTGAATAGCCGTACTCGAAGGCGAGTGCCGCATACTCACTCAGAAGCGAGTCATAAATCCACAGGCGGGCTTGGTTTTCTGCCATGTTCATCAGCGGCAACCACTCTTGGCCGTTCACCCGGTCGTGCAGCACGGCGTGGCGCTGCACGAAGGTTCCTCGCCTCGAGTCCTGACCCACGAGTCGGACCGGGGTGCCCTCGAGCAGAAGGGATCCCATGGCGATGAGTTCTCCGAAGCCCCAGTCAATATCGCCGGACTTGGCCATCTCGCGACGCTTGTCCAGCAGTGGCTGAAGTTTCGGGTGCACGCTGAAGCCGGGAGGTTGGTTGTCGTGGGCCTCACCGATCAGGCTCAAGATGGCAGGGTCAATCCCGGTGGTCTCCGGTTCGCCCGCTCCTTCATCACCCTGCGAAGCGAGACGGTCCGCCCCGGCAAGGGCTCCCTGGTCTTCCGGTGTGACCGAAATGGCGCCTGTTTGGACTGCGTGAGTCTCCTGGAAGGCCTCTTCGAGACGGTCGTGGAAGTCCTTCTGGGCTGCTTCTAGTTCCTCGGTGGTGATGTCACCACGGCCAATAAGAGCTTCGGTGTAGAGGGTACGAACGCTCCGCTTGGCCTCAATCAGGTTGTACATCAGAGGCTGCGTCATCGAGGGGTCATCACCCTCGTTGTGACCACGTCTGCGGTAGCAGACAAGGTCAATGACGACATCCGCTTTGAACTTCTGGCGGTAAGCGAAGGCAATCTCGGCGACGCGCAACACCGCTTCGGGATCGTCGCCGTTTACGTGGAAGATCGGCGCCTGAATGGTCTTCGCCACATCCGAGGCATAGACCGACGTTCTCGCATCGTGAGGCAGGGTGGTGAATCCGACCTGGTTGTTGACAATCACGTGCATAGTTCCACCGGTGCGATACGCCCGCAGCTGCGACATCTGCAGGGTCTCCAAGACGACACCCTGGCCGGCCATTGCCGCATCACCGTGGATCAGGACCGGCAGAACACCAAAGCGACCGATTTCTTTGCGGTCTTGCTTTGCTCGCACAATTCCCTCGAGTACACCGTTGACGGCCTCCAGGTGTGAGGGGTTAGCTGCCAGATACACGGGAATCTGAACTCCCGAGGGGCTCGTGTAGACGCCCTCAGTCCCCAGGTGGTACTTCACATCTCCGGAGCCTTGGACGCTACTGACGTCTTGTGTTCCCTCAAACTCACGGAAGATTTGACCGTATGTTTTGCCGGCGATGTTGGCCAGCACGTTCAGACGTCCACGGTGAGCCATCGCGATGGCGACTTCGTCGAGACTTTCCTCGGTCGCGGCCTGCAGGATTTCATCCACCATGCTGACGGCGGACTCCGCTCCCTCAAGGCTGAAGCGCTTCTGTCCGACGTACTTGGTCTGGAGGAACGTTTCGAATGCTTCGGCCTGGTTCAGTTTCGAGAGGATGCGCAACTGGGCATCGTGGTCAGGCTTCTCGTAGGGCTTCTCCACTGTTTCCTGGAACCAGCGTCGTTGCTCGGGGTCCTGAATGTGCATGTATTCGAGACCAATGGTGCGGCAGTAGGAATCGCGCAGCACTCCGAGGATTTCGCGCAGCAGCATCGTGCGACGACCACCAAAACCACCGGTGACGAACTCACGATCAAGATCCCAGAAGGTCAGACCGTGGCTTTCGATTTCTAAGTCAGGGTGAGAGCGCTGGCGGTATTCCAGCGGATCGATGTCGGCCATCAAGTGCCCGCGTACCCGGAAGGCATTGATCAGCTCTTGCACTCGTGAGGTCTTGTTGACGTGATCTGCGGTGTCAACGGCGATGTCTTCGGCCCAGTGAATCGGCATGTAGGGGATACGCAGTGAGGCAAAAATCTCCTCGTAAAAGCCTTCTCCACCAATCAGGAGCTCGTGGACCTTCTTCAGGTACTCACCAGAGCCAGCGCCTTGGATGACCCGGTGGTCATAGGTGGAGGTCAAGGTAATGGTCTTGCCGATACCCAGGTCCGCCAGTGTCCGCTTCGATGAGCCCTGGAATTCTGCCGGGTACTCGAGCGCTCCCGCACCAATGATGCAGGCCTGGCCTCGCATCAGGCGGGGAACGGAGTGCTCGGTTCCAATGCCCCCGGGGTTGGTCAAAGAAATGGTGTTGCCAGAGAAATCATCCGCGGTCAGTGCGCCATCTCGTGCTCTCTTTACCACGTCTTCGTAGGCGACCAGGAAGTCGGCAAAGCCCATGTGTTGAGCACGCTTGATGCCGGGCACTACAAGTCCGCGGGTGCCATCGGGTTTGGGCATATCGATAGCGATACCGAGGTTGATGTTCGCGGGGTGAACGGCGACAGGTTTCCCGTCTACTTCGTCATAGAAGACGTGTTGGCCGGGCAATTCTTTGAGGGCTTTGATCATCGCCCACGCGATGAGGTGGGTGAAGGAAACCTTTCCACCGCGAGCGCGACGCAGGTGGTTGTTGATGACAATCCGGTTGTCGATCATGAGCTTCGCTGGCACTGTGCGAACACTGGTCGCAGTGGGGACCGTGAGGCTCTGGTCCATGTTGGCGGCAAGAGCCTTTGCCATCCCCTTCAGAGGATTGACCTGATCCGAAGGTGTCTCCTCGGCACTGTCTTCCACCGTGGTGATGATGGCGGTGGGAGATGTGGGGGCTTCCGCAGGAATGGGCTGCTCTTTAGGAGCAATGGAGGTGGTCTTGGCGATGGGGGAGGTCACTGGTGAAGGGTCATCGGCCATCGAGACTGCGGGAGTTGGTGCGGCGGTGGGGGCCGGAGCAGGGGTGGGAAGAGTGACACCCGCGTCTGCAGCGCGTGACTCAAAGAGAGGCCACCAGCTCTTTTCCACCAGCTGAGGGTCTTTTTGATACAGGGTCCACAGCTCGTCAACGAGCCATTCGTTTGCCCCAAATTCGACGGATGCCTCCGTCGATGTCTTCATGGTGTCGTGATCTGACACGCTTTGTCGCTCACTCTCACGTCGCGTACCCAACTGGCGACAAGCCTACCTGCTCAGCCTTGAACTTCCTGCAGTCCTGGCGCAGGAATCTGTAAGCCTGATACCCTTCAAGAGCAATGGATGACCCGTCGTCTGATAACTCTGAACCTAGTCATAGACCCTGGGGTGCCCGCCAGGTGGGTGCCCGATGAGTTCAGACCTTCTTCTGTTTCTGGTGGGAGTGCTTCTAGCGCTCGGCACCGGAGTCTTCGTGGGCAGCGAGTTCGCCCTTCTGAACCTTGATCGCGCCGACCTTGAGGCGAGGCGGGCTAAGGGCGAAAAAGGCTTCTCCATCACCATCTCCGCCCTGAAGCGCACCTCCACCCATCTCTCCAGCGCGCAGCTGGGTATCACGCTGACGACACTGCTCACCGGGTACACGATGGAGCCAGCAATCTCATCGATGCTTTCTGGCCCTTTGACCAACGCCGGATTGCCTGAGGATTTTGTTCGCCCTGTGGGCGGAGTCCTCGGAATCCTGTTGGCGACATTTATTTCGATGATCTTTGGTGAGCTCGTTCCCAAAAACTACGCACTCTCCGTCCCACGACAGACAGCTCGGGTTCTGGTTCCTTTGCAGGTGGCCTTCACGTGGACGTTCCGTCCGTTTATTGCCGTGCTGAACGGTAGTGCGAACCGAATCCTGCGCTCCATGGGTATTGAGCCCAAAGAAGAGCTTTCTGCCTCCAGAACGGCAGATGAGCTCTCCAGTTTGGTGCAGCGCTCTGCGCTGCAGGGTTTGTTGGAGGATGACACCGCCACTCTGCTCTCTCGCACCATCGAGTTCTCATCCCGCAACGCCATTGATGTGATGACGCCAAGAACCCAGGTCGAATCGGTGCACCGCAGTGACACGGCGGATGACATCATCGCTCTGGCGAGAAAGACCGGTTTCTCACGGTTCCCCGTGATTGATGAGTCCATTGATGATGTTCGCGGTGTGGTGCACGTCAAGCAGGCGGTGGCAGTCCCGGTGGATAAGCGCTCTGAGGTTCCAGCCTCAGCCCTGCAATCGGAGGTCATTCGCGTCCCGGAGACCATGACGCTCGATGTGTTGCTGACTGAGCTCCGGGGACGGGGATACCAGGTCGCCATCGTTGTCGATGAATACGGCGGAACCTCCGGTATTGCGACCCTGGAAGATTTGGTGGAGGAGCTGATCGGTGAAGTCGCCGACGAGCATGACCGAGCCTCCTTGGATGTTGTGCGAGCCCGCGACTGGTTCACGTTCCCGGCAGCACTGCGACCTGATGAGTTGGAGGAGCGCACCGGCGTGGAGGTCCCCGAAGATGGTCCCTACGAAACCATCGCTGGGTTCATTCTCGAGCAGCTGGGCCGGATGGCGGAGGTCGGGGACACCGTCACCATCGCGACCGGAGTATTCCGGGTGGAGCGCATGGAGGGTCGCCGTATCGATCGCGTGCGATTCACTCCTCAGGTGAGCGCTGAGGAGGTGACACTGCTGTGAGCGATTGGGCTGGACTTGCGTGGTTAGTGGTGTTGCTCGCCGGTAACGCGTTCTTTGTGGGTGCCGAGTTCGCCGTGATTGCGGCGAAGCGATCCCAAATTGAGCCTCTCGCCGAGACGGGTAGTAAGCGCGCCAAAACGTCCCTCTACGCCATGGAGAACGCCACCCTCATGTTGGCAACCTCACAGCTGGGTATCACGGTGTGTTCGTTGCTGATTCTGCTGGTCTCCGAGCCCGCGGTTCACCACCTGCTGGAGGGGCCGCTGGAGTCCTTGGGCTTGCCTGTTGCTGCTGTAGGCACCATCGCGTTCATCCTGGCCCTGCTGATTGTCACCTACTTGCACGTTGTTCTAGGCGAAATGGTTCCCAAGAACATGTCGTTCTCGTTGCCGGATAAAGCGGTGCTCTTGTTAGCGCCACCCCTGGTGTTTGTCTCCCGAGTGATTTCCCCGGTCATTCGTGCGATGAATGCGATTGCCAATGGAATCTTGCGCCTCACCGGTGTGGAGCCCAAGGCTGAGGCCACCAGTGCCTACACCTTGGATGAGGTGGCGACCATTGTGGCGGAGTCGACCAAGACCGGAATGCTCTCCGATCATTCCGGTGCGCTCACGGCCGCGTTTGAGTTCACCACCAAGAAGGTGAAGGACGTCACGATTCCCCTCGAGCAATTGGTGACTCTTCCGGAGGATGCGACACCCCGAGATGTTCACCACGCGGTGGCTCAGCGTGGGTTTAGTCGCTATGTCCTCGTGAACGAGGACGATGACCCCACCGGCTATGTCCACATCAAGGATGTGCTCGATAGCGATGAGACCGAGAGTGACTACCCCGTCCCTCCTCGTCGCATCCGAAACCTTGTCGCGTTGCAGGAAACGGTGGAGCTCGAAGACGCCCTGGCGACGTTGCGCGGCACCGGAAGCCACGTCGCGAAAGTCCTTACCGCCACCGGCGACACGGCTGGGGTCTTGTTCCTCGAGGACATCATTGAAGAGCTCGTCGGGGAAGTCAGGGACGCCACCACCCGCCGATAACATGTCCAGTGGACAAAGGGGGTTGGATGTCAGAGTCGTTCCTGGTGGTGGGTGAAGCCCTCACCGACTGCGTTATCCGAGGTGATGTCATCACCGAGACCCCCGGTGGTAGTCCTCTGAACGTGGCGATTGGTATCGGGCGCCTCGGTCACGACGTGGTCCTCGCCGCCCGGGTAGGTCCCGACTCCAGAGGCCAGGCCATCACCGAGCACGCACACCACAGCGGCGTGGTGCTGATTGATGACGTGAGCGGTCTTGATCGCACCTCCAGCGCCAGCGCCACCATTGCCGATGATGGGTCTGCCTCGTACGTATTTGATCTGCTCTGGGACGTGACACCTGCCATGGTGCCAAGCCACCCCTTCTCCCACGTGCACATCGGCTCCATTGGTGCGACCCTCGAGCCGGGCAGTACTGGTGTCGTTCAGATTGTGACCGAGCAGCGTGCTGCTGGGGCGAGCATCAGCTATGACCCGAACGTCAGGCCTTCCATCATGGGGAACCCTGGTGATGTCCGGGAACGTATTGAGGAACTCATCGCCCTGTCTCACATCGTGAAAGCCAGTGATGAGGACATCGAGTGGTTGTATCCAGGTCGCAGTGAGGACGAGGTTCTTTCCTCGTGGCGTGATGCCGGAGCTGCGCTCGTCGTCATGACCAAGGGCGCTGAGGGCGTGATCGCCCACGCAGGAGCTCACACCGTGTCACGTCCCACCATGGCAACTCATGTGGAGGACACCATTGGGGCCGGTGACTCCTTCATGGCGGGGCTGTTAGTCGCCCTCCAGCGCCGAGGCTTTCTCGGTGAGGGGGCAACAAGCTTGTCCGCAATTGACGCTGACGATCTCGAGGCCTCCATCGATTTTGCCCTGCAGTGTGCGGCCATCACGGTGTCTCGCGTGGGCGCGAACCCTCCTACTCAGGAGGAATTGGACGCCCTCGGTTAGAGAGAATTCCACGACACGACTAGTTCGTGGAGAGTAGGTCCTGGATTGCTCCGCCGACACGGTCTGATTCGATCAGGAACCCGTCGTGACCATAGGGAGACTCCAGCACGATTGCATCCGTCCCAGAGAGCGAACCGGGGATGTGTGTGGCCAACTCGTGTTGCTGCTCGACCGGGAACAAGCGATCGCTCGCAATGCCAAGAATCAAGGTGGGCTGGGTGATGGAGCCCAGAACCTCGGCGAGATCACCTCGGTCTCGGGTGACATCGTGGGAGTTCATCGCATCGACGAGGACCAGGTAGCTATTGGCATCAAAGCGCCTCGTGAACTTGTTCCCATGGAAATCTAGGTAGCTCTCCACGGCGAAGCGACCGTTGTCCCCTAAAGGTGACACACGGCTTTGCCAGGTGCGCTGGAACCTTTCATTCAGTTCTGTGGGTGAGCGGTAATTGACCAGCGCCATCCTTCTCGCCAGAGCCAACCCGCGGTAGGGGCCCTCATCGTGGTCGTAGTAGTCGCCACCCTCAAAGAAGGGGTCCACCATGATGGCTTCGCGCTGGAGGGAATTGCCTCCCAGTTGGTCAGCACTGGTAATCGCCGAGGTCGCGATGAGGGCCAGCCGCTCACAACTCTCGGGGTACATGATCGCCCACTCCAGAGCGTGCATACCCCCCATAGAGCCACCGATGACCGCGGCGAACTTCTCGATGCCTAACTGCTCACCCAGTGCCTGGGTGGCCTGGACCTGGTCGCGAATTGTCACATAGGGGAATCTGGAGCCCCACTCTCGTCCATCGGGAGCAAAACTGGAAGGGCCCGTAGAGCCTTGGCATCCACCCAATACGTTGGGCACAATCACGCACCAGGTGTCAGTGTCCAGAGCGAGTCCGGGGCCCACAACACCGGACCACCACCCTGCGGTGGGGTGACCGGGTCCTGCGGACCCGGTGACGTGGGAATCACCGGTCAGGGCATGAAAGACCAAGATGGCATTGGTTTTGGTGTCGTTGAGTTCCCCGAACGTCTCATAGGCCAGTCGAACATGGGGAAAAGCGTCTCCGTGCTCTGTGGTGAGGGACCCCACCTGACAGAAGGCGCGCTCACCCAGGTGGTCACCATCTCGCCACGCCCCCGTCACTGGAGGGGTTCCGCGCAGCGTCGACTGCATCGCCTCCGAAACAAAAGCGGAGGGCAGTGATTCTGCCGGTGATTGCCAATCCATGGTGTGGCTATTCTTCCCTAGATGAGCATGGCCGGGGAATTATCCCCGGCCATGACCTTGCGTAAGTGAGATCTACGCGTTCTGCAGGCTCTCTGCGGCAACCTTCTTCGCAGCCTGGAAACCTGATTCCAGGTCGGCGAGGATGTCGTCGATGTGCTCGAGTCCGACCGAGAGTCGCACCAGTCCGGGGGTGACACCGGTGGTGAGCTGCTGCTCGGGGGTGAGCTGTGAGTGAGTGGTGGAGGCCGGGTGGATGATGAGGCTTCGCACATCACCAATGTTGGCCACGTGGCTAAACAGCGACACGTTGTCCACCAGTGCTCGACCGGCGTCCACGCCGCCCTTGATCTCGAAGGAGAGCACTGCTCCCACTCCATGAGGGGCATACTTCGCGGCGACCTCGTGCCAGGGGCTAGACGGGAGCGCTGCGTAGTTGACGTTAGCGACCTGGTCGTGGGCCTCCAGCCACTGTGCAACAGCCAGAGCGTTTTGACAGTGACGCTCCATTCGCAAGCTCAGGGTCTCGATGCCCTGGATCAAACCAAACGCGTTGTCGGGGGACACGGCCGCTCCGATGTCGCGCAGCAACTGGACGCGCGCCTTGATGATGTAGGCAATCGGGTCACCCAAGACTCCCGTGTAGCTGGCGCCGTGGTAGCTGGGGTCTGGTTCGGTGAGGCCGGGGAACTTATCGGCGTGCTTCGACCAGGGGAACTTACCGCCATCGACGATGGCGCCAGCGATCACGGTTCCGTGCCCACCGAGGAACTTGGTGGCCGAGTGCACGACGATGTCAGCACCGTGCTCGAGTGGACGCAACAGGTAAGGGCTCGCCACTGTGTTGTCGACAATGAGTGGCAGGCCGTGCTCGTGGGCGACTCCCGCGACACCCGCGATGTCGAGGATGTTGATGCGGGGGTTGGCGATCGTCTCGCCGAAGAATGCCTTGGTGTTCGGGCGGACAGCCTGTGCCCACGCCTCCAGATCATCCTGGTCTTCGACGAAAGTGACCTCGATACCGAGCTTGGGCAGGGTGTACTTGAAGAGGTTGTAGGTCCCTCCATAGACCGAGGAGGAGCTCACGATGTGGTCGCCTGCATAGGCGATGTTGAGAATCGCGTTCGTGGTGGCTGCTTGACCAGAGGCAAGCAGGAGAGCGGCGGTTCCGCCTTCGAGGGCCGCAATCCGCTGCTCGGCAACATCCTGGGTGGGGTTGTTGATGCGGGTGTAGATGTTGCCAAACTCGGCAAGAGCGAACAGGTTCGCTGCATGCTGGGCGCTGTCGAACACATACGCCGTCGTCCGATAGATCGGAGTTGCGCGAGAGTTCGTGGTGGGGTCAGCACTTGCCCCCGCGTGAATCTGCTGGGTCTCAAACTTCCAGGTGTCTGCCATGAGGAATCTTTCGCTAAAGGTGGGGGACGCCCTTCTGGGTGTCATTGGTTGATAACCCTAGGTCGGAGATTCCCCGGCGTCACCTCTGGCTGTAACGCTCTGTAATAAAGCTCTAGCGACGCAGGGACTTTTGCATCATGACGATGCCAATCCAGCGGCCGAATTTGAAGCCCACCTTGCCCATCCGACCCGATTCCACGAAACCAAATTTTTGGTGCAGTGCGAGAGACGCTTCCGCACCAGAATCGGCAATGACCGCAATCATTTCGGTCATGCCGGCCTCGGCGCATCGCTCAATCAGGTCACCGAGAAGCTCGCTTCCAAGCCCTCGCCCGAGCGAAGCAGGCCCCAAGTAGATGGAGCTCTCCACGGTCTTTCTAAACCCGGCTTTTTCGCGAAAAGGGAAAACGTAGGCGTAACCCAGGAGTGTCCCCTGCGGGGACATGGCAACCCGGAACGGGTAGCCAAGTTTCTGGAGGTGGCGAAAGCGAGCCCGAAACTTGGTGATGCTCGGAGCTTTCTCATCCAGGGTGACCACCGAGTTCCGCACGTAATGGCGATAGAGGGCCAGGATGTCGGGAACATCCTCCTCGGTAGCATCACGAATCTCATAGGCAAACTCCGCCGGTGGTTCACCGGGAGGCTGCAGATGACGGGGGAGACTTCGCCGCTTCTGGTATTCATCGGGCAACATTAGGAAACCCCCAGTGACCAGTCGAGGGGGGAGAAACCTGCATCCTCCTGAATGCGGTTCACCGCACTAAAGGGGCGCGATCCAAAAAACCCGCGCCTGGCTGAGAGTGGGCTCGGGTGAGCAGACTCGATGACCGGAGTATTTCCCAGAAGGGGTTTGAGCTCGCCGGCTTCTCGACCCCACAGCACTGCGACAAAAAACTGACCGGTGGAGACCAGGCCCTGGACGACCGCATCGGTGAAGCGGGTCCAGCCGAGCGTGCGATGAGCACCGGGGGATCCCACCAGAGTGGTGAGGTGCCGGTTTAACAAGAGGACTCCTTGTGATGCCCAAGCGCTGAGATCTCCGTGAGCCGGGAGGTCAACGTCGAGATCGTCGCGGAGTTCTTGGCGAATATTGCGCAAACTGGGAGGCAAACTGGTGACAGAGGGCTCCACGGAGAAAGCCAAACCGCTGGCATGTGATTGCCCGGGGTAGGGGTCTTGTCCAAAGATCACACACCGCACAGCCTCGGGCGGGGTGTCAAAAGCGCGCAGCACTTTGTCCGCACTGGGTGTCATCATGGCTTTTCTGGCGGGTGAGGCATCCAGTTTTCGTCCCACCTCGGCCAGGGCGGCGAGCCCGTCGTGTCCCACCAGTTTCGCCCACCGCTGCGGAAGCGCACTGGGAAAATACGCTTCGAGGGAGCCCTGGTTCATGACCCCAGGTTATTGCGTGGTCTGAGTGCGCATGGCCTGCACCAAGGCAACACCCAGGTCATACGACTCCCGCCCACCGGGCTGGATCAGCGCCGAATACCAGGAGTCGGTGTAGAGAGAGTTGTGGATCGCGGGGACGATGACCTCGTCGCCCCACTTCCAATAGGTCAGGGCGCCATCCGCGGTTTGACCCACGTTCAGTTGTTGGGAGAGGAGGTCATCAATTACGGTGGGTCTAATCGCGGCGTCAATCGATGCAGTTCCCAAGATGATGTTGATGCCGGTGTCTACTTCGCCTGGCACCGCATACAAGCAGGAGAGTCCACCGACGAGCTCCTCGGGGGTTTGACCCTCCACATAGATCGGGTCATTGCTGGGGCTTCCCGGTCCGGCAATCAGTTCGATTCCCCCGGGAGTGAGAAGCGACAGACCCGCTTCGCCGATCAGTGCGCTGCAATCCGTGGGACGGGAGTACGAGAGTTCTACTGGAGCTTCTTCTTCGACAACCTCATCAGCGGCATCGACCGCTTCGGTGACGATCGTGTCGCTCGCGGTTCCACAGGCACTGAGCAGAAAAACGAGCGCAACCAGGGCGAGCGAGCTCTGCTGCATGCGCGTCGACGTGGCCACTGTCATCACCCCTCTGCCTGGAGTATAGAACCCGGGGAAGTCAGAAACCTGGCGCCACGATAGTCTGCAACCGTGTCGTTACCTCACGAATTTCCTGCCCGTGAGCTGGTCTCCAGGCGCCGCTCCGGCGAGCTATCTGCCACCGAGTTGGTGGAGCATTTCCTGGCACGTATCGATGCTCACAACCCCACGCTGAACGTACTGGTGACCGTCACCGCTGAGCGTGCTCTGGAGCACGCCGACGCCATGGACAGAGGTGAGGCTGAGCCTGGAATCCTCTGGGGTCTGCCTTTTGCGGACAAAGACCTGACGAACCGTGCGGGAGTACCTACCGGTGCAGGGTCCCGCGTCAGGGCGGGGGCGCCACTGCCCACCCAGTCTGACCCGATGGCTCTGGCTATGGACGCTGCCGGAGGAATCAGTATCGGAAAATCCGCGGTCTGTGAGTTTGGGCTTTCCTCCTACACCGAATCACTCGTGTTTCCTCCCACCGCTAACCCCTATTCACTCGATCACGGCTCTGGTGGCTCCAGTGGTGGTGCTGCGGCCGCCGTAGCGGCGCGCCTCGTGCCACTGTCTCCCGGCAGCGATGGCGGAGGCAGTGTTCGTATTCCTGCCTGGGCATGTGGTCTGGTTGGCCTGAAGCCCTCCAGGGGTCTGATTCCTGGAGGTACCGGGTTTGATTACCTGGCAGGACTCGTCGTTCCTGGCCCCCTCGCGAGAAACGTGGGGGATGCGGCACTACTCCTCGATGCTCTGCGAGGACACGGCATCACTCATCGAGCCACCTCACCAGGGAGCCAGCCGACCAGCTTTAGCGATGTGTTTGCTGCACCTCCTGGCAGCCTGCGCATCGGAGTGACTCTCCGGCATCCGTGGGAGGACTTCGTGGACACACCGCTTGACCACAGCGCTCTCACCGCCCACACCCGAGTCCGGTCACTCCTGGAAGAGCAGGGTCACACGATTGTCGACCTGGACTGGAGCCCGAGGGCCGGATACCCCGAAGCGTTCACCACCATTTGGAAGGCCTCCGCTGTGGGGCTTGATCTCACCCCCGACCAGCGCCAGCTTCTGGAGCCCTTGACCGCCTACCTCGTCGAGGAGGGTGATGTACTTAGTGCCTCAGCGCTGGCTGCTGCCCTCCGGGAGCTCTCCGCGTTCGAGGAGCACACCATCCGCTCGTTCTCAGACGTCGATGTTGTCCTCACCCCAGGGCTTGCCACCGCACCCCCACGAATCGGGTTCTATGACAGCGAAGATCCTGAGCGCAACTTTTCCCAACAAGTCCAGGTGACGCCGTATTCGAGCTTCGTCAACGTTTCGGGGTTGCCAGCTCTGGCTCTCCCCGTGATGCTGAACCCTGAAGGACTGCCGGTGGGTGTGCAGATGATCGGAAGGCGCGGCGGTGATTCGACACTGCTGCAGCTTGGTCACCAGCTGGAAGAGGCGCTCGAGTTTGCCTCGAGCGCACAGCCTGCTGGCTTCTAGTTGCTGTAGACGCCGAGAGTCCTGGCGGTATCCAGGGTGAGGGGCTGAGCTTTTCCAAAGGCGTAGTTAGAGGTCACCCACGCGCCACACGAATCCTCTGGCAGTGAGGCAGGGCAGGGGACGTCCACCAGGAAGTGCGCTTCCGTGGCGATGTAGTCCGGTGACTCATCCGAGGTGGTCGAGTCGAAGGTGTAGAGCGTGCCACCACCAGCGTCAGCGCTTCCCGCACCGGCGGCTCGGAGAACTGCGGTGACGTCTCTCAGCACATCACCGCTCACAATCGCGACACTCGTGACGGAGACACTCTCGCTGGCGGGTAAGTACCAGGTGCAGGAGATCCGCAAGTCAGTGCGAACGTTCTTCAGCAGCGGGATCAACTCTTGGTTGGTGGTGCCATAGCCAAAGTCGCCTTCGCTGGTGTCTCCCACGTTGGTGCGAAGCTCTTCGAGCAGGGTGGCGGTGAGCTCTGGGGAATACATCGTGTCGCAGGTGGGGACGGCAAGCCCCTCATCGACGACCTCCGCCTCGGCCTCCTCACCGGTGGCATCGGGAGTCGTCTCGGAATCAGTGGTGGTGGCGTCTTCGCCTGTTGCCGCATCCTCGGCGGTGCTCTCTGCAGAGTTGAGGACACCCCAGTCTTCGAGGACAGAGCAACCCGAGAGCCCCAGAACAACAGCGCTGGCTAGGGCAAAGGGGGCAAAAACTCGAGCCCTGCGGGACATACCTACTCCTCGATTACGTTCCGTGGTAGTGCTCCACTGGCACATCGACTAGCGAAGCTATCTTTCGCCAGTATGCCTCAATCAACTCGGTATCCCCGGCAGCGGGATGGGTAGGTCCTTCAGGTGTCAAGCCATCGAAGTAGGTTCCATTGGCCACACCAAGCTCCGGAGTATCCACCAAATGCACCAGTGGCGCCGCTCCTGCCTCGGCAGAGATCTGCATCCAGCCGGTCAACGCGAGAATCAATTTTCCGCTGCGGGACTCGGCCCCAAACCCAGACCGCACATAGCCGGGGTGGACGGGGTAGCTCTCCAGCCCGGTTCGCATCGCGAGAGAGCGAGCGTACAGAATCACGCCGAGCTTTGCGGAGGCGTAGGGCCACCAGCCGGCTCCATAGCGGCGCTGGTCAAACCCGAGGTCATCAATATCGATGCGTCCCAACCGCGCCACCATCGAAGTGGTGTGAATGACCCGGCCCCTAGTGTTCACGAGTTTGGGAACAAGACGCTCAGTCAGGACGACAGAGCCCAACACGTTGCGCTGCAGTGTCAGCTCATGGCCCTCGGAACTGCGCTGCTTGGTCGCCACGATGCCGCCGGCGTTATTGACGAGAGCATCGATGCGATCAAAGCGTTTGCTCAGGGTGTCTCCGAGTTCTCGCACGGCATCGAGGTCATCAAAATCACACACAAACGGGATGCCATCCATCATCCGAGCGATTTCCCGGGTGCGCTCCGGGTTTCGCCCCACCACGGCCACCCGCCAGGACCGTCTCGCCAGTTCGCGGGCGACTTCAGCGCCAATTCCACCACTAGCGCCGGTAATGATTGCGGTTCGGTCCACGGGACCCTTTCGTTGGTATCCACAGCCTACGGGCTAGGAATTACTTAGTCACCCTCAAAAACCGCGGGCTTCTTGGTCATGAACGCTTCCATTCCGCGTTGCACATCCTTTGTTCCCATCAGTGAGCCCAAGCGACCGGGGAGCCTCTGGTGCTCAGCCTGAGCATCGACGACACCAGCCCGCGCTGAGGCCAACGTTGCTTGCACCGCGAGAGGTGCTTGGGCAGCAATCCGGAGGGCAATCTCGGTTGCCGCCTCCAGTGGCGCACTCTCCACCACTTGGGTCACGATGCCCATGTGGTGAGCCTCCTGGGCGCTCACGGTGTCCGCGGTGAGGAGCATCCGCATGGCGTTGCTCCACCCCGCAATGCGGGGCATCCGGGTTGTTCCTCCCCCGAAGGGCAGGATTCCTCTGGCCACCTCCAGCTGGGCAAACTGTGCGTCCTTCGAGGCGACGATGACATCGCTGGCAAGAGCCAGTTCCACGCCGAGGGTGAAACAGATTCCCTGAATGGCCATCACCACGGGCTTTCGCACCTGTGCTGTGGAGATTCCCCACGGATCAATACCGCCCTCTGGGATGGGCAGGGCGCCCGTTTGGGCCATCGCCGGTCCCACATCAGCGAGGTCTAATCCGGCGGTGAAGTGATCACCGTGGGCAAAGACAACACCGACTCGGAGGCTTGGATCCCGATCCAACTCGCCATAGGCGAGAGCGAGCTCAGCAAGCATCGCCAGGTCGGCGGCGTTTCGTTTATCGGGGCGATCGAGGCCGATAAAGAGGATGTGATCTTTGCGCTCGAGGGTGACCCTCGTGGGTTCTGTGGTCATGCTGGAACTCTAACGA
>JANQZT010000017.1 GCA_030728325.1 Pontimonas sp.
ACAAGCAGAGCCTCAATACATTGCCGAGAACTTCGGCCAGATTGTCGAGTCGGGAGGAAGCTACCGATTTAGTGAGGACGCGATCAACGGCTGAGCCGAGGCTGTCCTACAGATGGCAATCTATGTCGCAAAACGGCGAGGGCCTCGCCCCCGCCGCTCACTCGGTTTGTTAGCGAAACTGTTGCCCCACTCGTGTCCGCGAGCTGCTTCACAATGGCAAGACCCAAACCAGAGCCCTCATAAGAGCTGCCTCCCCGCCAGAAACGATCAAAAGCGCGCGAGGAGACCTCGTCACTCAGAACAGAACACCTGGACTCCGTGATGTCCGATGCAGACAAAGAGGAGCTGGGCGTTATGTATCCATGCGTATCGAGGTCCCAGACGCCGAGCCTGACTCTGAACGTCTAGCGCTCGCGCATCTCCGGCAGAGCATCAACAATCCTGTTGGCTGCCATCTTGAGCGGCTTAATGACGGTGACATTTTTGTTCTCTGCCAGCATCTTCGCCGTGGGTTCATCCATAGCAGTGAGGCAGATACGGCCGTCAAACTTGAACCTGTTGAGGGTTTCCAGCAACACGAGGTTGGTGCTCCTGTCATGGGCTGTGCAGATCACGGCATCAGCCTCATTGAGCGGAAGGGACGCGGCAAAATCGGGGTCGCTGATATCGCCGAAGAGGGTCTCCACTCCTTCACCACGCACGGCTTGCAGAGCGCGAGGGTCCTGGTCCACGACCAAGAGTCGTCCGCCTTTTTCTTGCATCCCTCGCACCACCGAGGACCCCAGCCTGCCCACACCGATCACGATGGCGTCAAACGGGTGCGCTTGGGAACCCTCTCGGTCCTCATCATGAGAATCCACGCGGTCGAAGCGACGCAAGATAGGCGCTGCCACAGCGTAGAGCCTGTCGGAGTAGAGGATGAAGTAGGTGGATATCGTGATCGTGATGATGGCGACCAGGGTCACCAGGCTCAGTATTTCGCTATCCACCTGCCCCAAGGAATACCCCAAAGCAATCAAGATCAGCGAGAACTCGCTGATTTGCGCGAGCGCAAAACCCGCTTTGAAGGACACCTGGCTGCGGTATCCGAGTGCCCCCATGATGACCATCACAATGAGGGGCTTAAGCACCAGAACAAAGACCGACAGGATTAGGGCAAAGAGAATCTGTGACCCAGCGTCCTCGAAGCTGAGCGACGTTCCCAACTCGATGAAGAAGAACAGAATCATGATGTCGCGAAGGCTCACCATTCGAGCACTCAAGCTCTCCCGGTAGGGAGTCGAGGCGAGCGCTACTCCCGCAACAAAGGCACCAATCTCCATCGACAGTCCCAGAATCTGACTGGCTCCTGCCAAAGACATCGCCCACCCGACTCCAAAGAGCAGGGTTAGCTCTTGGCTTCTCACCAAGACTGAGAGAAGGCGAGGAATCGCATACCGGGCGAGAAGTGCCACAACACCGAGGAAGACAACGCTGCCCACCAGCGTGACCAACAGCGACGTCGGCTCGAGGGCGCCATCGGCGGAGCCCAGGGAGGCGATGACCACCATGGCGACGATGACGAGGATGTCCTGCACGATCAGAACTCCCACCGCAATCTGACCGTGCAACTGGTCCAGCTCACGCTTATCTGAGAGCACTTTGATGATGATGATGGTCGAGGAGAACGCGAGAGCCAGCGCTACATACAGGGCAGGAATCCACTCAAATCCCCACGCCACCACGATCAGGAACCCAATTCCCATGGTGATGAACACCTGGGCGACACCGGTCGTCAGGGCGACAAGCCCGGTGGAGCGAATCAGACTGATGTCGAGCTTGAGGCCGACCAAAAACAGCAAAATAGCTATGCCAAACTTCGCAAGAAGCTCAATCTCTTCGCCCGCGGAAACCAAGCCAAGGAAAGCCGGGCCCAACAGAATGCCCACAAAGATGTAGGCCACGATGAGAGGTTGTCGCAACAAGTTCGCCAGGAACCCCACGACTGCTGCAACGAGGAGAATAAGTGCTATCTGACTAAACGCACTTTCCAACATGTCTCTGACAGTAGCAAGGCCATGTCACAGGGACGTTAACGATCCAGTCTCCCTATTCGAATCGCAGGGCATCCACAGGCTGCAGCTTCGCTGCAGTCCGTGCTGGCCACACCCCGAACACGACTCCGACCAGGGCACTGAAGCCCAAAGCGACAAACACTGTGGTCGGGTCAATAAAGAACTCCCACCCTCCGAGTATGGAGAAGCCATACGACGCCAACTGGCCAATCGTCAGACCGATGAGCCCACCGAGTGTCGAGAGAACGACTGCTTCCATCAGGAATTGGGTCAAAATCTGTGACTGCCTGGCTCCAATAGCCCGGCGGACACCGATCTCACGGGTTCGCTCGCGCACCGACACCAACATGATGTTCATGATTCCGATTCCACCCACGACCAGCGAGATTCCGGCAATACCGGTAATCAGAATTCCGAGCGTTCCTGTCACGGTCCGAATGGTGTCCTGAAGCGCTGCCTGGTTGAAGATGGAGAAGGTCGCATCGTCGTCATCCCGAACGTCCTTGGAGTAGCGCAGGAAACTCTCCACCCGATACTCCACCGGGGAGACTGCCTCCTCAGACTCCGCTTGGACACGAATAACGGAGATGTAGGGCGATTTGGAGAAAAGGCTTCGCGCTGCTTCCTGAGTAATGTACACATTGGCACCGGAACCAAAGCCATCCGCGTCATCGAGGACGCCAACGACGGTGAAAGCTAGGCCATTCACCCGGACGCTATCTCCAATGGAATCAGTCGTGAACCCCAGCTGGTCAGCGCCTCTCGCAGACACGACGATCGTCCGTGAATTTTGCAAACCGGGTGCCGTCGGGAGAAAAGATCCCACGGCAACATCAGGGTTTCCGAGATCTTCATACGTCGGGGAAACACCAATAATGCTTGCGCGGATGGATTCGCTGCCATAGGCGATGGTCCCCTGGGTGCGAACTTCTGTGCTGGTTTTGAGAACACCCTCGATGTCGGCGATAGCCGCTGCATCTTTCTCTTCCAAGCCGGTGGGAGTCGACGCAGAGACCGTAATTTGATTCGCCCCAAGCGATGCTAATGAGCTGTCAATTCCTTGCTCTGCGCCCTGACCGACAGCGGTGAGCGCCACCACAGCGCTGACACCGATGATGATGCCGAGCATCGTGAGGCCCGAGCGAACCTTTGCTGCCACAATTCGGCTCAGGGACAAACGGAACGTCAACCAGAGATTCACTGTGTTCCCGCCATCACGTCTGCTTCATCGCGCTCAATAAGACCATCGCGAATGTAAATGCGTCGTTTCGCGGCCGCCGCAACTTCCAAATCGTGGGTAATCAGGACGATCGTGCGACCTTCAGCATTCATCTCTTTGAAAACCTCCATGACCGCGGCCCCTGAGGAGGTGTCGAGCGCTCCCGTGGGTTCATCTGCGAGAACGAGGTCCGGGTTTGTTACCAAAGCGCGCGAGATGGCCACTCGCTGTTGCTGACCACCGGAAAGGCGCCCACGGTCAAAGTCAAGTCGCTCGCCAAGTCCCAAGCGAGTCAGCATGGCAGCAGCGCGCTTGTGAGCTTCTCTGGGGCGAAGGCCCTGGTAAAGCAGGGGTGCGGCGACGTTTTCTACCGCCGAGGTCAGGGGTAACAGTTGGAACTGTTGAAACACGAAACCAATCGCTCGTGAGCGCAAGGCGGTCAGCTCGTTGTCATCCAAAGCGGAAATGTCTTTGCCCGAAATTTTGACTGTTCCTGCCGTAGGACGATCCAGACAGCCGATCAGGTTCATCAGTGTCGACTTACCGGACCCCGAAGGTCCCACGATGGCGACAAATTCGCCCCGCTGAACTTTCAGGCTCACACCTGCGAGTGCCACCGTGGGCACTTCACCTGTTTGGTATTCCCGACGGACGTCAGAAAGCTCGACGACGTAGTCGCTCAATTCAGATCAGGGTTCTCTTCGGCGCCCTCAGGCGGTCCACCACCGAAACCGGTGTCCGTGGCGGGAAGTTCACCGTCAGAGCCGGTGACGACTCGGTCACCTTCGCTCAATCCCGAGACGATTTCCACGTAGTAGCCACCGCGGATTCCGACCTCCACAGGAACGTTGGAGATTGTTCCGTCTTCAGCCTGGACTCGCACAACAAAACCGTCCTCGGTGGGCACCAGTGCTGTGACCGGGGCAGCCACCACTCCGAGACGCTCCTCGGTGGTGATACTCGCCTGCGCGGTCATTCCTGCGCGCAATCCTGCAGGGGCGTTAGGAACGCTCACCGTGACCTCGTAGGTCGTCAGAGATGCACCTGAGGGGTCGACAGCACCAAACGGTGCGACGTGCGTCACTTCACCCTCCCGCGGCTCATCGGGTAGAGCATCGAACTCGAGGCTCACCTTTTGTCCTGGTGCAATACCGACAACGTCAGATTCGGCAAAGTCGGCGGTGACAACAAACTCATCGAGGCCCGCCAAGATGATGAATCCGCTCGTGCCGCTGGTGCCCAGACTCGTGGTTCCAATCGGCTCTCCCACCGCAGACGCAATGGCGACAATCGTCCCGGCACGCGGTGCGGTCATCGTCGCGTTCTCGAGGTTGGCAAGGGCAGAGGTCAACTGTGCCGACGCAGAGGTCTTCGCGGGGCCTGCAGCTGCCACTTGCTGTTGCGCGGAGGTAAGTTGCGCGGCAGCGGAGGCTTGCTGAGCCTGAGCGTTCTCTAGAGCGATGTGCTTGTTAGGCCCCGAATCAGAGGGATGATCGTCAAAAACGTTTTCATACGCGAGCCGAGCCGCGACGACAGCCTGTTCGGCTGTTTCCAGGGCCTGCAGAGCCTGCAACTCGGCAGTTCTTGCGCTCGCAACACCAGAGCGAGCGCTGGCTACGGCTGCTTCCAAAGCTTCAGTTTTCAGGGTTGCCAGAACATCACCTTCGGCGACCACGTCCCCCACCTCGACCTCAAGGGTGGCGAGCTGAGCTGTAGCGGCACCGGGGAACTGAAGTCCCAACTCAAGTGCAGGGTCGACGGTTCCCGACGCTGCCACGGTGACGTCCACGTCTCGGACTTGGGCGCTCTCGGTCAGCACAGTGGCTTCTTCTGGTGCGGAAGCCGAGACGGCGATGCCGGCTCCTGCTCCCACCACTGCCAGTGCCGCAACGACGCCGATGATGACTTTGGTTCGTGTTTTCACGCTCTACGTATCTCCTCTGACGGAACCCTTGACGTTCCGGGCTTTCAGTCTGGCAGTAGCCCTCTAGCAATCGCCTGATGGTTGTCTATGAACTCCCTATATGCGGGCATGTCCAATCTAGGTGACGTCGACGCTCCCGTCACGCCCGTTCGCCGCTCGCGTAGAATTTCGGGGTGACTTTTCTTCGCTATACCTTGCGCGCTGGCGCCACGGTTTTCGGCCTGAGCGCGATTGCACTGATCCTTGCTCCCAGTTTCTTCCTGGAGCTTTTGGGCTTGGATACCAGCGCGCCACTGGTCTGGTCCATGGTCATGATCGGAGTGACGTTGATTGCTCTCACTGGCAACATGGCCGTCGTGTCCTTCACCGCCAGTGACAGGGGCGTTCAGGCGGCGTCGGTTGTCATGATGCTCGCAGCCGGAGGATTGGGTGTCACCACGTTGCTCATTCCCGTGCCCTTCACCTGGTTTAGCGTTCTGTATGCCCTCGTGGGTTTCGGTTTCTCTACCGCCTATGTGGTCGGCCTCACCCGCGCATCGCTCGCCCGATAGACTCCCCGGGTGGCAAGCGCATCGAATTCCCTCCTGGTCTGGGTGGATTGTGAAATGACGGGCCTTGATCCCGCCGTCGATGAACTTGTCGAGGTCGCGGTGGTCATCACGGATTACGACCTCACCCCCGTGGATGAGGGTTTCCAGGTTGTGATCAAGCCTTCAGCAGCAGCTTTTGACCAAATGGGCGACTTTGTCCGCGAGATGCACGCCTCCAGTGGCCTATTGGACGAACTCGAGGGTGGCCTGAGCCTCCCGGAAGCCCAGAAGCAGGTTCTCGAATACATCCAACGTTTCGTCCCCGACGCTCAGAGCGCACCGCTCGCAGGGAACACCATTGGCACTGACCGTATGTTCTTGCAGAAGTACATGCCAGAGGTTCACGAATACCTGCACTATCGAAACATTGACGTCTCCACGATCAAGGAGCTCTCCAAGCAGTGGTTCCCCAAGGCCTATTACCAGTCCCCCGATAAAAACGGCGGGCACCGGGCTCTCGCCGACATCCTGGAATCCATTCGTGAGCTCGCCTACTACCGCAGTGCCGTGTTTGTGGACCAACCGGGACCCGAGACCAAAGAATTGAAAGCCATCAGCGAGAGCATCGCTGAAGCATGGGCGTCTCGCCTGTAATACACTTGTGGGGCTCGACTCGCAAGAGTCGCTCATGGTGGGTATAGCTCAGTTGGTAGAGCGCCTGGTTGTGGTCCAGGAGGTCGCGGGTTCAAGCCCCGTTACTCACCCCAAAGACTTAATCTCAGTCGCGATATCTCGCGAGTGATGACGCTCGAGGAATCTCTCTTCCTGGAGCGCCCACCTGGTCCAGTGCGGCGCATACATCTCGCCATCGCGCTCCAGAGCGCGAGCCCTGCGGATTTCGTCGTCTGTCTCGATCCAGATGCGCGTTGTCGACTCCAGGGGTGATTCACGACGAATTGCTCCGCACCCCTCCACGATCAGGGGTTTCCCTGGTGGAATTTCGACCCAGTCCCCTCGTCGACCCTCCTCCCAGAACCACGGTCGGTAGCGACCGGCAAGCCCTGCCAGAAAGGGTGTCACTAGGTGCCAGTGGATATGCCAGCTCCCGGCATCCAGCCCATCCCACCCTGGATACACGTCATCAATACTGACCAGCACGGCGCTCTGTTGCTCCGCCAGGTTCGCTGCAAAAACGGATTTTCCGGCACCCGAGCGCCCATCAATGAGCGTGACTGAGGCATTACCCGAGGATGGCATTGAAACTCCCCGCCAGTAATGCCGCAGTGAGGGAGAGTGCGCCAATCGCCACTCCTCCTGCAAGCCAGAGATAATCCCTCGGCGGGAACACCGAGGTTCGGTAATGGGTTCTGCTGCGATGGAGCCCAAAAGCTCGGGCTTCCATCGCCATCGCCAAGGTGTGTGAGCGTCGAATCGCTAAGACAAAAATGGTGAACGCCGTGCTGATGACGCGTCTGGCCAGACCTGTGTCACCCATGCCCCGAGCTCTCATCATCCACCCTCGGACTTCGCGGTCGCCTGCCACCACCTCCAGCAGTCGAAGACCTGCCAAACCTCCCACCACGAAGTTTTCGGGTAGTCGAACCTGCTGGCTCAGCGCATCCGCAAAGCGAGTGGCATCCACCTGGGAGAACAAAATGACGGCCGGGCCACCAATCGCCAGAATCCGAAGGGCAGTCGCAAGAGCCAGGGAGAGTGACCCTTCTGACACCACCACAAGTCCCCACTCGAAAAATACCTCGCCAGAGCTTTGGCCATAGAGCGCAATGGTCACGGCAGACAACACCGAGGCCAGTCCCACCGGAAGCATCCTGATGGCCAAACGCGGCACGCCCCGGGTAATCAGAGGCAGGCAGGCCAGCATGAGACCTAGCGCCGCGCTCGCAGACACCACGTCAATGGTGGAGAGCAATGCCACGGCCGGGGCGAGGGCTCCAGCGAACAGCGCTAGCGGGTTCGCTTGTGCCAGCGGGCCCACCGCGACAGGCTCCACGGGACCAGGCGGTGAGGCATCCAGTGTGATGACCGCGGCCCCTACTGCCTCGACCAGCGCGTCATCGTGGGTCGCCATCACCACAGCCATGCCCCCCTCCATTGCTTGCTGGAGAGATCTGACCAGTTCACCAATGCCAGCACTATCCAGCGACTGGCTGGGCTCATCCAGCACGAGGAGTTTCTGACCGGCCTGCATTGCCAGAGCGAGAGCCAGACGGCGCTGTTGCCCGCCGCTGAGGGACAACGGGTGGTTCTCGAGAACGTGGCTCAGGCCCCACTGGCGGGCAAGATCTTCGGCGCCCACTGCACCAAGCTCAGCCCTGACGCTCGAGCGGAAGAAACAATGAGCCGGGTTTTGGGGCACAACCCCCACCAGGGTCGAAAGCTCTCGGGAGCCAAGCGGATGAGGATTGATTCCCGCAATCGACACACTCCCCTGGAGTGGGGGCAGGAGACCGGCGAGAGTCATCGCGAGCGTGGTTTTCCCAGACCCGTTGGGTCCGCGAATCGCAAGAATTTCACCGGCCCTCACCGAAAA
>JANQZT010000018.1:0-1208 GCA_030728325.1 Pontimonas sp.
GCGAAGACCACGGACTTGGCGTGGAAGATGTGAATGTCGCCAGTGGAAAGTTCATAGGCGACTACTCCCGCGGCCTGCTGAGCCTTTTTCTTGCCCTTTGCCCCTGGCTCATCGACCATGATCAGGTCAAGAACATAGAACTCGTTGTAGAACTCGATCCCGAGCTTCACGCAGTTCTGGAACAGAGTCTGCAAAATCATGTGTCCGGTGCGGTCCGCGGCGTAGCAGGAGCGACGAACCGGAGCTTTACCGTGGTCTCTGGTGTGACCACCAAATCGACGCTGGTCGATCTTGCCATCAGGAGTTCTGTTGAACGGTAGACCCATGTTCTCGAGATCGATGACGGCATCAATGGCCTCTTTGGCAAGAATCTCAGCGGCGTCCTGGTCGACGAGGTAGTCCCCACCCTTGACCGTGTCAAAGGTGTGCCATTCCCAACTGTCCTCTTCAATGTTTGCGAGCGCAGCCGCCATACCGCCCTGAGCTGCTCCGGTGTGAGAGCGGGTGGGGTAGAGCTTGGAAATCACGGCCGTCTTGGCGTGAGGGCCAGCCTCGATGGCTGCCCTCATGCCAGCACCTCCGGCGCCGACGATGACAACGTCGAACTGGTGGTGGTGTGTGGTGATGTCGTTCTGTGGAGTTGTGGTGTCAGCGCTTGCCATCATGTGCTCTACATCACCTCTGCACAGAACGAAGGCAGCAGTTCGGCGGGTGACCCAGCGGGGCAAGGGTCGAAGGCGTAGATCGTGAGGGTTCCGAGAACCAGCAACGCGATGGTCGACACCAGGAGAGCACCGTGGAGGATTCTCCGGGTGGACGCCTGAGTTGCGTAGTCATTGACCAAAGTGCGCATTCCATTGGCACCGTGGATCAGAGCAAGCCACAGCATGGCCGTGTCCCAGACAACCCAGAAGGGGTCAGTGAACTTTCCGGCGACGAAAGCGAAGTCAATGGCCTTGACGCCTTCTCCGACCATCAGGTTGACGAACAGGTGCCCGAAGATGAGGACGACCAGGACGATGCCAGAGGCACGCATGTAAATCCAGCCCCACTTTTCCCAGTTGATTCCGCGCTTCTCGGGACGGATAGGGGACCGGGGAGTTTCGATAGTTACGCTCATTGCTCTACCACCCAAACACATTCATTAGATGACGGGGAGTGAACGCCAGCATGGTCACAACCCAGAGGCTCAGCACGACATAGAACAT
>JANQZT010000018.1:1308-8274 GCA_030728325.1 Pontimonas sp.
ATCCGGTGGAGGACCCACGACCACATGCCTTCGCGGCCGCGGTACAGAGTTCCTCCGGGGATGACACTTTTCTTGCGGGGGGTGGGAACTTCGATCGTCACCGAGGGTGACGCAGAAGTCCCAGAGTTACTTGCAGAAGTCGCCACGACTCTGCCCCTTTCCTGTGTAGCCCTGAATGCCACCATCATACGATGTCTTGCATGGGCACTTTCCCAGCTTGCCACTAGCCTTGTGCCATGTCTCAGAGCTCCTCCCACGACTTTTATGCCGTGATTCCAGCGGGTGGTTCAGGAACCCGGTTGTGGCCCTTGTCGCGTTCGCAAGAGCCCAAGTTCTTGCTCGATCTCCTCGGAACAGGCAAATCATTACTGGTAGAGACGATCGAGCGTTTGTCACCGTTTGCCGATGAGAATCATGTGTATGTGGTGACGGGTGAGGCCCATGTCCCCGCCGTCATGAAGCAGGCTCCAGGTTTGCCGACGACCAATGTCTTGAGTGAGCCTTCGCCGAAGAACTCTGCTGCCGCGGTGGGTTTGGCTGCATACGTGCTGAATGCGCTCAACCCCGATGCGATTGTCGGGTTCTTTGCTGCGGACCATGTAATTCAGGAGGACTCAGCATTCCAAGAAGTTCTCAGGACCGCCATTGGTGCCGCGGAGTCAGGCCACCTGGTAACCATCGGGATTACGCCACACGAACCCTCCAGCGCTTTCGGTTACATCAAGAAAGACGGGGCGTTCTCCGGCGAAGGAGTCCACCATGTCGGTGAGTTCGTCGAGAAACCTTCGTTCCTGGATGCTCAGCGTTTCCTCGCTTCGGGTAACTATCTCTGGAACGCAGGAATCTTTGTGGGCAAGGTGTCCTCGGTGGTGGCGGCGTTTGATGAGTTTGCCGCGGAGCTCGGAGCTCCGCTGCGCGACATCGCTGAGGCACTATCCGCGGGCGAGAATTTTCAGAGTGCGTGGGATGCACTGCCGTCCATAGCTTTTGACTACGCCGTCGCCGAACCAGCAGCGAGAGCAGGAAAGTTCTTGGTGGTGCCCGGGAGCTTTGGATGGCAAGACGTGGGAGATTTTGCGTCCCTTGCGGGAGCAAGAGATAACGGAGCCGCATCGGATGTGATTGTCGTGGGGGATACGACCAAGGTGCACCCCCACGATTCCACCGGAATCGTGGTCGGGTCCTCGGGTCGCATCATCACGGTGCTAGGCATGAAAGATGTCGTCATTGTCGATACTCCCGATGCTCTGCTGGTGACAACGAAGGACCACGCGCAGGATGTGAAGCAGATCGTCGAGAGCATGAAAGAACAGGGCCTCGAGGGCATCCTCTAGCTTGTTTCCGCCATCACCCCGGTAACATCGAGTCCATGCGAATTCTGATTACCGGTGGAGCAGGTTTTGTTGGCTCGCACCTCTCCGAGCGCCTTCTAGACCAAGGCCACGACGTTATCGCCGTCGACAACTACTTCACCGGTTCAAAGAGGAATATCGAGCATCTGCTCACCAACCCGCGTTTTGAGCTCATGCGTCACGATGTGACCTTCCCGCTCTATGTCGAAGTTGACGCGATCTATAACCTGGCGTCTCCGGCGTCCCCGGTTCACTATCAACACGACCCTGTTCAGACCACCAAGACAAACGTCATGGGCGCTATCAACATGCTGGGGCTGGCTAAGCGCTTGCGCGTTCCGATTCTCCAAGCCTCAACCTCTGAGGTGTATGGAGATCCCGAAGTTCACCCGCAGCCGGAGGATTACTGGGGCAAGGTCAACCCGATTGGGCCGAGAGCCTGCTACGACGAGGCAAAGCGTGTGGCTGAGACTTTGTTCTTCGACTATCACCGCCAACACGGGCTGGATATCCGCGTTGCTCGTATCTTCAATACCTATGGTCCCCGGATGGCAGCAGATGACGGTCGGGTAGTCAGCAACTTCATTGTTCAAGCACTCCGCGGCGAACCACTCACCATCTACGGCGATGGCTCCCAGACCCGGTCTTTCTGTTACGTCGATGACTTGGTGTCGGGACTTATCGCTCTGATGGAGAACACCTCGAATGAGCCAGGACCCGTGAACTTGGGTAACCCTGGCGAATTCACGATGCTGGAGCTTGCCTCCTTGGTCCTGGAGATGACCGGTTCATCTTCGACTATTGAGCACCGCGACTTGCCAGCGGATGATCCCAAGCAGCGCCAACCCAATATCGATAAGGCAAAGAAGGTACTCCGGTGGGAGCCCTCTGTTCCTCTGCGCGATGGGCTCGAAAAGACAATTAACTACTTCCGGTCCCAGTTGGTTTAGGTCTCACGTGCCCATCCCGTTCATCCTCGATACCGACACGGCTCAAGATGACTGTGTTGCGATTCTTCTGGGAGTGCTGGATGAGGTAGCAGACCTCCGTGCGATCACCATGGTGGCCGGCAATGTGGGATTTGATCAGCAGACCGAGAACGCCCTCATGACCCTCAGCGTTGCGGGCGCTCTCGGTGAAGTCCCCGTGTATCTCGGATGCCGTCGCCCGATGGTGAGGGAGTGGGTTTCGGCAGAGAATGTCCACGGCGATGGTGTGGGCGGATTGTCGATGGACACCGAGGGCGTATCGGTCGAGGACGAGCATGCCGTCGATGCACTCTTGCGCCTCACCTCAGAAGAACCGGGGAAACTCAACGTTGTGGCCATTGGGCCACTGACAAATATCGCGATGGCTGTGGTGAAAGATCCGGACTTTCCGTCGCGGGTGAACCATCTCTTCATCATGGGTGGGTCCAATAACGCGAGAGGCAACATCACTGCGGCCGCCGAGTTCAACTTCTATGTTGATCCCGATGCAGCCAAGATTGTGTTCGCCGCGGGCTTTGACATCACTGTTGTTCCTTGGGAGCCGTTGACTGTGCGCGACGCCATCTTCTCGAGAGAGCAGATGGCGTCGATCGGCGAGCAGGGGACTCCGGTTGCTAGGTTTTTCCGTCGCGTCTGCGAAACGACGCTGGAGTTTGACGAGAGTGTCGGGATACCGGGGTCTTCCCACCCGGATTCCTTGACGGTTGCGGTGATGCTTCATCCAGAAATCGTCACGAAGAGCGCGCCCTACGCAGTCGATGTCGAAGCAGATTCCGAACTGACGAGGGGCTACTCAGCTATGTCGTGGGGGATTCATGGGCTAAAGCCCAACGCCCGAGTCATCGAAGAAGTCGATGCGCAGGCGTTCTATTCCTATATCTCGTCGACTATGGGCATAGGCACGGTTCCTTCCCGCCCCATCATCGGTTTGGACTAGGCAGGAGAGAGCTTCAAGCGATGCTTGAGGCACATCTGAGCGCCATGCCCCCGAGTTAATTTTCGGTGAACATCGGCACTCTAAGATGAGAATCAATTAGCCATCGCCCTCACCCTCATTGCTGAATACTGAGGCGAATTCTCGGGGTCGAGTCGATGGCTGTCATACCAAAACGAGAGGACACATTAGTGAAAGCAATCACCGCAAAGCGTACCTTCGCCGGTATCGCCGCACTGGGTGCTGCTGCATTGGTTCTGGCAGGTTGTGCTGCAGAACCCGTGGAAGAAGAGGCAGTAACAGAAGAAGCAGCTGTTCAAGAGGAAGCAGCTCCCGAGCTTGACTTCCTGGCTTGTGCTGTTTCTGACGAGGCAAGCTTCCAAGACAACTCCTTCAACGAGGCTGTCTACGACGGTCTTCTGCAGGCAGAATCTGAGCTGGGTGTTCAGATCGCCGAGGCAGAGTCCAACAGCGCAGAGGACTTCGCACCGAACCTCCAGGCCATGGTCGATGCGAGCTGTGATGTCATCATCGCCGTGGGATTCAACCTGGTTGCCGATGTCAACGTAGCTGCTGCTGCTAACCCTGACGTGAGCTTCGTCACGGTTGATGGTTGGAGCGAAGGAAACGACAACCTGAAGCCTGTTGGCTACAAGATGAACCAGTCCAGCTACCTCGCTGGTTACCTCGCAGCTGCCCACTCGACCACCAAGGTTGTGGGCACCTACGGCGGTCTCCAGATTGACGCTGTGACCGACTTCATGTCCGGCTTCTACTACGGCGCCAAGGCCTACGAGACTGAGACCGGCACCCCCGTGACCGTTCTCGGCTGGGACCCCGTTGCTGCTGAAGGTCAGTTCTGGGGCGGGTTCGCTCCAAACGATCCGACAGGTAAGAGCATTGCTGCGCTACAGCTCGACGCAGATGCTGACGTTCTCTTCCCCGTGGGTGGAGACCAGTTCGGTGCTGGTATCGAAGCAATCAAGGAAGCCGGCGACAATGCGGTCATGATTGGTGTCGACAAGGACATCGCTCTGACCTCGCCTGAGTACGCCGACTACATCATCACCTCTGCCGAGAAGCGCATGGGCGCTGCAACCTTCGACATCATCGAAGACTATGCAGTGAACGGCAACTTCACCGGTGACTACTACATGGGTGACCTGGCTAACGAAGGAACGGACATCTCCCCCTTCTACGCCTTCGACGACAAGATCGACCAGTCCATCAAGGACCGCCTCGCTGAGCTCAAAGCAGGCATCATTGACGGTTCGGTCGACCCGCTGGCCTAGGCTGCCGGGTTACGTCGTAACGTGATCGACTGTGGGGCCCTAGACACTGTCTAGGGCCCCACAGCTTTCTCCTCTAGTCTGTTTTTACCCCGCAGAAAGGGATCGGGCAATGAAGCTTGAACTTCAGGGAATGACCAAGCGCTTTGGTCCCGTTGTCGCTAACGACAACATTTCGCTCGTCGTTGAGCCCGGTCAAATCCATGCTCTCCTCGGTGAGAATGGTGCGGGCAAGTCGACCCTGATGAATCTCCTCTATGGCCTTTATCAGCCTGATGAGGGACGCATCGTCCTGGATGGAGTAGAGCAGACCTTCTCTGGT
The DNA here is from genome assembly GCA_030728325.1 of Pontimonas sp. Taxonomy (GTDB): domain Bacteria; phylum Actinomycetota; class Actinomycetes; order Actinomycetales; family Microbacteriaceae; genus Pontimonas. Next base: position 6,195 of record JANQZT010000018.1, read on the forward strand.
CCGGGCGATGCCATGGACGCCGGTATAGGTATGGTCCACCAGCACTTTATGTTGGTCCCCGTCTTTAGCGTCGCGGAAAACGTGGTCCTCGGTAATGAGCCCTCCACCCGCTGGGGCTCCCTAGACCTGGCCACTGCCCGCGAGCGGGTGCGAGAGATTTCCGCTCGGTTCGGTTTTGATATCGACCCCGATGCCACCATCGAAGATCTGCCGGTGGGCATTCAGCAGCGCGTGGAAATCGTGAAAGCCCTTGCGCGTGAGGCGAAAGTCCTCATTTTGGATGAGCCAACTGCCGTATTGACGCCTCAAGAGACAGATGAGCTCATGTCAATTATGCGCCAGCTGGCTAACGAGGGGACCTCGATTGTGTTCATCACTCATAAGCTTCGCGAAGTTAAGGCTGTTGCTGACGTCGTGACCGTTATTCGAGGAGGCAAAGTCGTCGACTCTGTGTCTCCCGAAACCTCTGTGGGCGACCTTGCATCGTTGATGGTGGGTCGCGAGGTGGATCTGACGGTCAACAAGAACCCCCCGCAGCTCGGCGATGTTGTGCTGGAGGTTCGAGACTTGGTGGTGGTTGATGACCGCCACCAAAAAGTCATCGATGGAATTTCCTTGGAGGTTCGAGCCGGTGAGGTCCTGTGTCTAGCCGGTGTCGAGGGAAACGGTCAGACTGCTTTTGCGGAAACCCTCTTGGGGCTTCGCCAAGTCACCTCTGGCACCATAAAGCTCGGTGGCAAAGACATCACCGACTCCAGTGTTCGAGAGGTGCTGGAAGCAGGTGTTGGATATATCCCTGAAGACCGCAAGAAAGACGGACTGGTTGGGGATTTCACCCTCGAAGAGAACTTCATGACAGACGGTTCGTTCTCGAGACCGTGGACCAAGGGACTCTCTATTGATTTCCCATCCCGCGAAGCGACCAGTGCTGACCTGATTGAGCGCTTTGACATTCGAACCCCGTCGGCCACAACCTTGGCCAGCAAATTGTCCGGTGGAAACCAGCAGAAGGTTGTGGTGGCGAGAGAACTTACGCGCGACTTGAAACTCTTTGTTGCTGCTCAACCCACGCGCGGTGTTGATGTGGGGTCCATCGAATTCATCCACGAACAAATCATTGCCACCAGAGATCGCGGCATCCCCGTCGTGATTATTTCGACGGAACTCGATGAGGTCTACGGACTGGCCGATCGCATCGCAGTGATGTACCGAGGTCGAATTGTGGGAATTGTTCCTCCCTCCACTACCAGAGAGCAGATGGGCCAAATGATGGCGGGAATCGTTCCAGAGGGAATCGCGGCATGACGCTTCTGAAGGAAATACTGTCAACGAGCGCGACCCGCGCCTTCTTGTCCATCGTCATGGGCTTCCTCGTGGGAGCCATCTTCATGATGATCTCGGGTGAAGAAGTAGGCGAAGCGCTGGAAACGGGCGGTCTCGGAGAAGCCTTTGGTGCCGCCTTGATGACCGTCTCTGATGGCTACAGTGCGCTCTTCCGAGGATCCATTTTCAACACCCGAGCAGATGACCTGGTTACGGCCCTTCGGCCGCTGACGGAAACCTTGAGATTGGGTGCGCCCCTCATTGCGGCAGGTTTGGGTATTTCACTGGGATTCCGGGTTGGCTTGTTCAACATTGGTGGAAACGGGCAGATGGTGTTCGGAATCCTGTGGGCAACATGGATTAGTACTCGGATGGAACTCCCCATTGTTCTTCACATGCTGGCAGCCCTCATCGTGGCGATCCTCGGCGCGGCCCTGTGGGGAGCGCTGGTGGGCTTCTTGAAAGCTCAGACAGGTGCGCACGAGGTCATTTTGACCATCATGCTCAACTACGTCTCGATCTACTTGTTCACCTGGTTCATTAGAAACCCCAACCTTCTCCAGCAGGTCGAGGCCGGAGGAACCCCGAAGTCGGATGCTCCCGCCATTACGGCGCAGCTTCCGCAACTCTTCCCCGGCACCTATTCGTTGCACCTAGGTTTCGTCCTCGCCATTCTCGCGGCGATTACCTACTGGTGGCTCATGGAGCGCTCCGCGATTGGGTATCGCTTCCGGATGGTGGGCCACAACCCGCACGC
>JANQZT010000019.1 GCA_030728325.1 Pontimonas sp.
ATTGGACACCGAGAAGCTTCCGCCCTCGATTTCCGCCTGAGAAATTTTTCCCTCCCGAGCCTTTGCCGCCAGACGGCTCACCTCAGCATTGATCTGGGTGAGGCTCATCGACTCAACACCTCGAATAACAGGGGTGAGCAAGCCGCCTTCGACAGACACCGCGACAGCGATATCGGCGCGGTCAAAGTATCGAAGCGCGTCATCTGTCCAGATCACGTTGGCGTCTGGTACCTCAATGAGCGCCATAGCGACGGCTTTCATAACCCAGTCATTGACGGAAATCTTGACTCCGGTGGCCTCATTCATCTCCGCTCGCGCCTGCAGCAATTTGTCGACCCGGCAGTCTGCGGTGACATAGAAGTGGGGCACTGTCGTCTTGGACTCCGTCAAACGCCGTGCGATAGCGCGGCGCATCCCCGTGTGAGGTCGGTCGGTGTAACTAGCCTCACCAGTGACATCGGCAGGTGTTGACGTCCGCTGTAGCGGAGCCTCAGCGACCGCCTCCGTTTCGCCTCCCGAGGCAAGGAAAGCTTCAAGGTCTTTCTTCACAATGCGGCCACCTGGACCTGTCCCCGTCACCAGGGAGAGGTCAATCCCTGCCTCGCGCGCGCGCTTTCGGACGAGCGGGCTGACATAAATGCGTCCCGACGTCGGTGCAGCGACAAGAGGAGCCTCCGAGGCGACTGCAACAGGAGCAGGCGCCGACACCGCCTCAGGTGCACTCTCTGCGGGAGTCACATCGCCTCCGGCGGCAGCGAGCGCCGCGTCAACGTCATCTGCGGTCTCCCCAGCGGCCGAAAACACAGCAATCGGTGTTCCGACCTCAACACTTTGGCCTGGCTGAATGAGGACGCGTGCCAGCGTCCCCTGTTCTTCTGCCTGGTAGTCGACATTGGCCTTCTCGGTCTCAATTTCCGCAAGGACATCGCCCACGGCCACGTCTTGACCCTCGGAAATCATCCATTTGGCGAGGACAGCTTCCGTGGCTCCAGCGAGAACTTCCGGCATTCGGATCACGCTTGCCATTAGTGACCAACCCCTGAATTCACGCGGGCCTGCTCGAGACCAGCGACGATGTCCTCGACGCCGGCGATCGCGGCTGCCTCGAGAACCTTCGAGATACTTGGGGAGGCTTCTCCCCCACTGACACGAAGGACGGGCTGATCCAGGTGGTCAAAGAACCGGCGCTGGATTTCATCCGAAAGCCATCCTCCGTAGGAGGTGCCTCGGGCGCCTTGCTCCACAATCATGACGGCGTTCGTCTTCGTGACACTGGCCTCAATGCTCGCCCAGTCCACGCTTGCTTGGTCCAGGAAACGCAGATCGATGAGCTCTGCGTCCATCCCCGTCTGGGTAATCGCCTGATGCGATTTCTCGACCATCGACAAATAGGAGAGGACAGTGAGTTCAGAACCCTCGCGGACCATTCGTGCTGCCCCAAAGGGAATCTGGTAATCAAGGTCGCCGGAGGGAATCTCACCGTTGCTCCCGTAGAGATCCACGTGCTCGATGACAAGCACGGGATCTTCACAGGCCAACGCAGCATTCATCATGCCGACGTAATCGTGGGCAGTGGAGGGAGCCATGATTCGCCAGCCGGGAGCTGTGGCGAAGATTCCTGCAGGATCCATCAAGTGTTGGGACCCGTATCCGGTTCCCATGGCCACTTTGGTTCGAAGCACCAGGGGTACCGGTGACTCCCCGCCAAACATGTGGCGTGCCTTACCGATCTGGTTGAACACCTGATCGGCAGCAACCCACAGGAAATCTGGGTACATGAACTCGACAACAGGGCGGAATCGGCCGTCCAGAGCCATTCCTCCCCCGAGCCCGACAAAGGCGTTCTCGCTAATCGGGGTTCCCAGCACGCGACCCGGGTACTTCTCGGCCAGTCCCTTAGTCGCACCGTTGGTGCCACCCTTCAAACGGTGAATGTCCTCACCCAGAAGCACAATCCTCGGGTCAAGCTCCATGCGTCGATCCATGACCGCCGCCACGGCATCCACAAAACGGACGCTTTCTGTGGCGCCCTGATACTCAGAAGCTTCCACAGTCTTGGCACCCGAGAGCTCCATCAAATCGCCTCGAACACCGACATTGACGAAGTCGGGGCTTGGCCACAGGTCCGGCTTAATGCGTCGCACCCCGGCTTTTCCGTCGGGGTCCTGCTCCACCAACTCGGCTGCAGCACTCGACATCGCGGTCTGAGCCTGGAGACGCACACCATCGACCTGGTCTTGGGTGATGAGGCCACGAGAGATCATCTCGGTCGCCATCCGCGTGAGCGGATCACGCTCACGCCAGGCCGCTTCCTCTTCTTTACTCCGGTAGCCAAAAGCTGACCCTGGGAAAGCGCCGTTCTGGTGGAAGAAGCGATAAACCTCAGCCTCCACCACGACGGGACCCTTCCCAGATCGCGCAATATCGGCGGCTTTCTGCATCGCGAGGTGAACAGCTATGGGGTCCATGCCATCAACGCGCAGCGAGGGAACACCGAAGCCCACCCCACGACCCGAGAGACGAGGTTCGGCAGTTGCTTCCTCCACAGTGGTGGAGACGGCATAAAGGTTGTTTTCGATGAAGAACACCAACGGGATATCCCACGCCGCGGTGAGGTTCATGCTCTCCAGCACCGAGCCGATGTTGACGGCGCCATCACCAAAGTAGGTGACCGTCAGATCGTCGGTGTGGGAATGCTTCTGCGCCCACGCATTCCCAGCGGCCAGAGGTACACCACCGCCCACAATCGCGTTTGTGCCAAGACACCCAGCCTCGCGCCACTGCAAGTGCATGGAACCGCCCCTGCCTTTGCAGAATCCCTGGGCAAGCCCGAGGATCTCTGCCAGCGTCTTCTGCAGTACTCCCTGAATCTCGGGGGTAACAGGGCGTGAAGCGTCAAGGCCCTGCGGGGCAACATAGCCCAGCGCTTTGGCCAGGAACTGGTGGTGCCCACGGTGTGAACCGTTGATGGAGTCTGTGGCACGAAGACCTACTATGGAGCCCACTGCTCCACCTTCTTGGCCTACGGACGAGTGAGCAGGTCCGTGGACGAGTCCCTCTCCGGCGAGTTCGAGAACTGTCTCTTCAAAGGCACGGATGAGGTGGAGCTGCACCAGCATGGTGTGCAGCAGGGAGGGGTCAGCGCTATCCCAGTCAGATTTTTCGGTGCTGATTTCTACCCACTGCTCCAGCGGGAGGAGTTTCTTTTCTTTCGCCACAGTGGCCTTCTTCCGTGTCGTGCGCGTGGTGCCATCGCGCATATCCCCTCATTGGGATTGACGCCACGGTACACCATATAGTATCCAATGTCACCTCTTTTACCGAAAAATGGGTGGAAATATGTCGAGAAAAGCACCATACTGGATGCAATCAGTCCACCACAGAGGAGTTGGGACATGCCCTTACCGGGAATGCGGGGAACCGATCACATCGGCTTCACGGTGCCAGACCTCGACCAAGCGGAACGCTTCTTTGTGGAGATCATTGGCTGCCAACGCGTCTATGCGCTCGGTCCCTTTGAGCGCGAGGACGACTGGATGGAAGAACAACTCAATGTTCACCCCCGGTCGGTCATCAAAGAGAACCGCCACTTCCGTTGCGGACATGGGACTAACTTCGAGATCTTCGAGTGGACAACTCCCGAGCCGCCAGCATCCCAGCCCCGAAACTCCGACCTCGGCGGACACCATCTCGCGTTCTACGTTGACGATCTTGACCTCGCTATCGACTACCTCAGGTCAGAAGGTGTCGAGGTCTTGGGCGATATTGTTATCAGTAAGCAGGGCGCTGCAGGGCAGCGCTGGATTTACTTCTTGACGCCGTGGGGAATGCAGTGTGAATTGGTCAGCTACCCCAATGGCAAGGCGTATGAAGCTGAAAGCGAAGTCGTGATGTGGAACCCAACAAGGCCGGCTGACTAGCCCATGGCTGAGGTCACTCCCACTACCCGCGATGGCTCCGCGAGCGCACGAATCGCTGAAGCTGTGCGACGCGCCATTCTCTCCGGTGAGCACCAACCCGGCGAGCGGATCGTGCAGGAAGAACTCGCCGAGCGATACGGTGGCTCACGGATTCCGGTACGAGAAGCGCTCCGTCAGCTCGAATCTGAGGGCCTGGTGCGACTCGTCGCCAACACTGGAGCATGGGTACAGAGCTTGACGATGGCCCAGTGCTCGGAGGTGTATCAAACGAGAGAGCGCCTTGAGCCTCTGCTACTGCGACACTCGGCGGAGCATCTGACCGACGAGGTCATCCTCACTCTTGATGGCCTAGCCCGGAAGATGGAGGCGTCAGACGACATCGAGGAATTTCTGGAACTCGATCGTCAATTTCACTTCGCCACCTATCGAGCCGAAGGAACGTATGTCTTGCGGGACCTTGTCACAAGGCTCTGGAACACCACGCAACCCTATCGACGCGCCTACACAGGGCTGGTGGATCAGGAACACATGCGAATCTTCCACGACGACCACCACATGCTGGTGAGCGCTCTGCGGGATGGAGATATGAAGCTCGCTGAGCAGATTGTGGCCATCCACATCCGTCGCACTCGAGTGAACCTCGAGCGACACCCCGAAATTTTCCCCGATACCGACCCCGACCAGGAATAGAGAGAAACACAATGACCATCGCAGTTGTTAACCCCGCTACCGGCGAAACCATTGAAACTTTTGCTGAACACACGGCCGACGAGGTTGAGGCGAGAGTCCAGAAAACTCAGAGCGCTTTTGAGGCTCTGAGAGAAACAAGTTACGCCGAGCGAGCCGTGTGGATGAAGAAGGCCGCAGACATCATGGAGTCTGAGGTCCAAGACTTAGCCAAAATGCTGGTCATTGAGATGGGCAAGCCCATCGCTCAGGCCGAGGCTGAGGTCCTGAAATGCGCCAAAAACATGCGCTTCTACGCCACCAATGCCGAGAAGTTCCTCGCCGATGAGCCCCTGGAAGACCCCAGTGCCGTCAACGCGTCCTCCGCGTATCTGCACTACCAGCCACTGGGAGTCGTTCTCGCGGTCATGCCCTGGAACTACCCGCTGTGGCAGGTCATCCGTTTTGCCGCTCCGGCTTTGATGGCAGGCAACACCGGTCTCCTCAAGCACGCCTCCAACGTCCCGCACTCGGCCCTGTACCTCGATAGCGTCTTCACCCGTGCTGGCTTTCCCGACGGTTCTTTCACCACGATTCTGACCGGTGCTGGCCCCATCGCTGGATTGCTCGAAGATCGCCGCATCAAGGCCGTCACCTTGACGGGCTCTGAGCCAGCTGGGCGCGCTGTGGCCGCTCAGGCCGGTGCGCACATCAAGCCTGCAGTGATGGAGCTCGGCGGATCCGACGCCTTCATCGTCATGCCCTCTGCTGATCTCGATAAGGCGACGACCGTGGCGGTCAACGCGCGCATTAGCAACAACGGACAGTCCTGTATCGCGGGCAAGCGCTTCGTGGTGCACGCAGACATTTACGACGCATTCGTCGAGATGTTTGTGGCAAAAATGTCCGCACTCGTAGTCGGCGATCCGCTAGACCCCGCCACACAGGTCGGCCCTTTGGCCACCGAGCGTGGGCGCCAGGAAATTGCTGACCTGGTGGACGACGCACGCGACAAGGGCGCGCGAATCCTCACCGGGGGTGAGGCTCCTGATATGCCCGGATGGTTCTATATGCCGACCATCGTCGACGATCTGAAGCCCGGTATGCGATTGGTCATGGAGGAGGCGTTCGGACCCGTCGCAAGCGTCTACAAAGTGTCCTCTCGTGAGGAGGCGGCAGAGATCGCGAACCAGACCACCTTCGGTTTGTCCTCAGCACTCTGGACCGAGGACGACAGCGATACCGAGTTCTTCATCAAGTACATCGAAGCAGGGGCTGTGTTCGTCAATGGCATGACCATCTCCTACCCCGAGCTTCCTTTTGGAGGCGTGAAGGACTCTGGATTTGGTCGCGAACTTGGAGCCCCTGGAATTAGGGAGTTCTGTAACCTTAAGACGGTCTGGAAGGCATAACGATGGCGCGGGTAGGCTTCCTGGGGCTGGGCTCGATGGGCCAGGCGATGGCTCGACGCTTAATCGACGCCGGACACGATGTCGTTGCCTGGAACCGCTCCGCGGGCCCGAGGGACGAGCTCGCTTCGCACGGCGCCACCGCAGTGGAGACACCGGCTGAGGCACTGGCTGCCGATCTCTCGGTCTCCATGCTTGCCAACGATGTCGCGGTGGATGCCGTTCTGTGTGAGGACAATCTGCCCTCACACAGAATCGTCCACGCCAACATGGCCTCGGTCAGCCCCGACATGGCGCGGATGCTCAGCGCGCGGTTCCAACAGGCAGGACACGGCTATGTGGCCTCACCGGTTCTGGGCAGGCCGAACGTCGCCGCCTCCGGCGGTCTCAACATCTTGGCCGCCGGTTTGACCGACGACATTGCTCTGGTGCAACCACTGTTTGATGCGATGGGAACCAAAACGTGGCCCTTGGGTGAGCTCCCCCACACCGCCAACGTGGTCAAGATCGCGGTGAACTACAGCATCATCCATGCCCTCCAATCTCTCGCGGAATCCATCGCGATAGCGACATCAGCCGGCGTGAAGCCTTCAGACTTTGTTGAGGTCTTGACCTCAACCCTCTTTGGTGGGGTCGTGTTCACGGGGTATGGCACCCTGATCGCCGAGCGGAACTACACCCCGGCCGCATTCTCGCTGGAGCTAGGTCTCAAGGACTTGGGTCTCGCCGAGGCCGCAGCAGAAACGGCCGGTATCTCACTTCCCACGAGTTCTCTCCTGCGCGAACTGTTCGAGACTGCAATGGCTGACCCTGATCTCGCGGACAAAGACTGGTCAGCTGTGGCTGAAATCACCCTCAACCAGAACAAGAGTTAGGAAGAACACCATGAGAGTTGCCTTTTGTGGAGCAGGTGCTGTGGGAGCCTCCTTGAGCGCTGACCTGATCAACGCCGGGGTCGACGTCACCGTCATTGATCCGTGGGCCTCACATGTCGAGGCGATTCGCTCCTCCGGACTAACGGTGAACATGCCCAGTGGTTCCGAACACACTCGCTTTCACCCCCTCCACATCTCTCAGATTGCTGAGCTGTATGAACCCTTTGACATCGTCTTCAGTGGGGTGAAGTCCTATGACACCCGGTGGGTCGCTGAGCTGATGAAGCCACTGATGACTGCGGACTCTGTCTTTGTCGGGACCCAAAACGGTATGACAATTGACGAGGTCTCAGAAATCTTGGGACCCGAGCGCACCGTGGGTTGTGTCGTGGGAATTGCTGCGAACATGCCAGAGCCTGGCCTCGTTAATCGCGAGGTCACCAGGGAGGGAACCTGGCTCGCGGTCGGTTCGCTGGACGGTCCTGTCACGAAGCGAGTGGAGCAGGTCCACGAGCTACTGTCCCATGCCGCACAGGTTGAAATTACTGAGGACATCCGCTCCGCGAAATGGATGAAGCTCCTGGCCAACATTCCAGAGATGTTGCCCTCCGGCATTCTGGGAGCGCCCCTGATGGAAGCCGCTAATGATCCGGAAGTTCGCGCCGCCATGGATCAAGCCTCCCGTGAGGCATATGCCGTTGCTCAGGCTCTCGGTGTGACATTCATGCCCTCGCTGGGTATTGCAGCCTCGGACGTGCCCGATTCCAATCAGTACGCCCTGGATTTGCTCGACGCAGTACTGGCTAGGTTCTCACAGCCCACGACGCGGGTCGCGGTTCTCCAGGATTGGGATAAGGGCCGTCGAGCAGAGCTCGACGCTTTCAGCGGTTATGTCGTCAAGAAGGGCCTCGATATCGGGATGCCAACACCGGTCAATCAGGCCATTCTTGACATCGCGAAACGCATCGAATCTCGTGAGCTCACCCCGTCATGGGAGAACAAGGCACTCCTCGTCGCGGCAGGGCAAGCCTAAGCAAGACCCGTCAGTGAGCCCCTAGTAGGGATTCGCGACAAAAAGCTCTTGCGCTGGGAATCGGGTAAGAACCTGAGCTCCCGTCTCGGTGATAACGACTTCCTCTTCGATTCGGGCAGCAGAGATGCCATCCGGAGCGGGGCAATAGGTCTCCAACGCAAACACCATTCCTGCCTTGATCTCAACAGGGTGTGACATCGAGTTGAGACGAGAGATGATGGGCCGCTCGTGCAGGCCCAATCCCAAGCCGTGACCGAACTGCAGACCAAAGGCCTCCATTTCGTTGGGGAAACCAAATTCGGTGGCCTTCGGCCAGAGTGCGGCGACC
>JANQZT010000020.1 GCA_030728325.1 Pontimonas sp.
GGGTGTCTCCCCAAAGACATCCGAGGTTTTGTTGCCAGAGCGGAAGAGCTCGGAGTGGGTGAAGCGCTGTCGTTCCTGAAGGACGTCGATGACATCAACTTGCGTAGGCGTGCTCGCGTCGTAGATGTGCTCGCAGAGGAGCTCGGAGAGCTGTCGGGCACAACCATCGCAGTGTGGGGAATCTCGTTCAAGCCGGATTCAGATGACATTCGTGACTCCCCTGCTCTCGATATCGCCGAATCACTCGCGAGGGCAGGTGCCACCGTCGTCTCTGCAGACCCAGAGGGTTGGAAGCCGGCACAAGCGCGTGTCGAACGTGCAGGACTCTCTGCATCCCTCACCACCACCGCCGATCACCACGCTGCGGTCACCGGAGCGGACGCCCTGGTTATTGCCACCGAATGGAAAGTTTTCCAAGAGGAAGATGCCGCAACCATCGGTGCGCTCATGGCCCAGAAACTCGTAGTCGATGGCAGGAACTGCCTCGATGCGAACGCCTGGAAAGCTGCCGGCTTCCGCTATCGCGGAATGGGCAGAGCCTAGGCCTCTAGTCGACCCAGTCGAAGGTTCGGGTAACGGCTTTCTTCCAGAGTCGGAGTTTCTCCTCGCGTTCGTCCTCCGACATAGCCGGAACAAAGCGCTTGTCTTCACTCCACTTGCCACGGAGCTCCTCACGATCTTTCCAGAAACCGACCGCAAGCCCCGCCGCATAAGCGGCACCTAGGGCGGTCGTCTCTGACACTAGTGGCCTCACCACCGGAACGCCCAAGATGTCTGCCTGGAACTGCATCAAGGTCTCGTTTTTCACCATGCCCCCATCCACCTTGAGCTCGGTGAGGTCGACCCCAGCATCGGCGTTCACGGCATCAAGAACTTCCCGGGTCTGAAAGGCCGTGGCTTCCAAGGCTGCTCGAGCTATATGACCTTTGTTGATGAACCGGGTGAGCCCCACAATCACTCCTCTTGCATCCGAGCGCCAGTAAGGAGCAAAGAGGCCTGAGAACGCAGGAACGACGTAACAGCCACCGTTATCGGGAACACTGGCGGCAAGCGCCTCCACCTCCTTGGCGTCAGAAATAATCCCCAGGTTGTCCCTCAGCCACTGCACAAGAGACCCTGTGACGGCGATAGAGCCCTCTAAGGCATAGCGAGGGGCTTCCTCACCCAACTGGTAGGCGACCGTGGTGAGAAGCCCGTTCTGCGACGTCACGGGCTCCTCTCCCGTGTTGACGATGAGGAAGTTTCCCGTGCCATAGGTGTTTTTGGATTCGCCCTTGTCGAAGGCGGCTTGTCCAAAGGTGGCAGCCTGCTGGTCACCGAGGATTCCGGCGATGGGAACTTCGCGCAACAAGCTAGAAGAGTGGGCGTGCCCAAAAACTTCTGAGGACGAGCGAATCTCGGGCAGGAGCGACGCGGGGATACCCCACGCATCCAAAAGACCCTGATCCCAGGTGCAGGTGTGAAGGTCCATCAGGAGGGTTCGTGACGCGTTGGTCACATCGGTCGCGTGAACTCCCCCATCGATTCCCCCCGTGAGGTTCCACAACAACCACGTATCAGGTGTTCCAAACGCAAGTTCTCCTGCTTCCGCGGCCGCTCTCGCACCCTCCACATGATCGAGAATCCAGACAATTTTGCTGGCAGAGAAGTAGGTGGCAAGGGGCAGTCCTGTCTTGGCCCTGGACGCCTCGCTTCCGAGTGACGCCTCCATTGCATCGACGATGTCTTGCGTTCTGGTGTCCTGCCACACCAGCGCGTTGTGGATTGCTTTCCCGGTTTTCCGGTTCCAGATGATTGCGGTCTCACGCTGGTTCGTAATCCCAATACCCGCAATATCGTGACGAGTCAGTTGAGCCCTCGAGAGAGCCTCACCCATCACTTCCCGGGCATTGGTCCAGATTTCCTCGGGTGAGTGCTCCACATATCCGGCCTGAGGGAAGATTTGCTCGTGTTCGCGCTGGCTGGAGGACACAATCTCACCGTCATGCGAAAAGATGATGGCTCTCGAGCTGGTTGTTCCTGAATCAATCGCGATGATATGAGGCGCCATTGTGATGTCCTCATTCCCTTGGGGGCTACAATTTTCAGCCAAAAACCGTATAGTGAAGCTTAGTAAACGTGCTCCGGGGTCAGTGAAAATCTGAGCCGGCGGTGATAGTCCGCGACCCGACTGCAGAGCAATCTGTTGGCGGTTGACTGGGTGAAACTCCCAGACCGACGGTTAAAGTCCGGATGGTAGGAGACGTGAAACTGAGGTGGGAATTTTTGCCACCGCTTTTTGTGTTGCCTTTCCCGGAGCGACCCACACAAGGGACCAGACCGGATGACCATGGCCACTTCTTCACCCGCTGAGTATCAAGCGGCTATGAAGCGTGCCCTGGAGCTTGCAACGACGGGTCCGCGCACAGGACCAAACCCCCAAGTGGGCTGCGTCCTGCTGGATTCGTCTAACACCATCGTCGCTGAGGGCTGGCATGAGGGCTCTGGAACCCCCCACGCAGAAATCATGGCGCTCACAAACCTCGCTCACTCTGGTCTTTCCGCAGAAGGCTTGACTGCCGTGGTGACCCTGGAGCCTTGCGCCCACACCGGCAAGACAGGTCCTTGTGCCGAGGCTCTCCTGAAAGCTGGAATTGCTCGCGTCGTCTACGCCGTCTCAGACCCAGGAGCCGCCTCAGGAGGCGGAGCCGAGCTGCTAGGCACCGCCGGAATAGAGGTGATCGCTGGTGTCGAGGCGTCAGCGGGAGAGGCACTGATTGAGCGCTGGTTGCATTCCGTCACAGCGTCTCGTCCTTGGGTGACGCTCAAGTGGGCGATGTCCCTCGATGGTCGAACTGCAGCCGCTGATGGCACAAGCCAGTGGATCACCGGAGAGGAAACGCGGGCGAAAGTCCACCGTGATCGTTCCGAACATGACGCCATCATCGTGGGTATCAACACTGTGCTCGTGGACAATCCGCGTCTCACGGCCAGAACGCCCGAGGGTGATCTGTATCCTCACCAACCCCTCGCCATCGTGATGGGGCATCGGGAAGTTCCCCAGGATGCCCTGATTCGGGAGCACCCCGGCGGCTTCGAACACGTGAGTGACCATGATGTTCAGGCGCTGCTGACCTCACTAGGTGAGCGAGACATCCGCAGCGTCTATGTCGAGGGTGGCGCAACACTGGCCAGCGCTTTCCTGGCAGAAGGCCTTGTGGACGAGCTCCACATCACGATGGGGCCGATGTTGTTGGGGGGACCCAACCTCGCCATCACCGATCTCGGTGTATCAACAATGGCCGACGCCCACCACCTGTCCATCACATACATCCAACGCTTGGGTGAGGACATTGTCCTCACCGCACGACCTCAACAGGAAGGGAGCCTCTGATGTTCACTGGGCTCATAGAAGAAATTGGCTCCATTACCTCCCTCGCGGACAGCGGTGATGGTGCAATCGTCGAGATTGCCGCTCACACAGTGCTCGAAGATGTGTCCCACGGGGACTCCATCGCCATTAGTGGTGTGTGCTTGACCGTTATCGACCACACCTCCTCGTCTTTCCGCGCCGACGTCATGAAGGAGACACTGCTTCACTCGGCTGCCAGCGTATGGAAGCCCGGCAAGAGAGTGAACCTGGAGCGCGCTGCCCGAGTCGGGGACCGACTCGGGGGCCACATCGTTCAAGGTCACGTAGACGCCGTTGCTGAGGTCATAGAGGTTCGACCTGGAGACCAGTGGAGAGTCATTCGTTTCTCTCTGAGAGACGACATTGCTCCGCTGGTGGCACACAAGGGATCCATCACTCTCGATGGCGTCTCGCTCACTGTTTCGGCGGTCGGGCGAGACTGGGCTGAGGTTTCCCTTATCCCAGAAACCTTGGTTGCCACCACACTCGGTGAGGCAGAGGTGGGAAATCTGATGAATGTAGAGACAGATGTGCTGGCCCGCCATGTCCTCCGCCTTCGAGAGTTCGCCATGGATGGAGCATCATCATGAGTATTGGCACCATCGAGGAGGCGTTGGAGCACCTGCGTCTTGGTCGACCCATCATCGTGGTCGATGACGAGGCTCGCGAGAACGAGGGTGACCTCGTTCTCAGTGCACAGCTCGCCACGCCAGAGTGGGTGGGGTTCACCATCCGGCATTCGTCAGGCTATTTGTGCGCACCGATGCCCGCCGACAAGGCTGTCACCCTCAACCTCCCGCCTATGGTGGCCGACAACGAGGATCCCCGAAAGACCGCGTACACGGTCAGCGTTGATGCAGCAACGGGAATCACTACCGGTATTAGCGCGTCCGATCGGACGCGCACACTCCGCGTCCTTGCTGACCCTGGCTCGACTCCTTCGTCCCTGATTCGACCAGGACACATTGTTCCGCTGAAAGCAGCCCCCGGTGGCGTGAGAGAGCGCGCCGGACACACGGAAGCTGCCGTGGAACTCATGCAGCTGGCCGGGCTCGAACCCGTTGCCGTGATTGGTGAAGTTGTCGGTGATGACGGAGAGCTATTACGCCTCCCACAACTCTTGGAGATGGGCGAGCGAGAGCGCATCCCGGTCGTCACCATTGCTCAGCTCATCAAAGAAATCGATGACAACCCCGATGGGGTTGACCTTCGAGTCCCCCGTCATCGTCCCGTTGCTGACCAGCGCGTGATCTTTGAAGTCGAGACTCGTGTTCCCACCGAACATGGAACGTTTGATCTTCGTGCCTATCGGGATCGCGCCACAGGAGCAGACCACATCGCCATTGTCTCTGGTGAGCCACATGACGACATGCTGGTGCGTCTGCACTCAGAATGCTTGACCGGCGAAGCTATGGGGTCACTCAAGTGTGAGTGTGGACCACAACTCCAGGCTGCCATGGAGCGCATCAATGAAGAGGGTGGCATCGTCATCTACCTCCGCGGCCACGAAGGACGAGGCATTGGACTCGTCAACAAACTCCGCGCCTACCGGCTTCAAGAGCTGGGGCTCGACACCTTGGACGCCAACCTCGCCTTGGGTCTCCCCGCAGACGCCAGAGACTACGGCGCTGCCGCAGCCATCCTTGCGGACATGGGCGTTGGCTCAGTGCGGCTGCTCTCGAACAACCCGGAGAAGCGCCGTCAGCTGGAGCAGCACGGCATCACAGTCACCTCACTCGAACCTCTCGTGGTGGGAGTGGGAGAAGTCAACACTGCGTACCTCGAAGCAAAACGCGACCGTATGGGGCACCACCTACCGGGTGAGCTCGCCACCGGCGCCATCACCATCCCGAAAGAAGGACTAACGCCATGAGTGGTCACGGAGCACCCGCCATCAACCTCAGCGGAGCAGAAGGCCTCAAGGTGACCATCGTCGCCGGAATGTGGCACGAGACAATCGCAGAAGCATTGGTCGCTGGTGCCACTCGCGTTCTGGACGCTTCGGGAGCAGCCAGCACGATTGTGCGTGTTCCCGGCTCCTTTGAGCTTCCCGTGGTCGCTAAGGCGGCGCTAGAGAACGGGGCTGATGCTGTGGTGGCACTCGGAGTCATTATTCGAGGCGGAACCCCACACTTTGAGTATGTATCCTCTGCCGCTACGACAGGCCTCACCGATGTTGCCCTCCAGACAGGTAAACCTGTGGGTTTCGGAGTTCTCACCCTCGATGATGAGCAACAGGGGTTAGACCGAGCAGGGCTCCCTGGTTCGTCTGAAGACAAGGGAGCGGAGGCGGCGGAAGCCGCCCTTCACACCGCCCTTGTCCTGAAGGGGCTTCGCTAGGAAGCGAACTCCCGCACAAAGAAGGTCATCCCGCTTCGCCGGATATCGCGAAGCAGTGAGCGATCCGGGGGAAGGTCTGACCCGAGCACGCACACAATATTGTGTGGAGGGATGCCTGCAGTGAGGAGATCCCCGACTAACTCGCGATTGGCGTCATAGTTCCCCACCACAATGGCGGACGAGCTCTTCGCCATCTCGAGTAGTTCTGACACTGGAGCATCAATCGGCAGGGATTCTGTGCTGCGAAGCGCGCTCGGAATAGATCTCGTGTATCCAAAACCTTTTCCATAGAAGCGAGAGGTATCACCGCTGTAATCGTCGAAAAGGTAAGAAGGCTCATATGCCGCAACTAGCTGTGGCCCCAGCACTTCGCTCAGACCAATAAACGTCAACGCACTCAAATAATCGGTGCGGGACGCGAGCGATTGATCGAGAAACAGGACCCGATCAGTCGACATGTCCGAGACGTCAACCAAGTAGGAAGCCATCGCGTGGGTGGTGAGGTGATCCCGTGACCATTGGGCCAGAAATTCGCGGGTGCCATCATCGGGAAGTGCTGGACCCTCTGCGATGAGGGAATCAAGAACTGACGCCAACAGGAGTTTCGGGTAATGAGCAAGAGCATAGGGATGAGACTGTCCGAGGCTTGGCATCAGGGGAATGGCTCCAGAAAAGACAATCTCGAGGTGCCGGAACGTATCCCACCCGCCCTTCTTGGTGGAGAGCGCGAAATAGGAGCCTCTGTACTCCTCGAGATAGTCCTCCCAGTTGGTAAACGAATGAGGAGTTCCTGGATAAGTGGTGGAGAGGAAGTGTGGTCGTGGCGCCACCGGCACGGCCTGCACCCTGGGACTCGGGTAGGAAAAGTTCAGTGGATACACGCCATAGCGGGAATAACACTGGCGAGCGACATCCCTGGGGTCCTCTTCGATGTGTCCAGCAGGAACAAACGATCGAGCAGGAAGACCCGATGCCTCCCGAATGAACAGTGAGTGGTCCAACTCGCGAGTGTAGTAATCGGGGCGACCCACGGGAGCCGGATGGGGTGTCCCCCTCAGAAGTTGACCAAGCTTCATCCGCAGAACGCGAGCGGCGCCCACCAGCTTTGACCGCTGGGGAAGCACTCGTGAAGCTTTCTCCTGGGTCACAGTGGGAGTTTATCGGGGAGCGAACACGAGCTCTGGAGCCCCTGCCATAGGGCACACTCGTAAGTGACCAACAGAGAGAAGCGCACATGAGTATGGGTTTCGGTTCACGTCGACGCGGCATGAACTATCGAGACACCGACGATGGTTCACCACGAGCCACCTTTCGTCAGCTCATGCCTTTTCTGCTGGAGCACAAGCGGGTTCTCACCCTCGTCATCATTCTCAGCACTGCCGGAGCTTTCACCACGCTCGCTCAACCCCTCGTGGTGAGTCAGGTCATCACCGTCGTTGAAGCTGCGGAGCCTCTGGGCAACCTGGTCTGGATTCTTGTGGCACTGGTCATGGCCTCCGCGGCATTGTCGGGATTCCGCCATTACCTGCTACAACGAACAGGCGAGGGAGTGGTTCTCTCCTCTCGTAAAGCACTGGTCCGCCGGATGCTCAATCTCCCCATCTCCGAGTTCGACCAGCGTCGAACCGGAGATCTTGTCTCTCGAGTGGGCAGTGACACCACACTCCTTCGAGCCGTCCTCACACAAGGGCTTGTAGAGGCTGTGGGTGGAGCTCTCACCTTTGTTGGCGCCGTTGCCGCCATGATTTACCTCGACGGATTCCTCTTCCTGTTGACAGCGCTCGTTGTCAGCATTGCGGTCACCGCAGTAGTCACACTGTCCCGGCGAATTCGAGTCGCTAGTCGCAAAGCTCAGGACAAGGTGGGGGATCTCACCTCCAGCGTGGAGCGAGCCATCAGCGCCGTGCGGACAGTCCGCGCCGCCAACGCGACGGAACGTGAGATTCAGAGCGTCGAGAAGGATGCTGAGGGTGCTTGGAAGCTCGGTCTTGATGTCGCGAAGATATCTGCTCTGGTTGTCCCCGTCTCCGGTATTGCTCTGCAGGTCGCGTTCCTTGTCGTTCTCGGAGTTGGTGGATTCAGGGTTGCGAGCGGTTCCCTCCCAGTCGCTGACTTAGTCGCCTTTATTCTTTTCCTCTTCATGATGATCATGCCCCTGGGGCAGGCGTTTGGTGCAATTAGTTCTGTGAATCAAGCTCTGGGAGCTTTGGGTCGCATCCAAGAAATCATCTCGTTGCCGAGTGAAACCGACTCTGACTTGGTGACGGAAGAGTCAGCCCCCACGAGCCAGGGTGGTTCGGCGATTGAATTCGAGTCCGTGTCATTCAGGTACCCAGAGTCTGCGCATAAAACCGAAGCCGAAAAAGTCCTCGCCGAAACTCTCG
>JANQZT010000021.1:0-3727 GCA_030728325.1 Pontimonas sp.
GCTAATGCTCGAGCTGGTGCTTCGTAACCCTCGGGAACGACAAGAACGAGGGAGTCCCAGCGAGCCCACTGTGACAGAGACGTGAGCGAATGCTGAAGCATCGGCACACCCGCCACTGAGACAAATGCTTTGGGAAGAGCGGAACCCAGTCTGGTTCCGCTTCCCGCCGCCACAATGATGACTGCGGTGGTCATCTCAGGGCCTTAGACGCTCTCGCTTAGGAGGCGAGAACTTCGTCGAGAACGGTGGAAGCTTTCTCTTCGTCAGTCTTCTCGGCAAGCGCCAGCTCAGAAATCAGGATCTGGCGTGCTTTCGCCAGCATTCTCTTCTCACCGGCACTCAAACCACGGTCTTGGTCACGACGCCACAGGTCACGAACAACCTCGGAGACCTTGATGACATCCCCAGAGGCAAGCTTTTCCAGGTTCGCCTTGTAGCGGCGAGACCAGTTGGTGGGCTCTTCGGTGAAAGGAGCGCGAAGAACTTCGAAAACCTTGTCCAGGCCTTCTTTGCCGATCACATCGCGAACGCCGACCAGGTCCACGTTTTCCGCGGGAACCTCGATAGTCAGGTCACCCTGCTTCACGTTGAGCTTCAAATACATCTTCTTTTCGCCCCGAATTGTCCGGTTCTTGACCTCGACAATGGTGGCCGCTCCGTGGTGGGGGTAAACCACCGTTTCGCCAACTTCAAACAGCATGCGTGTAAACCTTTCCCAAACACAGCAGTTTACCACAGGAAGTTCCCAGCTTCTGAGGGCTTCTAGGCCAGGAACCGCGGGGATTCAGCCCGGGCTGGGCCCATCCGGTAGGCTGGGTCTAGCTTCACTGAGAGTGACTCTGAGGCCCTTGGTCTCCCGTTCAATTCGGAGGAATGTTTCGTGCGACGCAGACTTTTTGCGCCCCTTGCCCTCGCTTTCTCGGTCGCTCTGGGAGCCACCGGGTGCACTCTCAACGCTGAAATTGCGACCATGAAGGATTACGACCCCTCCGACGGTGTCGGAACAGAAATTGGCGAGCTTGCGTTGCGCAACATCATGCTGATCACCAACGATGCGGGCGAGGGCAACCTCGTCATGACGGTCGTCAACTCTGGCGGAAATGATGTCAGCCTCAATGTTCAATACACCGATGACGGATCACAGGTCAACAAGACGATCGATGTCCCCAGTGAACCAGCACTGTTGCGGGTCGGAGATGACCCGGGCGCAGCAGTTCTCTTCTCGGGCTCAGATGTGATCCCCGGTGGACTCGCCCCTATTTACTTCCAGTATGCGGAAAACCCCGGCGAACTCGTCTTGGTTCCCGTCCTTGATGGAACCCTGCCCGAATACGAGCTCCTGGTTCCTTAAAGAATCCCTAGGCCTCGAAGCGGTATCCGAGGCCTCTGACCGTCACGATGATGGTCGGCTCTGAAGGGTGCACCTCGATCTTGGAGCGAAGACGCTTGATGTGCACATCGAGCGTCTTCGTGTCACCGAAGTAATCAGACCCCCACACGCGGTCAATGATTTGCCCACGGGTGAGAACTCGTCCGGCGTTCACCATCAACAACTCCAGGAGTTCAAACTCTTTGAGTGGCAGTGAGACTGGCTCCCCCCGGACTTGCAACTGGTGACGATCTGAATCCAAGTGGATGTCGTGGTAGTCCAGGACACCATCCCCAGTGTCGGGGTCACTCGAGCGACGACGAAGCACCGCTTTGATACGGGCGAGAAGCTCCCGGGAGGAGTAAGGCTTAGTCACGTAGTCATCAGCACCCAGCTCCAGCCCCACCACAATGTCGACCTCGGAGTCCTTCGCGGTCAACATGATGATCGGCAACGATGAGCGGTTCCTCACCTCACGGCAGACCTCGGTGCCGGCAAGACCGGGAAGCATGAGGTCCAACAACATCAGATCAGGGGGTGACTGGTCCACCGCATCAATGGCAGAGAGCCCGTTGTCGACGACAGAGACTTCGTAACCTTCTCGTCTCAGTAGATACGCCAACGGTTCGCTGAGGGACTTCTCGTCCTCCACCACCAGGATTTTGGTCATGCGCTCCCTCTCAGGGTTTCGTGTTGGTCGTCATCCTCGACCTCGACTAGGGGAATTTCTGAGGTCGCACTGTATTCGGCAGGTCTGGCGGGCTTCCGTCTCCCCTTCAGTGGCACAACGTCCAGTCCCTCATCGTCGAGGAGAGCATCGGCTGGAGCCTGCTGCAACCGAATAGTGAAGGTGGAGCCCTTGCCTAATTGCGACCATACCCGCACCTCGCCTTTGTGGTTGTTCACCACGTGCTTCACGATGGCAAGGCCCAGGCCTGTTCCGCCAGTGTCTCGAGATCGTGCGGGGTCTGAGCGGTAGAACCGCTCAAAAATACGTTCCAGGTCGGTCTCGGCGATGCCTTGGCCTTGATCGGTGATGGAGATCTCCACCACTGTGTTCTTGACACTCACTCCCACGCCCACGCGGCCGGGACCCCGTGAGTAGGTCACAGCATTGCGCACGAGGTTGTGAACAGCGGTCACGAGTGACGAGAAATCCCCCATCACATAGGCATCGGACTTCGCGGAGGCAACCAAGGTGATGTCGGATTTCTCCGCAAGAATCTTGTTGGTCGAGAGTGCCTGCTCCACAACCCTGTCAATCGGGACGGGGTCAGGATCCTCAATAGTTCCCAACGATTGCAGCCTGGTGAGCTCAATGATGTCGTTCGTCATCTCTGCCAGGCGGTGACCCTCTTGTTCCAGAGTTGCCGCAAACGAGCGAACCTGCTCCGGGTCATCGGCGGAGTAGTGCAGGGCTTCTGCGAGCAGTGACACCGCACCAATCGGGGTCTTCAGCTCATGAGAGATATTGGCGACAAAGTCTCGTCGGACGGCGTCCAGTCGATACATCTCGGAGCGATCATCCGCCACGAGGAGCATCAATCGCAGACCCAGTGGTGCCACCCGGACTAGGAGGTGAGTGGTGAGCGCTGCGGGGGAGTCACCTTTGAGCTCGAATTCCCGGGAGAGTGGCACACCCTCGAGTCGAGACTCTTTGACCAGGTCAAGAATGGGCCCATAGGTCAGGTCTCGGTCTTTCACCAGACCAAGTTCGATGGCCGACTTTGCTGCACGAAGCACCCGGTTATCGGCATCCAACACAATTCCTGTGGCACCAATAACTTCCAGGGCTGTGTCGACACCGTCGGGCACCGGCTGTTCCAGAACTGTTTCCGCACGCTGTTGCCACCGCAGTGCGAGCACCACCATTCCCGCCAGGGCAATACCTAACGCGATGCCTATTCCCAGGCTCCAGCCAGAGGACCAGAACAGCTCCATAAGTGCTTAGCCTACGGCGTGAGCTTGGGCTCACCGAGAGTGTGGAGCGCTAAACTGGCGCCCACAGAGCGAGTGTTAAGCAAAGCCTCACCGTTTGTTAACCCAACTGTGGGGGGATTGAGTTCACACCGACCACGCTCGACCAAGGAGCATAATGCGCGATCTATTCCAGCAGGAACTACGCGAAGTTCAAGACCAACTCATCTCCATCGCTGAACTTGTCGCGTCGTCCATCACCGACGCCGTCGAAGCCTTCAACAAGTCCGATGTGACACTGGCCGAATCCGTCATCGCCCGCGATAACCAGATTGATGACGCCGTCGTTCAGCTTGACGAGCACGCCATCACGATTCTCGCTCGTCAGTCACCCGTCGCCAAAGACCTCCGCATTGTTGTGAGCGCTTTGCGCATCAGCTC
>JANQZT010000021.1:3827-7886 GCA_030728325.1 Pontimonas sp.
AGTCACCCGTCGCCAAAGACCTCCGCATTGTTGTGAGCGCTTTGCGCATCAGCTCATCACTCGAGCGTATGGGTGACATGGCGGAGCACCTGGCGCAGCTCGCTCGCTACCGCTTCCCCGAGAAGGTAGTCCCCAAGACCATCCGCCCCACCTTCAAGGAGATGGGTGCCCTCGACATTGGTATGGCCAACATGCTGGTGGAGTTGCTGAAAAACGGTGACACCGACTTGGCTCAGAAGATTCGCGATGAGGATGACAAGGTTGACGCCTTGCACCTGTCTGTCTTTGAGACAGTCCTCAGTGACGCTTGGTCACAGGAGACCGAGACCACCGTGGACGCGACTCTCGCTTCCCGTTATCTCGAGCGCTTTGCCGACCACGCGGTGTCTATCGCCAAGAAGATGGTCTACCTCGCCACGGGTGAGTGGAACCCCCAAACGGGATCCATTCAGCTCTAGCGCTTCTTTTTTCCCTGACCAGCGACGGCTGCAGCGCCTGCCTGCGCTGCTGCGGGGTCAAGGTAACGGCCGGGACCTGTGGGCTTCAGGTCTTCACCTAACTCATAAACCAGCGGAATTCCGGTAGGGATGTTGAGCTCGGCGATGTCGTCATCGCTGATTCCCTCAAGATGCTTCACCAAACCGCGAAGGCTATTGCCGTGCGCAACAACGAGGGTGACCTTCCCCACCGCCACATCGGTCGCGATATCTGAGGACCAGTAGGGCAACATCCGATCGATCACAATCTTGAGTGATTCGGTCTTGGGGACAAAAGCTTCGATGTCGGCATAGCGGGGATCACCCTGCTGCGCCCAGGTGTCAGAGGGGTCAATCGGGGGCGGGGGAACGTCAAAGCTTCTGCGCCACAACTGGAACTGCTCCTCGCCGTATTCCGCCAACGTCTGCGCTTTGTCTTTACCCTGCAGCGCACCATAGTGACGCTCGTTCAGTCGCCAGGAGCGCTTCACCGGGATCCAGAGGCGATCTGCGGTGTCGAGTGCGAAGTTTGCGGTCTGAATAGCGCGGGAGAGCATCGACGTGTGGAGAACATCGGGTAGCAGGTTGTGCTCCTTGAGGAGCTCACCTGCCCTCTTGGCTTCTGTGATTCCCAGGTCGGTCAGTCGAACATCCACCCACCCGGTGAAGAGGTTCTTCTGATTCCATTCAGACTGGCCATGGCGCAACAAGATCAGAGTGTGAGGCATGGTTTAAGCCTAGTGAGCAATCAGACCTGGGTGAGACCCCGTGGCCTATCGAAGTCGTCCGAGCCTTGGTATATCTCTCGTGGCCCCGGCATCGATAGGAACAAGAACCTCCTGGTTTGCTCCGACTGACCTGCCACCAGTGCTTACCGTAAGGACTTCCTCCACGGGCGTGGTCCTTTTCAGCATGGCCAGTGCAATAGGACCCAGTTCGTAGTGCCATGCGGCACGGGTGATGCGCCCCACAGTCTTCTCTCCGAGCATCACCTCGTCTCCTGACGAGGGCAGGAGGGATTCTGATCCATCGAGATGCAGCAGGGTGATTCTGCGGGGAGGGTGTCCGAGGTTGTGAACCTTCGCCACTGCTTCCTGGCCTCGATAACAGCCCTTATTGAGGTGAACTGCAGTGCGAAGCCAATCAAGTTCGTGGGGAAGCGTCTTCTCGTCCACCTCCATCATCGTTGGCCTCGCAGCAGCAATAGAGAGCGCATCCAGGTGATCGGGTGTCACGGTAGGAACTGACAACGCCCCAACGTCAGCCCTGGACACCACCGCACTAAGAAGGTCCCAGTCGTGTCCTGGGTGAACGTCCTCTGCATACCCCACGGAACCAACCCCCACTCGAGGCCAAGGGTCTGAGAACACCACTCTGGCAGTGAGGCCCTCAAGCACAGCCTCTGACGTTGAGGTCAGCACGAGGAGATCGTCTGGTCGCTCGAGGGTGACATCCATCCGGAACACCATCGAGCGAAGCCATGACTCGAGTGCATCTACTCCCTTGGCCGGGACCAGAAGCCAGGTGGTCACACCGTCATCAGTGAGGAAGAAAGCATGCTCTACTCGGCCTTGGGGGTTCAACAGCAATGACTCAACAGTGTGACCAGGGGTGAGACCCAGCACCTCCTGGGTGATCAAGCTGTTCAACCAGGTCAGTCGGTCAGGCCCAGTGACTGTGATCAGGGCACTGCGGTCATCTGCGATGACCGCCCTACCGAGGGCGACATCTCGCTGTGTACGGAGAAAGTCTCCGGCTGCCCTAGTCGGGCCAGAGTGCTCAGGGTGAGCAGACGTCACGCGATTATCGCTGGCCCTTGTAGAGGTTTCGCAACACGATGAAAGAAACCCAACCAATGGCAATCGACGCCAGGACGAGCAGTCCAATAAAGAAGATTTCGATGGCGAGGAGCATGTGTTTAGTCTACGACGCTCAGTACCTGAAAGACCACGGCAGCCACAGCAGTTAACAGAACACTCCCGGTTATCGCCAGGGACAAACGACTCACGAGTCCCTCTCGGTGGTAGGCCACCACCTGCACGATGAAGGCCATCAACAGTGACGCCGCCAGGACTGCGACCATGCTGGCCACACGTCCATCAACGTCGACCACCAAGCCCACCACCACGACGCCCACGGCCGTAACAACCCAGACTGGAACCACATTGCTCATTACATGCGCCACACCACAATCGTAGAGCCCGGTTACACTGGGGTCAGTAGTCATGACACAGCTGGGAGGTAAGGCCCATGGCCAGCATCCTTGTGTTGAGCTCTGACGAAGGCTCCAGCGTCCTCCCCGCACTGAGTTTGCTCTCGCATCGCGTGCGCACAATCCCCGCTCAGCCCGCAGCCCTGGTGAATGCGCCTACCGCCGACATTGTGGTGGTTGATGCTCGCCAGGATTTGGCGGGAGCCAAAGCGCTGTGCCGCATTTTGACCACCACCGGGCTCTCCGCAGCTCTTCTGGTTGCCGTGAATGAGGGAGGAATGCCAGCACTCAACAGTGAGTGGGGCTTTGACGATGTTGTTCTCTCCAACGCTGGCCCCGGTGAGGTTGATGCCCGTATTCGCCTCCTGACCACCAGGTCGAGCAAAGACTCCGAGGATCAGATGATTTCTGCCTCAGGAGTCACTATCGACGAGGTCAGCTATCAGGCCAAAGTCAATGGTCGAGCACTCGATTTGACCTTCAAAGAGTTCGAACTTCTGCGATTCCTCGCCGGTCACCCGCAACGCGTGTTCACCCGAGAGCAGCTGCTGAGTGAAGTGTGGGGGTATGACTACTTCGGGGGCACCCGCACTGTCGACGTCCACGTTCGTCGTCTTCGGGCGAAACTTGGAGACATGGAGTCCCTGATTGGGACCGTGCGAAACGTCGGATATCGCTTCACTGTGGCCGAAGCATCCGACGAGGTCCGTGAAAAAGAAGAGTCTGAAGCCAGGAAGTCTTCCGAGGCGTAGGCACTTTACCCACAGTTCACCTTCGCGATCCCCGTCTAGAGACCATCGGTGACACAATGTCACCCATGAACGAGAAGAACCATCCGGCCTATGACGTGAGCCTGGGCGTCAGCGGTGACCTCGCGGATGACTTCGATGATGTGCTAATTCCCCCGACTGATGATTTACCGATCGACCGGTTTCTCGATCGGGAACTCAGCTGGCTTGCCTTCAACAAGCGTGTACTGGAGTTGGCAGAGGATCCTGACGTTCCCCTCCTGGAGAGAGTCAACTTCCTGGCGATCTTCGCGAGCAACCTGGACGAGTTCTTCATGGTTCGGGTCGCAGGACTGAAGCGACGCATCATGACCGGTATTGCGGTCCCTACCAACACCGGTCGCTCACCCCAACAGGTCCTCGATGACATTTCCGCCATGGCGCACGAGCTTCAAGAACGCCACGCTAGGGCGTTCCATGACCTCATCAAGCCAGCACTCGATGCTGAGGACATCCACATTGAATCGTGGAGTGACCTGGGTGAAAACGACCGTGAACCCCTCGATGATTTCTTCAGCGAACAGATCTTCCCTGTCCTCATGCCTCTCGCTGTGGACCCAGCTCACCCGTTCCCCTACATCTC
>JANQZT010000022.1 GCA_030728325.1 Pontimonas sp.
CTGCGGCCAGAGACGACTCTGTCCTAAACAGCCCGCCTGCGGCGGAGAACCTCATCAATGTTGAGCTTCTCCAGCCTCTTGGTGGGAGCTTCCTCGCGGGACTCCAACTGAGACACCACTGCGAGACCTTCACCTGCGAAGTCCTCGGGACGGTTCTCCAGAGCCTTGGCGCGGGCCGCGCGCACGAGCTCATCGTGGCTGGGCAACGGAGTTGCCTCTGTCGCGACTTTGTTGGCCAAAGGCTCGGGCAAGGCAGGGGGTCGCCAGGCTGTTTCCGCAGCAACAGGAACGTGAACAGGGGAGCTTGCGCGAGCGTGGGCAACGGCGCCCGCCTCCGCTTTCGTCACGCGGTTGAGGCGACCGAGAATCGCAAACGAGATCGTGCTGATGGTGCTGGATGCCCAAATAACCTGGAGAGGCCAGGCAGCAAGGTACGCGGTGACAGCTGAGGTAACGCCGAGGAGCAAAAGCAAGGAGAACACCTGCTTGGTGCGACGACGACGCTCCGCGGTGGTCAAGACTGGCGAGGACATCACTCGGAGTTGGCGTTGTGCTTCACGCTCTTTACGAGCAATCGAGCGCGCTTCGAGCTCAGCCTTGATTTCCGCAGACACTTCCGACGTGTTAGCCAAAAGGCGCAGTGTTTGGCCCAAACGGGCTGCGTTTCGCTCAGTCGCGTAGTACTCACTGCGCTTCAGCCACAGAGGAACGAGGTACACCAACCACAGGGCAGCTGCCAGAAGCAGCAGCAGGGTTGTGCCAGACGTTTCCACGGGCTCTAGGGTATGAGCTTTGGTGTCAAAAACCCCGGATTGGCGCGCGATGCTTAGCGCGGGGGAAGAGACAGCGGGTTTCTGGCTTTCACCCAGTCCAGCTCAGGAATAGTGGCCACACCCGGGGGAACGGCACCCTTTTCATAGCGAGCAAGGACCCCGGAAGGCACCTCTTCCACGACTAAAGCGAAACAGAAGTGGTCCGCCCACTTGCCATCAATGTGGATATAGCGACGGCGGAAACCTTCGTAGCGAAAACCCAACTTCTCGACGACCCTCAGCGATGATGTGTTCTCCGGTCGAATACAGACCTCCATCCGGTGCAGGCCCTTTTCAAAGAACAGATAGTCGGTCGCCAGGGCAACTGCCACCGGGGTAAGCCCGCGACCAGCGACCTTCTCCACTACCCAATACCCGAGGGTTGCAGACGAGAGCGAACCATAGGTGATCTGCGAGACATTGAGCTGTCCCACCAACTCGTGGTCATGCATCAAGACCATAGGCAGGGCACTGCCCTGCTTCGCGGCCTGAAGAAGGCCGCGAATACTGGACTTCGCGTCAAAACTATTCGGTCGAATCAGCGGAGTAGTGGCCTCCCAGGGGCTCAGCCATGCCCTGTTGTCCCCGAGCGCCTTCTCCATCGCTTTCGCATCACGCAGGCGAACACCGCGGAGCGTCACCAATCGGTGCTCGAGCGTGGGAAGAGCCGCCATTAGACGGAGCTAGTGAAGGTCTTCAACCAGGCGACAAAATCTGGTCCCAGATCATCTCTCGACGCAGCCACCTGAACAATGGCTTTCAGGTAATCCAGGCGATCACCGGTGTCATAGCGGCGACCGGTGAACACCACTCCATAGACTCCGCCGGCAACACCAGAGGAGGCCAGGGAGTTGAGCGCGTCCGTCAACTGGATTTCACCACCAGAGCCGGGCTCTGTGGCCTCGAGGATTGGGAAAATATCGGGCTGGAGCACATAGCGACCAATGACGGCAAGGCGGGAGGGAGCATCCTTCGGGTCTGGCTTCTCCACCAAGCCTGTAATGCGGACGACATCGGGAGCATCGGTTGCCTCCACGGTCGCAATGCCATAGAGGTGCGTCTGGTTCGGCTCCACCTCCATGAGGGCGACGACGCTGGCAAAGTTTTGGTCGTGGACCTCAATCATCCGCTCCAGCAACACATCCCGGGGGTCGATCAGGTCATCACCGAGCAAGACAGCGAAAGGCTCCTGCCCCACATGCATTTGGGACCGGAGTACGGCGTGCCCCAGGCCTCGGGGGTCAAGCTGGCGCACGTAGTGCATGTTGGCGAGGTTCGTCGAGTGCAAAATCTCTTGCAGGCGACGTTTGTCACCTTTCTTTTCGAGCTGAGCTTCAATTTCGGTCGCCCGGTCGAAGTGGTTCTCTAGAGCATTCTTGTTGCGCCCGGTGATCATCAGGACATCGTGGAGGCCGGCATTGACGGCCTCTTCGACCACGTATTGAATCGCTGGCTTGTCGACAACCGGAAGCATCTCTTTGGGCATCGCCTTGGTGGCAGGCAAAAAGCGAGTGCCAAGGCCGGCTGCGGGGATCACTGCTTTGCTGATGGGCATCCCCATATCGTACTGCCGAGCCTTACACTGGGGTAATGGCGGAGCCCGCACATCCCAGCAAGGCCGCTTTGCGCGCGGAAATCCGCGAAAGACGCCGCATTATGACGCCGCTCGAGCGTGAACTCGCCGCCGACAAGCTTCTGACCAACATGAAGTTCATTGTTGATCAATATGTGGCTGGACGTGTTGCCTGCTATCTGGCGGGACAAGATGAACCCCCTACCCGGGCTTTTGTGGAGTGGGCGAGTGGCGAGGGCATTGCGGTTCTCGTCCCTGCTGCTCGCGAGGATGGACTCATGGACTGGGTGCTCTATGAGACCGGTGATGAGCTCATCCAGGACCACCTGGGTATCGATGTTCCGGAGAACACCGTCTATGGCCCCATTGTGCTGAGCAAGGTGGATCTCATCTTTGTCCCGGCAGCCTCGGTTGCGAAAGATGGCATGCGTTTGGGATGGGGGCGCGGGTATTTTGATCGGGCCCTGGGCGCACTGCAGAATGAAGCCCCCACCTACGCAGTGCTGTACGACCACGAAGTGGTCGAGGACGTCCCGCGCGAGGTGCACGACCAACCTGTTAAGGGTGTCGTGACGCCGGAGCGTATTATGACGTTTGCCTAACCTCGACTAAGGAATCCCATGCCTACGTACTCTTACCGCTGCACTGCGTGCGATGTCGCCTTCGACATCGTGCAGGATTTCACGGACGAGTCCCTCACCACGTGTGAAGCGTGTGGCGGAAAGTTGCGGAAGCTTTTCTCCGCGGTGGGTGTGACCTTCCAAGGCTCCGGCTTCTACCGGACAGATTCCCGCGCCGAGGCGAAGAAGTCCTCCTCTGCCACCGCGGAGAAAAAAGCAGCTCCCAAGAAGGAGTCATCGAGTACTCCGGCGGCCACTACGACCTAATAGTGAGGCGGCTTGTCCGCCCTCAGGCGGTCATCGTTCTCTCGTGAATCGTGAGGGCCTTCGTGGTCCGGTTCCTCTCCCTGACCCTCAGATGGTTCTGTCCGAACACGACGAGGGCCCACCTTTTTCACTTCGGGAGGGCTCGCGTCCTCGGACTTATTCGCCATCAGAGTGAGACGGAGCGTCAGTCTGGGCACCCACCAAGACGCCAATCCGCTCCGCTACGGCATCGGGAGTGGTGAAGAGCTCCAGGGCAAAAGCTCGGACATAGTGCCAGCCGGAGCGAGCAAGGGCTGCGGGTCGTGCGCGCAGTGCTTCTCGGACCGGCATGGACATGAGTGACTGATCCGTGTCCAGGGCAATGCAATAGCCACCGTAGTGGGCCACAAGGGGGATGACTCCTCGGTAGCCAAGCTCCACACTCATGCCCATCGCTTCAAGGCGCTTGGCGAGATCCACCAGAAGTGGGTCAGGCTCAGAGTTTGACTCAGGCGTCAACTGTGGTGACTCGAGGAGGTGGAGTACATCACCCAACGCTCTGGTCGTCGGGCTCAGGCGCTCATCGCGCAGGTCCTCCAGGGCAACACAACTCAACACCCGCAGGTGGCGCCTCGCACTGGTGAAGACCCCTGCGAGCAGGCGCTCCCCACCCTCTTTCGAGAGCGGACCAAGGTCACTCACCACGCGACCGTGCGGGGTTCGTCCATACCCGAGCGAGAAAATCACGCGGTCCCTGGTGAAACCGCGGGCCTGATCGAGTGTGGCCACTACGAAAGGCTCGGTGGAGTCAGAGGTCATGAAGCTCGCCAACTCACTGCGCGTCTGAGCTGCCACCGACACTGCTTCGTGGACTCGGCTCGCGTGCTTCGCGCTCGCCGTCAACACCATGAGGGACTCGGTGGGTCTGGTCACCACGTGATCAATCACATGGTCCACCACAGCGTTGACCTCAGCATCAACGCCTTCGACGAGGCCACTCTGGGGGTCTGGCATCCCATGGCCATCCTCCAGGTGGTCAACAACCAAGGAGGGGTGACCTAGGTAGCTTCCTGCCCACGGCATAGTCTTCTGGAGCCCGCCATAGAACGCCGTGTTCACCACGCGCGCGAGTTCATCCCCACTCGCCCGATAGCTCCTAGTCAACGACAGGGTGGGCACCAGCGGAGCAAGTGTCGCATAGAGCGAATCTTCGTGACGAGAATCGCCGTCTTGGGCAGTGTTTTCCCGCTCATCTCGGACCCCCAGGGTGAAATCGGTGGGGGTTTGAGATACCGGGTCGCCCACAGCAACCACCTGGGGAGCGCGGCGAAGTGCTCCCACAGATTCAGCAACACTGAGTGCACCGGCATCCATCACGACCACCACATCGAAGCGGAGCGAGTCGGGCATGCGGTGCACGCTGTAGGGGGTGGCAATCCAGACCGGGGCGAGGGCTTTCGTGAGGTGCGGAGCGAGCGCGGTCAGACTGTGAACACTCGCGGTCTGGTTCGTGAGTATTTTCTTCAGGTCCTTGGCTTCCTCAGGCCAATCCATCAAGCCCAGTGACCACCGCTCCGCAAGCTGCCAGGCAAGGTGTTGAGCGTTGCCTCCGGCGTGAGCCTCATCCACGAGGCGGAAGTCAGCTTCGAGGCGCACGAGGACATCTTTATCGGAGCCGAGCAGTGCTTCCTCTTTCTCGAGGATTGTCTCCAGTGCTCCTCGCCACCAGGCCAGCTCCAATTCGGCAGCAACCGCGTCACCCTCAATGTGGCGCGTGGCGAGGTCTTCCACCAGTGGACCCAGGTGCATCTGCTCGAGGTGGTCTTGCACCTCTCGGCGACGCTCCAGGCTTTGCAAAATTTCGGACTCTTGGGCGAGCTCCTCCAACAGAGTCAGCATCTGCAGCGCGGGCATATCGGCGAGACGCTCCCCTTTGCCGGTGCGACCGAGCACGCGGTCTAGCTCCTGAAGGTCTTGCTCAATCTGGGTGACCAGCACGTGCACATCAGCAAGACCTGCGGGAACACTGGGCTGGTGGCCGGTGTCAACATAGCGGTTCCACAACTCGCGCTGAGATTGGATCTTGACCAAGGACTCATGCAGGTCGGGGACCGAGACACCCGGACGCACGTGCTCTTTAGCCAGGCCCTTCAAACGCTGACGCTGGAGTCTGGGCATCGTCTTGGCAAGCTCTTTGGGCCCCGTTGCTGTGATCAAGTCTTTGAGAGAGCGATCAAAGACGCTCGGCTGGAAGCGATCTAGTGTGTCGCGCATATCCATCAGCAGGTGAACAAAAACACCCATCTGACCGATCGTGGTCACCGAGGGGAGCGGTGTTTGCTCCAGCAGCGGTGGGAATTTCTCGAGGAGCCTCGGCACAGCGTCAGAGGAAAGACGGCGTGCGCGCTCTTGAGACTTTCGCGCATCCTCAACATTGGCGAAGGTGACCCCGTACCACGGGCTATCCGCTGGCCCGTATTTGAACTCCCCGAGCTCTGCTGCACGACGGAGCAACTCTGCTGCTTGGCCGAGGCCTTGCGAGAGTGCCTCGAGCGCTTCGGCATCAAGGCGTGCAGTGGTCTCCGGTGGGCTTTCACGCAATGAGAGAGTTCCCAGCCGGGTAAAGCACTCGAGAGCGCTCACACCTAAAGTGGCGTCCTTCTTGGCTAGTGCCTCCCGATACTTGAGAATCACTTTCCGCAAGCGCTCATACGCCTGATCCACTTGACCGAGGGAGGGCTTTTTCGCTTTCTCATTGCGCCCGATGGACGCGATGATGTCTCTCGCGGGTTTGGAGAGTTCCACCGCCATCCCCTGGAGCCCCACCTGGGCGAGGCGATCTTTGATCGCGTCGCTGGTAGCAGTGCGCGGTGTGACCAGGAGAACTCTCTTGTGCTTCGACACCAGTGCACCCAGCGCATTGACAACTGTTTGGGTCGCACCTGTTCCCGGCAGTGCCCGAACGACTAGCGAATTTCCCGCGACAATGTTCTGGACGATAGCGTCCTGTTCGCTATCGGAATCCACAATGGAGCGGTCAGTGTCAGCGGGTTTGGAGTCAGGGTGAACGATCTCGACGGGAACCCGCGAGTTCCGTAGCTCCTGGATAGCGTGGTCGTTCCCACCGAGGGCATCCAGGATGGGGTGCTGCAAGTTCTTGGCGTCATCGAGCATGGGCTCGGAGAGTTCCCCGAAACTCGAAATCACCAACCTGGCGTGGACGGTGACGTCACCGCGGTGAGCGGTGAGGTCGCGCAGTCGATCCAGGGCAGGGTTGGGTTTGAACGCCCCACCGTCATCGGTGAGTGCCACAAAGGCAGCCGCATCAAGACTGACCTGGAGCTGATCCGCGAAGGCCCTCTGAATTCCCGGGTTCAAGCGCACGCGGGAGCGCTTGAGGGTGATCTCAATATCGGCACCTCGGCGGCGCAGACGCACCGGGCGCATGAGCAGAGGGCCACGGTAGTCGACACCCTCGTGGGTCCACTCAACGAGGCCAATACCGAGTTCGAGGGTCTCCAGACCCCGAGCGTGCTTGAGTTCCAGAGCGTGGTCCACCAGCCGCAGTGCGGCTTTGTGGGAAGGGCGCCTCGCCACGTCGTCCCGGATGAGGTTGGCAAGCAGGGTGGGGGAACCGGCGAGGAACCTGGCGAGACCGCCGGGGTGGCCACGGGAAATATCGACACGGTTCTCGGGGTAATCCTGGAAATGAATCAGGGGGCTTGGCCCGCCTAGCTGGGCGATCTCTGACCACCAGCCCTCCCAGGCCATGGCGGCGTGGTTCACGGGTGTTGTGTCGGGGTCTCCCACGCTGACTTGGTGCGCTAAATCACTCGACCACCAGGGTTGGCCATCGAGTGAGGAGCCCGGAGCATCCGGGGCGTCGTAATTATCGGCACGCCACACCCCTCAAAACTAGGACTTTGCAGGGTTTTGGGGGGTTATCCCACGCCGGCTCGCACGAGTCGCCCTCAAGGTCAGGATGACCTTTTTTTTCTCACTCTGCTGCCCAATCCTCGAGTCTCAGGAGGGGTATTCGGTCAAAGTGGCGAGTGTTGTGGGTCACGAGTGTTGCACCGGCGACCAGCGCCTGCGCGGCGATGAGGATGTCGTAGGGCCCAGAGCTCAGACCTTCACCCGCCAGAAAACGCGTAATTTCGCCGCCTGTGCGCGCCTCCTCTACACCGAAGGGCAGGATAGATACGGCCCTCAGGAACGGCTCGATTCGGGCCCTCCAGCTACCCTCGGCGAGACGTGGGCCGCGAACACTCTCCAATTCACACGCTGAAATTGCGGAGATTGCCCAACGATCAGAGGGCACCCGCGACGCTTTATCAAGCACTCCCCGCTGATTCTTCAGCAGGTAACTCACCGTGTCGGTGTCGAGTAGATACGTCACGCGGTGTCGTCCTGGTGCAGATCGGGGAACCTGCTGGGCAGTGGTGTTCTCGCTGGCCATTGCTCAGTGGCATCTGGAGGTGTCCCTTCCTGCTTCCATTTATCGAGGAGCTGCTCCAGAGTCTCCTGCTCGTGATGAGGGCGAATCTCCAGAGCCCCCTCTGTCGTCGCCCGAATCTCTCACATGTCATGAATGTGGTGAGACATCAAAGGGTGCCCCTGGAG